>CAJLPK010000001.1 GCA_905208455.1 uncultured Bacillota bacterium
CCCCTACCTTGTTCGACCGAGTGCTTGGCACGCGGCTGGGCGTAAAAGCGGCAGACCTTGCTATGGAGCATGACTATGGAAAGATGGTGGGGCTGTCGGGAACCAGCGTGGTGGCAGTTTCGCTCAAAGAAGCAGTGAATATGCGCAAGGAAGTGGATGCAGAGCTATACGAAATCGCTGAAATGTGTTGCAGATAGGAAAAATAAGGGGTATCATGAACGTAGTCATTCCCGTGGAGGGAATGGCTACGTTGTTGTTTTTTTGGCAGATCGGAGGAGGCAAGATTGAAAAACAGTAAGCGTATGATCAGCATTTTGCTGTCTGTCGTCTGCGCAGCGGCTTTCACTGGCTGCGGCGGGCAGGCGGAGGAGCCTGTTCCTACGGTGGCGCCGGCGCCCTCGGCGGCATCCGGCGAGAATCCGCTTAACAATGCAATCATAGACTATATGAACCAAAGGGATTACAGCATCGCAAAAGCCAATGAAATCATGGAAACCTATCAGCCGGAGGAAGGGCAGACCGATTATACAAACCTCATCAGCTCGCTATTCACCCCGAATTTTCGCGCAGATGATGAGCTTGTGGATTTGCTGCAATCTATGGTACAATCGGAAAAGACGGAAGCAGGCTTTCATATGACCTCTGAAAACGGGGGCAGTGGTGATTTGGTACTGGAAAACGGCGTATATAAATACACGTTTCAGGAGCAGATCACCGAAAGCGATGAGACTGTTACAACGATTTCACATTCCGCGACCCTGCTTGAAGACGGCAGCCAAATGGATGTAAAGACAGAAAGCATCCAGCAGGGGGGCGTTCCTGTTTTAGAAAACTGGCTGCAGGTCAAAAAGCAAGACGGTGCTTATCAAGTACAACAATTTTATACGGATGATGGCGGTAGTACGCATCAGCTGATCCAAATGAGATTTCGACAGGAGGAGCTTTCCTATGCGGTGTATGACAACGTAGAGGAAAAGCCGGCCAGCATATTTGAATCCGATGTATTTTTGGCAAATGGGTTTGTGACCAGCGTTACGCTCAAAGATGGCAAGGTCACGGTCGAAAATGATGGGAAGGAATTGGTGTTTGGCGCATAAACTTGTCCATAGCCGCAAAAAGGCGGAGCAATAATTTGGAGGGGTGAATCGTTTCATGAGAAGCAAGGAGATCGCAATTGTCGGAGCTGGTAAAATCGGGCGCGGGTATCTATCGGACTTATTTTCGCGGGCAGGCTATCATTTGATTTTTATCAATGGGTCGCCGGTTACAGTGGATAAGCTGAACGAGCAAGGCTATTATACGCTGTTTACCGCAAAATCAGACGGGCTGGATAAACGGAAAATTGCAGGATTTGAGGCTTACAGCTCTAAGCGGGATTTTGATGTTTGTGTGGAGCGCCTGCAAAAGGTCGACCTTGTTGCGGTGGCATTGTATCCAGGCGCATATCCGTCGGTAGCAGACCTGCTGGCCAAGACCATTATAAAAAGAATGGAGTCAGGGCTGGAAGAGCCGTTGAACGTCATGTTCTTTGTAAACATGGTATTTACAGCCAGGACATTCAAAACCCTGCTGCGCGAACGGATGGATGACAAACAATGGGCGTACTGCGAAACGCATGTGGGCCTGGTGGAGGCGCTGACCCATCGCGGTGGATATAATCCCACAGAGGAGATGCTGGCAGAAGATCCCCTCTGTATTTCTACGGGCGAGGGCGAAGTGCTCCCTGTCGGCGATTGCTTTGTAGGAGAAAAACCGGATATGCCGTATATGCAGTTTGTGGACCGCATTGAAGGGCGTATGGTAAAGAAGATATGGTGCGGCAATATGAGGCACTGTACAACGGCGTGTATCGGCAAAGCCCGCGGCGCTAAGTATACGTTTGAATGTGCAAATGATCAATATGTCCGTAAATGTGCGGACTATGCCACCGTAGAGGCGAAATTTGGCATTGCCAAGGAATTTGGGTTTACTCAGGCAGAGATTGATGAGGGTGTTGGGCTGAACTGGGATTCCATGAAAAATCCCAATGCCAAGGACGATGTGGACCGTGTTTGTGCGGATCCTATTCGCAAGCTGGGCCATGATGAACGATTCATTGGACCGGCATTGCTGTGCTTGAAATATGGTATGGTGCCATATTTTTTGGCCAGAGGCGCAGCGTACCTGCTAAGATATGAAAATGAGAAAGACGCGAGTGCTGTGGAGATTCAGGCGTACCGCAAGGAACAGGGCAATGAAAAAACCATTTTGAAATACTGTGGGCTGGATCGGGGCATTGAGAGCGAGGATGTATTATTCCAGTTGATTTTAGGGCAGATGGAGGAGCTGGAAGATCATGACTGGCAGGGCGCAAAAGCCTGGCAGATGGTAGATTGAAAAAATAAAAGAGCAAGCTATGCTTGCTCTTTTTTTGTAGAAAGACAGCAAAGCTGCATTCCTACATGCGGGGTGCGATGCACAGAAATTACTGTACGTTATCGCGGCTCTGTTTGTTTTGCTGCTTTACCTCAGCGGAATCGAACGAAGAAGAGCTCTGAGAATGCTGAGCGCTCTGCTTGTTCATCTGCTGGGTCTTCTGCATCTTGTTTTTCTTTGCCATGATTTATCACCTCGAAATTAGTATGGGATTTTGCAAGGTTCCTATGCTGGCAAATGATTACAAAGAAAAAAGGCGCTGTCAGCGCCTTTTCAGGAAAAATTTTACATTTTTTCTGGCAGTATCTTGTTGAGAATTACACCTAGAATGGCGCAGATGGCAATGTTGCTGATGGTAAAGGATTCCGTGATTTGGATACCGCCTGAAAGCCCGAGCCCGCTGACAAGCATGACGGCGACGATCATTAGATTGCGGCTATGGGTAAAATCAAGCTGTGCCTCTACCAGGGTGCGCATGCCGACAGCGGAGATCATCCCGAAAAGGATGATGGACACGCCTCCCATGACAGGACCGGGGATAGAGGAAAGAAATGTTTGAAATACGCCTAAAAAGCTCATAAGAATCGCAAAAACAGCCGCAATGCGCAGCGTTGTAGGATTATAGTTTTTCGTAACGGCCAATACACCGGTATTTTCACTGTAAGTGGTATTGGCCGGGCCGCCCAAGCAGCCTGCTGCCATGGTAGCCAGCCCATCGCCGAGCAAGGTGCGGTGAAGCCCGGGGTCTTGCATGAAGTTTTTCCCGACAACAGCGCCGTTGGTAGTAATATCGCCGATATGCTCCATGAAAGTAACCAATGTTGTAGGGGCAATGATGAGAATGGCGCTCAAATCAAATTTTGGCAAAAGGAAGTGGGGGGCGCTGATGCCTAAGCTGCCGGCTGAAAATACGGAAAAATCCACTTGCCCCATGATAGCCGCCACAATGTAGCCTACTGCAATACCGAACACAATAGGAACGAGCTTGAAAAAGCCTTTACAGAAAATCGACACGATAATCATAGTGGCAACCACCGATACGGCGATGACCCAGCGCATCCAGAGCACGTCTGGAACAGCGGTTGTGCTGGCCAAGATATTATCAAAGGCCGTGGGCGCCAATGTCAGGCCGATGACTACGATCATAGGGCCTGTGACGACGGGAGGAAAAAAGCTTGTAACCCGCGCAACGCCGAATAATTTGACCAGGAGGGCCAGCACAAGATACAAGGCTCCGGCGACAATGATCCCCCCTGTTACATAAGGGAAAGCGGCCTGATAAGCCGGCAGGGAGGTATAGTTGGCCATCCCGGCATCTACGCCGCTATACATACAAGCGGTGATCTGGATGACCCCGATGAATGCAAAGCTGGAACCAACAAAAACAGGCACCTTCCCCTTTGTGCAAAGATGAAAGATCAGTGTGCCGAGCCCGGCGGTAAACAGCGCGACATTGGGGTTCAGGCCGGTTAGGATGGGGACCAATACCGTCGAACCAAACATGGCGAACAGGTGCTGGATCCCTAGCAATAAGTTTTTGCCAACGCCCATGTTGGCAGGGGACTGCTGCATATACATATCCTCCTTTGTTGAGATAGGCTCTTGAAATGAGCCTCATAAAAAAAGCCCTGTATAAAAACAAGGGACAAGTCAGGATGACTGGACAAAGGCAGATGAAAATATCTTGAATAAGTATAGCATACGATTTGAGTATTCTCAATGGAAAAAACATAGAAATGACGAATTTATGACAAATTTATCGAGCTGTTTTCAAACGATATCCTTGCGAACAGAGAGGCTTGCATGCTATACTGAATTAAATTGCGTATATTAGGATCTCTTCAAGGATATTTAGACACTTGGATATTGGGAAAGGTCTGAATACGGAAGGGATTTTTCTTATTTACAGGCAAATGCCTGGCAGTGTGTATGGGGAAAGGATCGTAAAAATGGAATTTAAGCAAATGGCCCTTTCAAACGAGATGCAGCGGGCAATTCAGGAAATGGGATTCACTGACATGACAGAGGTTCAGGAAAAGACCATACCTGAAATGATGGCGGGTAAGGATGTCATCGCAAAAGCACCGACAGGAACTGGAAAGACCTGTGCGTTTGGCGTGCCGCTCCTTGAACAAATGGATGGGCAGGAGGATGCGCTTCAATGCCTGATTTTAGCGCCTACCAGAGAATTGACCAGCCAAATCACAGAGGATTTGCGCGCTATGGCAAAGTACAAGGAAGGGCTTCGTATTGTCAGCGTGTATGGGGGGCAGTCCATGCAGCGGCAAATAGAGCATTTGAAAAAGAAACCACAGGTTATTGTGGCAACACCAGGCCGGCTGCTGGATCATATGAAAAGAAAGACAGTTAAACTGCACGCGCTGAAGACAATCGTTTTGGATGAAGCAGATGAAATGCTGGATATGGGATTTATCAAGGACGTAACAAGCATTTTAGACCGATGTCCCAAGAAAAAACAGGTAGTGATGTTTTCGGCCACGATTTCAAGAGAGGTTATGGATATTTCCTGGCTGTACCAGAGAGAGGTTGTGGAGATTACAGTACTTCCCAAGGAGAAAAATGAGCCGAAGATTGCACAGTATAGCCTGCATGCAGAGGGAGATGAAAAGCTGCAGGTGCTTGCACGGCTGCTGCACCAGGCAGATTGGCAGCGGGTCATGATCTTTTGCAATACAAAATACATGGCGGATCGCCTGGCAAAACGATTGCGGGCGCGGGAGATTGAGGCAGACTGCCTGCATGGGGATATCAAGCAAAGTGTTCGCAACAAAGTAATGAAGGATTTTAGGGAAGGGAAATTCCCTGTCCTAGTGGCTACGGATGTAGCGGCACGCGGCATTGATGTAGATGATATTGATGCAGTAATCAATTTTGATATGCCGGCGGACAATGCTTCCTACCTGCATCGGATCGGAAGGACGGGCCGGGCCGGAAAAGAGGGCGTGGCCTATTCGCTGGTATCCATTACAGAGACAGACCGGCTGGAGTCTATCATGCGGTGGACAAAGCATCAAATTACGGCGCTTCGCATGGATGCAGAAGGAAACCTGGAGGAGGCGCCGAAAGAGATAGCAAGAAAAACGGCAGCCCCTATGAGAAGGCGGAGACGGCGCCGATAAAAATTGCGCTTGACGGAGGCGGGCAGAATTTGTTATACTAACCTCTGCAAGCCGAAGTGGTGGAATTGGCAGACGCGTTGGACTCAAAATCCAATGTAGGCAACTACGTGTGGGTTCAAGTCCCACCTTCGGCACCACATCGGAACGAGTTGCGCTCGTTCCGATTTTTTTATTTTATAAAAAATCAGTCACCCGCGCCACGGTTCCTCCTTTTCGGCAAAAAAGTCACGCTGCGCCTGCGCTGTCCGCTTGTAAACGCGCTCACAACACTTTGGCTTGCTGTGGGCTTTTTGCGGGGTAGTGCGATGGTTCCTTACTGGCATCTTTTTTGTAGCGCAAACCCGGTATCCAATACCGTGACCTATTTTGATAGGTTGCGGTATTTTTATGCTTCCAAGCGCACTCCCGCAATTATATAATGGTGTATATATCAACAGAAGGGGCGTTAGTGTGGATGTGGGCTGCGGTTTTTTTCATAATGCTGATTCTATTCATTGCGGCAGGAGGAGCAAAAAAGAAATCGCCTAAAAATGAACGAAAGGATAGCAAAGAGATAACGGAAGAAGATATATTTATGATGTTTATGCTAGAGCGCCATAAGGACGATCGGAAATAAAGGATGAGGGATGAACGAAAAAGAAGTGCTTGGATGGAAGGGCTTCTTTTTTCTTAAAGGCGTGGAAACACTGAAAAATGGGAAATGATGAGGTATAATAGGATCAAAAGGCGAAAGGGGCAGAAAGGTGTGCAGAGATCATTGTTTGAAAATCAGGGGCATGACCCTTTGGCCAGCCGATTACGGCCAGAAACGCTGGAGGGATATGTTGGCCAGACGCATTTGCTGGGCAAAGGGAAGGTACTGCGGCAGCTGATCGAGCAGGATCAGATTTGTTCTATGATCTTTTGGGGCCCGCCCGGCGTAGGCAAAACGACATTGGCGCGTATCATTGCAGAGAAAACACGGGCCAGGTTTGTAGACTTTAGTGCCGTAACAAGCGGCATAAAGGAAATCAAAAAGGTGATGACAGAAGCGGATCACAGCAGAATGCTGGGGGAAAAGACCGTTTTGTTTGTGGATGAGATCCATCGGTTCAACAAAGCGCAGCAGGATGCGTTTTTGCCGTTTGTGGAAAAAGGAAGCATCATTTTGATTGGCGCGACAACGGAAAATCCTTCCTTTGAGGTAAACTCGGCATTGCTGAGCCGATGCAAGGTGTTTGTATTGCAGCCGTTGTCTGTACAAGAGCTAAAAACATTATTGCACCGTGCTTTAGCGGATGAAAGGGGTTTTGCAAAGCAGCAGATAAAAATTCAGGAGGAATGGCTGGAGATGATTGCGGCGTTTGCCAACGGCGACGCCAGGGTAGCGCTGAATACGCTGGAGATGGTGGTGCTTAACGGCAAAAAGGAAGGCGATGCCGTTGAGGTCTCCCGTGAGATGGTGGAGCAGTGTATCGGCCAGAAGTCTTTGCTGTATGATAAAAACGGGGAAGAACACTACAATCTCATTTCTGCGCTGCACAAATCCATGCGCAACAGCGACGCAGATGCGGCTGTCTACTGGCTGGCCCGCATGCTGGAAGCAGGAGAGGATCCATTGTATGTAGCTAGGCGTTTGGTGCGTTTTGCAGACGAGGATGTTGGCATGGCGGACAGCCGTGCCATCGAAATCGCTGTGGCAGCCTATCAGGCCTGCCATTTTATCGGGATGCCGGAGTGTACGGTGAACCTGACACATGCAGTGGTCTATTTAGCGATGGCGCCTAAGAGCAATGCCTTGTACATAGCATATGAATCCGCCAAAGGGGATGCAATGAAAATGCTTGCAGAGCCGGTGCCGCTGCAGCTGCGCAATGCACCGACCAAGCTGATGAAGGAGCTGCATTATGGAGAAGGATATCAGTATGCGCATGATGCGTCTGAAAAGCTGACGGATATGCAGTGCCTGCCTGAATCGCTGAAGGATAGACGGTACTATCGCCCAACAGAGCAGGGCTCAGAAGCAAAGGTGAAGCAACGTATGCAGCAGATTGCGCAATGGCATCGCCAGCACGATCTGAATAAAGAATAGGAAAAAGGCTTCTATGCAGCAGGCATAGGGGCTTTTTTGCAGGAAAAGGCAAAAGAAAAAAGACGCATTTGATAAAATTTTGGCGGAGGGCTATGCGCAGGTACAGGGGTGCTTTTTTGATTTTTACTATGGGGTATGATAAAATCATCTATAAAACAAAGGAGGCGGCGCCATGCCTACATTGATTGCGATTGACGGAAACAGCCTTCTGTTCCGTGCTTTTCATGCCTTGCCGATATTAACGGATGCAAAGGGGCGCTATACCAATGCGGTATACGGGTTCATGGGCATGCTCATTCGTTTGATCCAAGAGGAAAAACCGGATTATTTGGCGGTGGCGTTTGATCTAAAAGCGCCGACCTTTCGCCATTTACAATATAAAGATTATAAAGCGGGCCGAAAGGCGACCCCTGAGGAGCTGATCCCACAGTTTGAGCTTTTGAAACAGACGCTGGGGGAATTAGGGATTGCCGTGTTGTCCTGCGAAGGATATGAAGCGGACGATATTTTGGGCGCAATGGGAGCGCTGGCAAAGCAAAATGGCTGCCAGGCGCTGCTGGTTACGGGAGACAAGGACGCATTGCAGCTGGTAGGCGGGCCGGTCAAGGTCCTATATACCAAGCGCGGTATTTCAGATACCGACCTGATGGATGCTGAGGCGGTAAAGAAAAAGATGGGTGTTTACCCGGAGCTTGTAGCAGACCTAAAAGGACTGATGGGCGATAGTTCTGACAATATCCCGGGCGTGCCGGGCGTGGGCCCCAAAACGGCGGCCAAGCTGCTGGACAAATTCGGCACGCTGGAAGAGGTATTGGCACATGCGGAGGAGGCAGGCGGCCCGAAGCTTCGGCAGTCGCTGATAACCTATGCAGACCAGGCCAGACAAAGCAAATTTTTAGCGACCATTGATCCCAAAGTGCCTTGTGATTTCCAATTGGAAGGAATTGCGTTTGCGGGGGTCGACGAGTCCGTCTGGACGCCGGTATTTACAGACCTTGGCTTTTCAACACTGGCCAAGCGGCTGGGGCTCGCTGCGGACAGCCAAGAGGCCCAGGCGGCTGCGCTGCCGGAGATAACGACCCGAAGAGTCGAGAGCCTGGCGCAATGGCGCGAAGTGATAAGCGCCTGCCCGCAGACTGTGGCATTGTATGAAGACAAAGAGGGGCTGCATCTGGCGGTTTCCGACACAGAAGAAGTGTATGCTGCGTTTTCACAGACATTGCTGGGCGATGGGGTGGACCCTTACGCAGCGTTGGAGATGCTGGCCCCCATGATGGCGGACGCCAGCATCGAAAAGATTTTATACGATGCAAAAAGCTGGGCACATACCATGCGCCAATGGGGGGTAGAGATACGAGGCGAGTGCCAGGATGTAATGCTGGCGGCCTATGTGGAAAATCCGGCCCAGGGGCAAAAGGATATACAGGCCTTATGCCAGACACACGGGCTTTTGGCGCCTGACCAGGCCGCCAATGCCTGCACCATGCTCCGGCTTTACCGCAAGATAGAGGCAGGACTAAAGCAATGGCGTGGCTTTGAAGTATATCAGACACTGGAGCTGCCGCTATGGCGTGTGCTGTTTGCTATGGAATGTACCGGCTTTCGCTTGGATCTGGCACAGCTGCACGATTTGGCACAGCAGTATGCTGAACGAATCAAAGAGCTGGAAGAAGAGATCTATGGCCTGGCGGGGGAGCAATTTAACATCAACTCTACCAAGCAGCTGGGAGAGGTATTGTTTGAAAAGCTGCGGCTGCCGGCCTGGAAAAAGACAAAGACGGGCTATTCGACGGATGTGGAGGTGCTGGAGCAGCTAAAAGGACAGCATCCCATCATTGCGTGTATTTTGGAATATAGAAAAGCGGCAAAGCTGAAGAGCACGTATTTGGACGGATTACAGGCGTTGGCAGACCAGAGCAATGGCAGAGTCCATACGAGATTCCACCAAAATATTACGCTGACGGGGCGCATCTCTTCTTCCGAGCCAAATTTGCAGAACATCCCTGTACGCACGGAGGAAGGACGGGAGATCCGCAGGGCCTTTATCCCGTCAGGGCAGGGCCGCATATTGGTGGTGGCGGACTATTCGCAGATCGAGCTGCGCATTCTGGCACATATGGCCCAGGAGGACACAATGATCGATACCTTCCGGCATGGCGGAGATATACATACGGCCACGGCGGCGAAGGTATACGGGATTGATCAGGAGGGTGTGACAAAGGAAATGCGCTCATCGGCCAAGGCGGTGAACTTTGGCATTGTCTATGGCATTTCGGATTTTGGGCTGTCCAGAAATCTTAACATCCCCCGTAAGCAGGCAGCTGCATTGATAGAGAGCTATTTTGAGACATATCCCAAAATCAGGGGATATATGGATCGGTGTATAGCGGATGGGCGTGCGCAGGGGTATGTGGAGACCATGTATGGGCGCCGGAGGTATACGCCGGAATTGACAAGCAAAAATTATAATGTGCGCTCCTTTGGAGAAAGGGCGGCGATGAACGCGCCGATCCAGGGCACGGCGGCAGACATCATTAAGGCGGCAATGATTCATGTGCATGAGACGCTGAAAAAGCAATGCCCTCAAGCAAAGCTTATCTTGCAGGTGCATGATGAGCTGATTGTAGATGCGCCGGAAGCGGAGGCAGAAAATGTCAAGAGGATTTTAACCGATTGTATGCAGAATGTGCTGCCGCTGGATGTGCCGTTGATTGCGGAGGCGGATTCAGGGAAGAATTGGTTGGAGGCAAAATGACAAAACAAATCGGACGGTTTGTAATTGGCATTACAGGCAATATTGGAGCCGGGAAAAGCACCGTAACCCGAGCGCTGGCCAAAGCGGGCGCTTATGTGCTGGACGCTGATGCAATGGCCAGAGAGCTGCAAGCGCCGGGCAGCGAAGCGGTCTGCGCCATAGCAAAAGAATTTGGGGCACGGTTTGCGCCGGAAGGTATCTTGGACCGCAGGGCGCTGGCTGATTTGGTATTTGATGATGAAACAGCGCGGGTGCGGCTGAATATGCTGATGTGGCCACGGCTCATCGAACAGACAAAGCGCAGGCTGCATGGATTGACAGGCGTCTGTATCATTGATGCGGCATTGCTGATAGAGTCCGGGCTGCATACGGTCTGTGATGAGGTCTGGCTGATTACGGCGCCGGAGGAGGTTCGGTGCGTACGCATCATGCAAAGAGACGGCTTGACACAGCAGCAGGCGTGGCAGAGAATCAAAAGCCAAATGCCTGAGGCTCAAAAGAAGGAGCAGGCCGACTATCTGCTGGATAGCACGGGGGGAGAGCATCGGCTGATTGAGCAGGCATGCGCGCTGTACGACCGTGCTGTGGGGGGACTTTATGACAAAAAGTAAAACGACAACTTATCCGGCCAGAAGCAGCAGGCAAACAGGCCGCAGGAGAAAGCAGCGCAAGCTGTGGCAGCTGTGGGTTGTGCTGGGCCTTTCTATTATAATATTGGCACTGCTGGCACTTGTGGGGTATCCTTATGCAAAAAAGCTGGCCTATCCGCTGAAATATGAGGCATATATCACCGAATACGCCCAAGCAAATGCGCTGGACCCGTATCTTGTATGCGGGGTGATTCATACGGAGAGCCATTTTGATATGGAGGCAGAGTCGCGGGTAGGCGCCATTGGCCTGATGCAGATCATGCCGGATACGGGAGAATGGATCGCAAAGAAGATGTCGATCAAGGATTATAGCCAAGCAAAGCTGAAAGATCCTGAAACCAACATTCGTATGGGATGCTGGTATTTGAAATATTTGATGGATAAGTTTGATGGAGATATGACCCTGGTTTTGGCTGGCTACAATGCGGGGCCAAACCGAGTGACCCAGTGGCTGGAGGATGAAAAGTATAGCCAGGATGGGAAATTAACGGACATTCCTTATCAAGAGACTGAGGAATATGTAAAGAAGGTACAAAATGCGAAAGAGATGTATGAATCCTATTATACGCTGGAGTCATAGGCTCATCTGTGTATCGCTTTGCTGTCTGCTGATTTTGGCAGGCTGCGGCGGGCAGGAGACAGCAGTGCCCAGCCCATCGCCTAGCGAAAGCCAATCACAGGCAACGCCTGTTTCGGGCGGCAGCATGACCATCGTAATGCCGAACAATGCCCCTCTGAAACCGCTGGAAACAACACAAAGAGAGCTGGTGGATCTTTTTTCCTTGATCTACGATAGCCCGCTGCAATACGATGATACGCTGAAGCTTCAGCCTAATGTTGTGGAACGCTGGAGTTTATCGGAAGATGGGCTTACCTGGACCTTTGTATTACGGAAAGATGTGACCTATCACAATGGACAAACGGTAAAAGCCAAGGATGTTGTGGCTTGCATCAATGAACTGAAGAAGATAGATGCTGATGAAAACAGGGATTCGATCTATGCGGTGAATATGGATTTGATTGCATCGGCCGCTGCCGTGGATGATATAACCTTTACCATCACGGCTACGCAAAAGACAAACCGTGTGTTAGCGGCCCTGGTATTTCCAATTATACCGGACACAGCCATTGGCACTTCTTTACCGACGGGATGCGGCCCGTATAAGGTGGTCTCCAATGATTCGGGGAAAGTGATGGAGTTGGAGGCCAATGATTCTTGGTGGAAGCGCACCCCGTATCTTTCTAAAATTACGGTGAAAGGGATACAGGACCCTGATACAGCGCTGACGAGTATGGATGTGAACTTGGTAGACCTGGTGCATACAGATTCCTTGACAGCTTCCGGCTATAAACAGCCTGGCAGCCGTGATGTCTATGAGGTGATGACACAGGAATACGAATGTATCATTCCCAATTTGCAGAACTCAAAGATGCAGGATGTGCAGATGAGGCAAGCCATCATCGCTGCCTTGGATAGAAAGACCATCATTACCGAGACGTATCTATGGCATGCGGTTACGGTGGATGCGCCTGTGCCTCCGGATGCGTATTACTATGACCAAACGCAGCAGCAGCATGAATACAATCCAGGGAAGGCGACAACTTTGTTAGGGGAGCTTGGCTATCAGGATAGTGATGGCGATGGATTTTTAGATCAAAACGGACAAAAGCTTACGATGAATATCATTGTCAACGAAAATACCTTAAGCAGTGCGCGTGCCGATGCTGCGAAGGTAGCGGCGCAGCAGCTGCAAAAGATCGGGATTGATGCAACGGTGACAGTGATGACATGGTCGGATTATCAGATTGCGCTGCAGAATGGAAATTTTGATTTGGCGTTTGCAGGGTTCTCGATTCCGAAGGACGGTGATGTAAGCTTCTTACTGCATAGTACCAGAGGAAAATACAATTATGGCAGATACACTTCCGCCACGATGGACTCATATTTGGATGAGCTTGCAGCTGCGGCTACGG
The DNA here is from genome assembly GCA_905208455.1 of uncultured Bacillota bacterium. Lineage (GTDB taxonomy): Bacteria > Bacillota > Clostridia > Christensenellales > QAND01 > UMGS1975. The sequence goes on from CAJLPK010000001.1 coordinate 13,006, forward strand.
AGGAGGAGGTAAAGGCTGCTTCTTCCAAAGTGCAGCATTTATGGAGCGATGAGCTTCCTATCATCAGCTTGTATTTTAAGACAAACTCCGTTGTATGCTCGGCAAAGATAAAGGGGATCCCCACCATGAGGGATATGGATATTTTTAAGGATATAGACCAATGGTACATTTTGCAGCAGGGAGACGAAAACAAGGCCAATGCGCCGGAATGATCCGCAGAGTTTGAGAAGAAGAGGTTGACTTTTATGTATTTTCCTCTATAATGAATAGGTGACAATTTCTATTGTTTCCTATTTGCGAGAGTGCTGGAATAGGCAGACAGGCACGTTTGAGGGGCGTGTGTCGCAAGGCGTACGGGTTCAAGTCCCGTCTCTCGCACCAAACCAATATAATCCGAACTTGTTTTCAATGGGAGATGGGTTCGGATTATTTGTTTTCTTTGGGTGTTACGAAACTACCTATTTTCGTAATGCGGTAAACGTAATCCTGTCTTTATCCAAACCAAGGGACCAATGTATTGGATAGAATGTTGATTAAATCAACAATTTCGAAAATGTAGCAATCGTTCTATTCAGAGCTCAGGAGATAGAAATATGGAAATAATCGGATTAAAAGTGAAACACAGTGTTTTTGGCGTTGGTGTGATCGTCGAAAGGAACGATGACTACATAACAGTAGAGTTTGCCACAAAAACCGGTAAGTTTATGTACCCAGATGCTTTTGAAAAGTTTATGAAAGTAGAAGATCCCGATATGCAGCTGGCAATCGTGAATATCATCAAAAATTCAAAGGAGACCAATCAGAAACACCAGGATGAGGAAACTACATATAAAGTGACCGAGGAACAGCGTTGCATGGATCCCGCCGTGGTTGCACCAAAGACAGAGAAATCCAAAACGCTCAATGCAATGTTTGCACCGGATTATCATGTAGAGAAGATGGCCAGACACCCCATTTTTACCTATCGGCAGGTGGAGGCTCAGTTTGGAATTCGCATTTCTGGATTTGGTAGAGGCATCAATTCAACAGATAATACCGTAGTTTTGATTTCCTCTATCGGAAAAGCCAATGGAAATTTTGTGTATCACGATAAGTGGACTGTGGATGGTGATTACTTGTATTCTGGCGAAGGCAAAACCGGTGATCAGACTATGACCAAGGGAAACCTCGCAATCAGAGATGCGGCGCGAAACGAGAAGAAAATTCACCTATTCATCAAGTTTTCTCCCCAGGAGTATTACTACCAGGGCGTCTTTGAGCTTGTTGATTATACTTACGAAAACGATAAGGACAAGGACGGTGAAATCCGTAAGGAATACAAGTTCCGTCTGAGAAAAGTGAGCGGTGTATAAAAATACTTGAAGCAACAGCCATGATTATCCGTTACAATGACAAAATTTTTATATGCCAACGCCCTGCATATAAAAACTGTGAGCAGTTATGAGAATTTCTCAGAGTGCATCGAGTGCGTGCATCAGGAAGAACTGGGGTTACACTATGCGTGGAGCGTGAGCTTATAGATCTCCTACATGAATATAGAGCGGTTTCATAGCATGAGAAGTATGAGGCAAAAAGCGTTGCCATGCGCCAGCATGGCAACGCCTGTCTTTTGCGATGGCCTCATCCTAAAATAGAGACGCATTGATCTGTATTCGCTTTGGTGCTTTTGCTCAAATAGACCGTAAGATCCCCCATCCGATCATGCCTTGGCAGCAAATTCGGTCAGGTCTTTTTTCGATACATGATTTAGCATCTGGCCAGGCATCCATTTGGTCGTCTGGGCACAAAGCGGTTTCAATACTTCTAAAGTTTTCCCAAACCCACTTCCACCGGAGGTGGCAAAGGGAAGAATGGTTTTTCCGGAAAAATCATAGCTTTCTAAAAAGGTATGGATAATGGTGGGTGCAGTATACCACCAGATGGGGAATCCTAAGAAAATAGTGTCATAATCGGCTATATTGCCCAAACCCTCGGCGATTTCGGGACGGGAATGAGGATCCTTCATTTCAAGAGAGCTGCGGCTGCGCGTATCCCTCCAGTCTAGATCAGCATTTGTATAGGGATGAATAGGCTTGATTTCAAATAGATCGGCCCCAGCGGCCTGGGCAAGCTGTTTGGCAATATTCCTTGTAACGCCGGTGGCGGAAAAGTAGGCAACGAGTTTTTGGGTCATACGCTTATATCCTCCTTATAAGTTGAAATAATATGTATCAGAAACAGGCTTTCACCATTGGTTGGCCGTTTGTTCTCCAGGTATCTCAACGGCAATATGGCCAAACCAGCAGCCTTAGCCCCCTGCCAACGTAAAGCGTTGACAGGGATGGAAACGACCATGGAGAGATAGCCTGCCTGCCTTCTTTTTGGTACCATCCTTTTCCAGCCGTGCAGATCAGAATTTGACCGCCTCCGCTTTTGATATGGCGGATAGCCAATGATTGCGGCAACCCGGCTCAAAGGTCACATTGGCAAGAAAGGCTGCATTGGCCTTCGGGCCCATCAAGGGAAGGAGCAAGGATAATACTGTGCATAGGCATCGTTAGGCATACCCAACCCAAAGATATTCTGCGCACTAAATTGCTCTTTGCTTTGAAATTTTCTTTTGCCACCTCCGGAAAGGGCATTGCTCAGCTTTGTTTCCCATCATTGCAGGACTGCATCAGCGGATAATGCAGAGAATCCACACGATCCAACAGATGTTCTTTTCGATGTATTTCAGCAAGAAAATCCGTCCTTCGCCGTTCCAGCATTTGGAAGCGTTGCTGGACGGTACAACGGTTGGCAGGGAAGAGATTTGATGAAAAAATAGAGGCCCAGAAACCGAGACATCCAAAGTATAATGCATCGCAAGGGATAAGGCCAATGCTTATTTCTCATTGATAGAAATACGGTTTATGTATTCCTTGGAAAATTCCACAAAGGCATGAACAGCGGGCGACATCATCTGGTTTTTCTTCCAGGCCAATACCGTATGGCTTTCCAGTTTTGGAGACAGGGGAATGTAATGCATCCCGTTGTAATGGCAATCTAGCCGGAGATTCAGAAAGACCCCAATGCCTTGACGCCCCATAGAGGCCAGATTATAGGGAAGGTTTCCGCTGGCAACGATATGCAACTGCTCAGGCTCTTTTCCCAGCCAGTGCAAAAGCTCCTGTTGAATGAGATCGCGGCGCGTCAAAATAAGAGGTCTGTTGACGAGATCGCCAGGTACGATACATTCCTTTTCTGCCAAATCGGAACGCTCCGAGACAAGGACGCCCCATTCCTCACAGATGGGGCTGCGGATAAACTCATACTTGCCGACCTCCACAGGCTCCAACAAAAAGCCGATATCCAAAAGCCCCTGCTCGATACACTCTTTGATATTGTCGGAATTGCCGCTGTATACCTCATATTGAATGGCGGGGTGCCGATGATGAAAGGCAGCGAGAATCTCCGCGAGCAAGCGGCTGTTTTGGTATTCGCCGCTGCCAATGGCGAGCGTACCGCTCAGCTCAGCTTTTTGCTTAAGCTCACACTTGGTTTTTTCGGCCAGGGAGACAAGCTCTTGCGCCCGCCGTTTCAAAAGTAGCCCTTGCTCGGTCAAGGTGATATTATGGCTGTTTCTGATAAATAATTTTGTGCCAAGCTCTGCCTCCAGCTGCATCATTTGACGGGATAAAGTCGGCTGGGTAACATGAAGCAGTGCTGCTGCCTTGGTGATGTTTTCTTCTCTGGCGATTGTCAGAAAATAGCTTAAAACTCGAAGCTCCAAAAAAGCACCTCCTGACTTTAGTAGAACACATTTGTCCCTTCTTTTCAATACGAAAGCGCAGAGAAGGAGAGATGGAGAGAGCACGAATGGAAAGCCGCATATTGATGTATGCGGCTTTCTCAAGAAAGTCAGTGTAATAAGATACGATTGAGCCTTGCGCCTAAGCGGCTGAGGAGCTCATTGGAAATTGTACCAGCTTGTTCCGCCAATTCCGCAGCGGAGAGGGAGAGCGGCCCGGAAGCGCCGATGAGTACCGCTGTATCGCCGGCGGAGACCTGGGGGATGTCCGTAACATCCACGATGGTTTGATCCATGCATATTTTCCCCAGGATGGGCGCCTTTTGCCCATGGAGCAGCACATACCCGCGGCCGTCGGACAGGCTGCGCGGCAGCCCATCCGCATACCCGATGGCAATCGTAGCGATTTTCATAGTACGGCCGGCGGTAAAGGAAAAACCATATCCAGCAGACTCCTCCGCATACAACGGCTTTACGGTGGCTACACGCGCCTTGAGGGATAAAACCGGCTGTAGCCGGCATGCGCAGGCATCGGTATCCGCTTGCGTGCTCAAAATACCGTATAGCGCGATACCAACGCGTGCATAGTCTCCCCCTAATTCAGGATAATTCAGCACGCCGTAGCTGGCCAGCAGATGGGCATAGGGACAGGGCAGGCCACGTTTTTTTAGTTCACGAAGCACAGACTGAAAGGCCATGGACTGCACCTTGGTAAAGGCCTTGCAGCGGGGTGAGAGGGAATCATCGGCGGAAAGATGCGTGAAGATGCCGTCGATCTGCAGCTGTTTGCGGGCAAACAGCGATGCGATCTGGTCTATATTTTCGCTGCGCTCTCCTAGACGATGCATGCCGGTATCTATTCCGATATGGACATGCAGCTTTTTTCCATACGCACACAAGCTCTCTGCATATGCGCTGTCTATGACTGTTTGGGATAAACGGTAGCGGTGCAGGAGATAGGCTTGCGAAGGATGCGTGTAGCCGAGAATGAGAATTTCTCCAGAAATCCCGTTTTTTCGGAGCTCGATCCCCTCATGAAGGCTGGCTACACAGAAATGCCGGATGCCTAGGCGCTGCAATTCTTTACAGATGGGTACAGAGCCATGCCCATAAGCATTGGCCTTGACAGCAGGCATCAGCTGACAGGAACGGGGAAGCCTGCTTTGCAGGAGCGCAAGATTATGGGCAAGGGCTTGGCTGTCCAATTCTATCCAGGCTCTTCCTTTTGAAAAGGAGGGCCGGGGCTGCGGCAGAACGAGAGTGATCAAATAAGCAGCACCCAGCGAAGCAAGGGAGACAACGGCGAAATGGAGCAGGCTTTGCTCGACAAGCAAGGGAACCAAGTGCAGTGCCTTGGCAGATGCCCGGACCAATACGATAACGGCGGGGTGAAGGAGATAGATCCAGGCGGCGATGTCGCGGATTCTATGACAGGCCGGACGTTGCCAGGACAGCACAAGCTGATAGAGAAAGACCATGACAGGAAGCAAGCAAAGATACATGCTGTCGTGCCGCGGCCATCCAAGATGGCGCAACAGAAAGGCTTCGGCCGTCATAGCAAACAGCGAGAGACAAAGGCCTGCGGCGGATTTAGAACGATTGACAGCAGGCATCGTGGTTCCGGGGGACAGCAAAGCGCCCAGGACAAGAAAGGCAGGCGCAAAAAACAATCCGTTTCGCGTATAGGAAAAGAGTTGGAACCCGCCTTGATAAAGGGCATCCAGCAGGGGGACAGACTGGGTTAAGCCATAGTAACTGTCGCCCAAAAGCCCGATTAGATACAGAATCAGAGAAATGGACAGAGAGCCGCCTAGAGAGAGCTTTCGGCTCATCAAGTAGACAAGGCAAAGGCCAATCAGGCAGGCAGGGAAATACCAAAGGTGGTAAAAGGTACCGTCGAACAGCAAGAGACGCAGAGCGCCGCCCAGGGTAAGCGCTTGATAGTGCCCGCCATACAGGCCAATGGGAAAATACAATACGATGGCGACGCCATAGAGCAGAGAGAGCCTTTTTAGAGATTTGACAAGGACGGGCCGGGCATCTCCCGATTGATAAAAGCGGGAAACGGTGAACTGTCCTGTGACCATAAAGAAAAACGGGACAGCGACCCTGGCCAAAACACGGGTAAGAAAGAAATCTGCTTCTGTGCCAAAACAGGTAAGCGGCGAGGTATGGATTGCAATGACGAGAAAAGCGGCGGCCAATCGAAACGCATCAAGCCCCCCGTAATTCCGTTTTGCGTGCATGGGTTTGCCTCCATTCCGTTAAGATAAATCCGTCAGTATTATTGCCGGAGATGCTATATGGGGCGGCGCCGTCGATCTCCAGGCAGGTAGGGGTGCTTAGGTCTGCTTGCAGATAGGAGACCAGAACCTCCTGGCCGCCGCAAAGGATATGATAAGCGGCCTGTCCATGGCGGTACTGCTTGATGAAGGCAAGATATTCTTCCAGCACTAGATGGTTCTGCTCCATGATCTTGGCATGCGGCACGCCGACATAGCGAAAGTGCCATGGCTCGTGCGCGATGCCGGTAATGTGCTCTTTGCCTGCCGGATAGCGCTCTATAAACCCGTAGTCCGCTGCTTTGCGGCGGAAGGTTTGGCAAAGGCCGCTGTAAGGGAACTCTGGACGGATAAAATCAATATGAGCCTGTTTTTGCCCAAGGTCGATGGCGAGCCCGGTCTGGTGCTCGCTGTGGCCTGGCAGGGCCACGTATTTTTGGGTAAAGGCCAACCCGTTGTCCCGGATCGAATCGTCCCAGATCTGCTGCTGCTCAGCCTGCGCCCGCCAGCCGCTGACAGGGACGATGTGCCGCCAGCCTTGGAAAGAATCCATCAAGCTGGAAAGAAGAACCGCGGCTCTGCGCTGCAGGCAAACGGAAGGATAGTGCTCCAGCACAGGGACCAGGTGAGACTGGGGATCTGGGCGATAGCCGGCCTCAGCGTTGACGAGGATTAGGCTGCCGGTATGGATCTCATTTCGGGAGAGCAGAAGCGTTTTCATTGCTCCACCGCCTGTTCGATGATGCGATCCAATACATCGGAAAGGGAATAGCCGGCTGCCTTCATCATGCCGGGATACCGGCTGTGCTCCGTGAAGCCGGGAATGGTGTTGACTTCATTGAATACGATTTCGCCCGAAGGCGTTAAAAACAGATCGACGCGGGCAAACCCGGCGCAGCCAAGCGCACGGTACACCTGTTTGGCCGTTTGCTTGATCTCCTCGGCCTTGGCGTCGCTGATTCGTGCCGGCACATGGATGGATGCGCTTTGGAGGGTATATTTTTCCGTAAAATCGAAAAAACCCTGGGAAAGCTCGATCTCATCGACTGCGCCGGTCAGGAGCGTTTTGGAGCCCAGCACTGCACAGCCTATCTCAAACCCTTCTATATTTTCTTCGAGGATGATTTGGTCATCATAGAGAAAAGCACAGTCGATGGCCTTGGCAAGCTGTTCCGGCGTTTCTACCCGGGTAATGCCGAAGGAGGAACCGGCTTTTACGGGCTTTACATACAAGGGGTACCCGATTTTTGTGGCAAAGGAACTGGCTTTGTGAAAATCTGAATCTGTGTCCAAAACCAATCCCTGCGGCACACGCACGCCTGCCAAGGAAGCCAGCTTATGAGCGCGGTCCTTGTCCATGCAAAGCGCGGAGGCCAAAACGCCGCAGCCCGCCAGGGCAATGCCTGTCATGGCGATGGCGCCCTGGATGGTACCGTCCTCTCCGTTTTTTCCATGAAGCACAGGAAACGCTACGTCTATGGGCAACGAAGAAACGCCGGTATTTTCAAATAAATAGAGCTTGTGCGCACTGCGGTCCAGGGAAAGCATGGCGGGCGTACAGGTCTCACAGCGCAGCCAGGTATCATCCAGCAAGCGCGATAAACTGCCAGTATAATAGTACCAACTGCCTTCTTTGGAGATGCCGACGGGGATGGCGTTATATTTCTGCTGGTCCAAATGGCTTAGCACAGCATGTGCGGAGGTGAGGGAAACGCTGTATTCCGGTGAACAGCCGCCGAAAAAGACAGCTACATTTTTCTGTTTCATTTTTTTATCCTTTCTCTATGAGATGGGTGTGCGGGGGCAGTGGATAGCCGATGCGGCATTTGTTTTGGTAGAGCACCCGCTGATCGATACACCGGCCGGAGGATGCTTCGATGCGCGTTTGGATGACATCAGCCTGTTGGAAAATCTCCCCGCCCTGGCGCAGATAGGAAATTTTGCCATTTTGGATTTGATAACAGTAGGATGCCTCGTCAGAGCATAAAAGACGGCCCAAAAGATGCTGGCTATCAAAAGATAGACAGATCTGATAGATACAGTCCGTATTGTTTTTTACCTTTAGATCCAGCCAGCCTTCCGAGATGGTCGCATCTACGCCAACGGGGAGGCCGCTGGGCGGGTCCGGGAAATCCTTGACGGCGTGTCCGTGGCGCTCTACGATGGTCAGCGGCGTATGCAGGAACAGCCAAAACAGCAGATTGGAGATTTGGCACATGCCGCCTCCCGGCGCTGTGGTGAGCCTGCCGTTTACCACGGTAAGGCCGTCTTTATACGGAGTCCGGCGGTCGGCATAGCGGATGGCCTGGCTAAAGGAGAAGGTTTCGCCCGGCTGGATCAATAGGCCGTTGAGCTCTTTGGCAGCCAATTTCAAATTGAAGACCTTGTTTTCCTGATAGACCATATCGAACCCGGTTTCCGTATTGTACAGCGGGCTGGACGCTTCAAAGGCCAAATGCGGAAGCAAGCCTTCGAGGCGGGTCTTGCAGTAGGTATTGCGGTCCATACGCATCCCTAAATAAAAGCAGAATTTACGCTGCCTGGTGCGCAGAGGGATCAAAAAGGGGAAGAGTTCTGTCACTCTTTTGCGTTTCATAGAGGCTCCTTTCCGGAATAAAAAATGCCCTGTCTTGATACTGAAAATGTACCAAAACAGGGCGTTTTATATGTATAGGCTTTATTTCAAAAGGATGATGATTTCCTCCTCAAATTCATACAATTTTCTGACAATCCATCGGAAGCAAGACGGTAAACGCAATGCTTTCATTTTCGCTTTCAGCCCGAATGGCGCCATGGTGCAGCTCTACGATTTCTTTGGAAATGGCGAGCCCCAGCCCTGCGCCGCCTGTGGAAGAGGCACGGGAGGAATCCAGGCGGAAAAACTGCTCAAAAATACGGCTCAGCTTATCCGGCGGAATGGTGCGGCCGTGATTTTTTACAACGATTTGCACCTTATCCGCCTCCACGCGCATGGAAAGGGAAACGGCGCTGTTTTCATAGCTGTAATTGACGGCGTTGCGGATGAGATTATCAAATACGCGTTCCAGCTTGTTTGCATCGCAGATAAGCTCTACGCCTGGGGAAAGGTCTGTTTCCCAGAAAAGCCCCTTTTCCGCCAAAATAGGGGAAAATTCACTGATGATTTGGGAAAGCATGCGCGTAAGGTCGACACGCTCCAGATCCAGGGTCAAGGCGGTGAGGTTAAAGCGCGTGATGTCGAAAAACTCGTTGACAAGATCCTCCAGCCGCAGCGCTTTTTCCAAGGCGATGCCGGTATAGCGGGCACGCAGCTCGGCAGAGATCTGCGGCTCATCCTGAAGAAGCGTCAAGTATCCGATGACGCTGGTCAGCGGCGTTTTCAAATCATGGGCCAGGTAGACGATCAGATCATTTTTGCGCTGCTCGGCCTCTTTGGCCATCGCTTCGCTGCGTATGGCTTGCTCACGGAACAGATTGAGCTCATCCTGCACATTTTTCATGGATTCCGGCAGCACGATAGGCTCGTTGCGGTCGGTTACGAGCTGGCCCGAAGCCGCAACCACCTGATCCAAATACCTCAGCGGCTTGGACATAAAATAGTAGGTGATAAGGGTCCACCCTACCAGGCAGACAGCGCCGCCCACCAAGAGGATATAATCCCGGATCCAGCGCAAAAGCTGGTAAAGAGGGTCATACGGCTGCCATACAAAGGAGGCGCATATCTGCCAGGCGACCAATACCAAGACGCAAAGCCCAATGACAAACCCAAGGAGAGAGAAAAAATATTGCAGCAATACATGCCGCGCTATGCGGCTCCGATACGGACGGCTTTTTCTGCTGTGATGTTCACTCAATGGTATAGCCCACCCCCCAAACCGTTTTGATGTATTTTGGCTTTCTGGCGGGCTCGTGCATCTTTTCCCGCAGACGAGCGATGTGCGCCATCACGGTATTGTTGTTATCCAGATATTTTTCGCCCCAGACGGATTCAAACAGATCCTCGGAAGAAACGACCTGTCCCTTTCGTTCGCACAGATGCCAAAGGATGTTAAACTCCAGCGGGGTCAGATTTAGCTCTTTTCCATTCAGCCGGCATTTGTGGCTGCTCTTGACTATATGAAGGCCGCGAATATCGATTTCATCCAAAGCCCTTTCCAGCTCTGCAGGGGTGTTGTTGTACCGCGTATACCGGCGCAGCTGCGTTTTGACCCGCGCAATGAGCTCTAAGGGGTTAAAGGGCTTGGTGATATAGTCATCGGCGCCAAGGGTCAATCCTGTGATCTTATCCATATCCTCCACCTTAGCAGTAAGCATGATGATGGGAAACAGATGCTTTTCACGAATTTTTTGGCACAAGGCAAAGCCATCCATATCCGGCAGCATCACATCCAGGATCGCAAGGCTCAATGCCTGCGTTTCCACACAGGCAAGGGCTTCGGCTGCTGTATAAAATTTGTATACGCGGTAGCCCTCGTTTGCCAAATACACCTCTACCAAATCTGCGATGGATTTCTCGTCATCTACAATCAAAATATTTTCCGCCATAGCTGTGGTTCCTTTGATGATTTGTGGTTTGCGGCCTGTGGATTTCAGCGGCCGGCAACCCCTATTGTAGCATATACAGTCGATAAATACCTCCTATGAAATGTGCGGAATATGGGATATATAGGCCAAATGTGTAAGAAGGAAAATCATTTTGCGTTGCGCTTGTAGGGGATAGAGGGTATAATAGCACGGTTCATAAAAGGATGTGAGATCAATGTGGATTTTATGGTGCTTGCTTGCCATGATAGGGCTTTTGGCGGCTGTTGTTTTGCTGCGCACTGTGCTGCTGAGGCCAACAGAAGCAGCAAAGGCCCGGCTTCCTAAAACAGACCCGCAAAGAGCGCAGGCCTATGCGGAGAAATTGTCTGAGATGGTGCAATGCGAAACAGTTTCCTATCGGGCGCAAGCCGAGATCGAAAAATTTGCGGCGTATCAAAGGAAATTGGAAGCGTTATTTCCCCTGGTATTTGCGCGCTGCGAGCGGCAGGATTTCCAGGGCAGCTTTTTGCTGAAATGGAAGGGGAAAAGCACAAAGAACCCGATTCTACTGATGAGCCACCAAGATGTTGTCCAGGCAGAAGGGGATTGGCGCTACCCTCCCTTTTCCGGGCAAATTGCAGAGGGGGCTGTATGGGGACGCGGCACAGTGGATACAAAAGGAAGCCAATTTTGCTTTTTGCAGGCGGCGGAGGAGCTCATGGAACAGGGTTTTGTGCCGGAAACAGATGTCTATTTGGCAGGCAGCTGCACGGAGGAATGGAGCGGCCCGGGCGCGGCAATGACGGCAGCTTGGCTCAAAGAGCAGGGCGTGCACCTCAGCTTGCTGCTGGATGAGGGGGGCATGATTCTCAAAGAGCCGATGGCCGGTGTCCGCGGCATTTATGGCATGGTCGGTGTGGTCGAAAAGGGATACGGCGATGTAAGATTTGTCGCAAAGGGGACCGGCGGACATGCCAGCTGTCCTGGCAAAAAGACGCCCTGGGCCAGGTTGGCAGCCTTTGTGGATGAGGTGGAGCGTCATGACCCGTTTCGTTCGGAATACTCGCCGGCAGTCAAAGAAATGTTTGGCCGCTTGGCGCCCAATATGAGATTTGGGATGAAGATGATTTTTGCCAATTTATGGCTGTTCGGACCGCTGCTAAAGCGCTTGATGCCGGCGATCAGCCCCGCAGGCGCCGCCATGCTCAAGACCACCCTGGCCTTTACCATGGGCAAGGGATCGGAAGGATACAATGTTTTGCCGCAGGAGGCGTATATTACAGGAAACATGCGCTTTATCCAGCACCAGCCTGCGGAAGAAAGCATCGCGCTGATTACAAAAATCGCCCGCAAATACGGGGTAGAGACACAGGTTATCACAAAGGAGCCGCCCTTAAAGCCTGTATCCTATCAGGGGCAGGCGTTTCGCTTGGTGGAGCAAGCCATGGAAACGGTATATCCCGGCGTAGGGGTTTCGCCTTATGTGATGACGGGTGGTACCGACGCCAAGGAATATGACATCGTATGCGACAATGCGCTGCGGTTTGCGCCGCTGTTTATCAATGCGCAGCAATATGAGAGCATCCATGCGATAGATGAAAATATCAGCTGTGAGGCGCTGCCCCCGGCTGTGGACTTTTACCGGTATATCATAGAGCATGCCGGGCTAGGGGGTTAAGATGGAACAGGAAAAAAGGGGACTGAATATCAGTGTAAGATCTTTTATCACCGCGATCATTATGCTGTTGGCGCTTATGGTCATTACCTATCTGCTGACGTTTTGGATTCCAGGAGGAAGCTACCAACGCATCATACAAGACGGGCAGGAATTGGTGGTTGCGGGAACGTATGCGCCTGCAGAGGGTGGCATTGCCTTTTGGAAATGGATTTGCTCACCGCTTTTGGTATTGACGGCTGAGGGAAATGGAACCATTTTGGCGATCATAGCCTTTCTGCTCATCATTGGCGGTACGTTCCACTGCCTGGATAAAAGCGGCCTTATGGCGTACATGCTGCAAAAAATCGCAGCGAGATTCCGGGAGAAAAAGTACACGCTGCTGTGCTGCATCGCATTGTTTTTTATGGCGCTGGGCGCTTTTGTGGGAAGCTTTGAGGAATGTGTGCCGCTTGTGCCGCTTGCTGTGGCCCTATCCGTTTCGCTGGGCTGGGATGCGCTGACAGGCCTTGGCATGAGCTTGCTTGCGGTAGGATGCGGCTTTTCTTCAGGCGTATGCAACCCGTTTACCGTGGGCATCGCGCAGGAGCTGGCAGGGCTGTCCATGTTTTCCGGCATCGCTTTTCGCCTGCTTACATTTGCGGTGATTTACGTTGTATTGATTGTATTTTTGACCCGTTATGCAAAGAAAATTGAGAAAAAGGGCAGCGCGACAGAGCTCCAGCCTGTCATTTTTACAAAGGATAAAAGAATGGAGCATGGCTTGCGGGCCTTTTCCATAACGCTTGGATGCGGGGTGCTGTTGATCATAGGTTCTCCCCTGCTGCCGTTTTTACAAGGGATCATCATGCCGGTCATTGCCCTGGTATTTTTGATAGCTGGCCTGCTTTCCTCCACTTTGTGCGGAATGAAAGGGAAACGGATGGCAGGGTTCTTTAAGGACGGCGCTGTTAGCATTTTGCCGGCAGTACTGCTGATCCTCATGGCCAGCTCCATCAAATATACGCTGACAGAGGCCAACGTGCTGGATACGATCTTGTATAAAGCGACGGCAGTGATGCAGGGGCTGCCGCAGGGGGCGGCCATCCTGTTTTTGTATCTGATCGTGCTGGCAATGAACTTTTTTATCTCCTCCGGCTCGGCCAAGGCGTTTTTGCTCATGCCGCTTTTGACTCCGATGGCGGATCTATGCGGGATTTCGCGGCAGCTGACGGTACTGGCCTTTGCTTTTGGGGATGGGTTCTCCAATGTGTTTTATATGACCAACCCCGTGCTGCTGATCTCGCTGGGCTTGGCGGGGATAGGCTATGGCAAGTGGGCCAGATGGAGCTGGAAATTCCAGTTTGTTATCCTGCTGATTACGAGCGGTATTCTGTTGCTGGCCAGCGCAGTTGGCTATGCATAAAGGAAAAGCAGCCGAAAGCAAGGCTGCTTTTTTAACGGAAAGGAGAAGAAAATGAGACAAGAAGAGAGTAAGCATTGGTGTACACTGCTGGCAAAAAAGCTAAAGGAAGCATTTGGGGAGACCCTGTATTTTTTGGGATTGCAGGGAAGCTATCGGCGTGGGGAGGCAACACCGGATAGCGATATTGACGTAGTGGTTGTTTTTACGCATATAAACGTAAAAATCTTATCCGAATATCAAGCTGTACTGCGTACTATGCCGCATTGGGAAAAGACTTGCGGATTCGTCTGCGGGGAAACGGAGCTTTTCCATTGGCCGGCATACGATATGCTGCAGCTTTTCTATGATACGCAGCCGGTATATGGCACGTTGGATGCCGTAAAAGGACGCATTACCAACGAGAGCATAGCAGAGGCTGCTGTGATCGGGGCGGCCAATTTGTACCATGCCGCCTGCCATCATAGAATTTTTCAGAGCTGCCCGGCGCAGCATTTAGCGGCCTTATATAAGGAAGGGATGTTTTTGCTGAGAACCTATGCCTTATATACGACAGGGATCTTTGCAAGGACGCACAAACAGCTGGGAAAGCTGCTGACAGGACAGGCAAAACAAATGTATGATCAATGGAGCCGGCAGGGGGAGGCTGCACAACGATCTTTAGAGGAGACGGATCTGCAGTATCAAAACATTATAAAATTTTGTCAAAATATACTCAATGACATAAATTATTAAATAATAATGATGTGATAATATATTTTTCAAGAACGATTCTCCGCACTTCCAACAATTTACCAGCAGGATAGCGTATAGTTTTACAGCGCCTCGTCAATACTGTATGTGAAATATTATTTGATAGAGGTGACATGATTATGGATACGTTTGCATTGCTAATCACAATCATCGGCGGCATCAATTGGCTGCTGGTAGGGTTGGCACAGTTTGACCTTGTCGCATGGATTTGCGGCGGGCCGGCAACGATCGCGGCGCGCATTATATATACCATTGTAGGCTTGTGCAGTCTTTGGTGTATTAAGCTCTTATTCCATCGTACGCCGAAAGGAACAATAACACACAACTAAAGGGCAAAGGCAGGATCCAATCCTGCCTTTTGTCTTTTCAGGCTTGTTTTTTTAGAGAGAAAGCCAAAAATACCGAACCCAGTAAAGCGCCGCAGGTACCGGCGATGATGTCTGTCATGGTATCGCTTAGCGATCCGCCCTGCGCTTGCAGGTGGAAAAACGTGTCGCCGCAGAACTCGTAGACCTCCCAAAGCCCAGCGGCTGCAATGGCCAAAAAGAGTGAAAACAAAATCGGCAGCGCAGGCGGTAGTTTTTGGACTTTGTACCGGCGCAAAAGCGCATTATATAGAAGATGCCCCACCAGGATCAATAAAATACCGCTGGAAAAATGCAGGATCAAATCATAGAAGGAGATAGCGTGGTATCCGCCCAGCATGGAACCAAAATACTGGGCCATAACGGTGAAGAGAGAGAACACGGCATAGTAAGAGGGCCTTAAATTTCTTAAAAACAAGAGGAAAAGAAGTGCGGTGCCGGCTGTCATCCCATAATAATAAAAAGCGATGGGTGTCCCCAATGCAAAGGAAATCGCATAGGTAACGGTATAAATGATCAGTAAGCAGATGGAGAGAATGGTGTTTTGTTTGGACGCTTTCATAAAAACCTCCGATAAAAGCATTGTTTCCTTAGTATATCTGAAAAATAAAATAAAAAAAGCGATCAACCGCTTTTTTTTGTTTTCTGATGCCGATACTCTTTATACAACTTGGAAACCAGCCCGCTGAGCGCCAGGAGAGCCAACAGGTTTGGGATGACCATCAATCCATTGAATAGATCGCTGAGGGCCCAAACGAGATCTACCTTTAGCATGGAGCCGACCATGATGAAGACCAATACAATACCGGAATAGAGCTTTACAGCTTTGGCGCCAAACAGATATTTGATATTGGTTTGCCCAAAAAAGTACCAGCCTACAATGGTGGAAAATGCAAAGAAGAACATACACAGGGCGATGAAAATATCACCAAAATGCCCAAATACGGATGAGAAGGCAACCTGAGCCAGCTTGGAGCCGGTTTCTCCCGAGGAGAGTGCGCCTGTTGTTAAAAACGTCAGAGCAGTGAGGGTAAGTACGACAAAGGTATCTAAAAAAACGCCCATCAGCGCAACGACGCCTTGATCGCACGGATGGTCTACCTTGGCTAAAGCGTGTGCATGCGGCGTTGAGCCCATCCCGGCTTCATTGGAAAATAAGCCGCGCGAAACGCCGTAGCGCACAGCCATTTTTACTGAGATGCCGGCCGCGCCGCCCAATACGGCGTCTGGGTGGAAAGCCCCTATAAAAATGGAAGCAAAGGCCTGCCCGATATGCTGATAATTGATGCCGATGACAACGAGCGAGCCGACAATATAAAAGAGAGCCATGATGGGTACGAGCTTTTCTGTAACAGATGCGATGCGGCGGATGCCCCCCATGAAGATAAAGCCGGCCAATACAGCTGTAAATACCCCAACGACCCAGGAGGGAATGCCGAAAGCAATATCAAAAGCTTCAGAGATGGAATTGGATTGCACCATGTTTCCCATAAAGCCCAAGGCCAATATGATGAAAACAGCAAACAGCGCCGCTAAAACACGGCCAAAGCGCCCATGAAACGCTGCCTTGATATAGTATACAGGGCCCCCGGTGACTTCGCCATGCATGGTTGTCTTGAATTTTTGTGCAAGCGTGGCCTCGGAAAAAATGGTAGCCATACCGAAAAAAGCACTGATCCACATCCAAAAGATTGCGCCAGGACCGCCGGAAACCACAGCCGTGGCTGCGCCGGCGATATTGCCGGTACCAATTTGAGCGGCTATGGCGGTTGTCAGCGCCTGGAAAGAACTCATGCCCTCCTTGCCGGCTTTTTTCCCCTTAAATCGAAACCCGCCAAATACTTTTTTGAAGCTGTCCTTAAATTTTACGATTTGGACAAAGCGAAGCCGAAAGGTGAAATAGATACCGGTGCAGCACAAAAGCACGAGCAAAATATTATCCCACAGCGCGCCGCTGATGGCCTGTACGATGGCGGTAAATTCCATACTGATCCCCCTTTTTTGGATATGAGCAGTCTTTTTTAGTATAATGGTTCAAGGGACAAATGCAAGGGAAAAATAAAAAAAGCCCGAGGCTTAGGCAAGCTTCGGGCCTTTTGGCTTAGGCCAAATCGGTTTTCCATAAACCGTGCAGGTTGCAGTATGCAAATACGGCCAGGGGTTTTTCGCCGTCCGTAAGAGCTATATCAGCCTCCGGCGCTTGATCTGGGCACAATGCTTTGCGGTGCCCGCCCTCATTTGTCTGCACGTAGATCCATTCGATGGAATGCTCTTTGGTCATGGGATGCGCGGCACTGCCTACACATACATGCACCAAATTACCGTCTGTTTTCACAACAGGCACATGCTTTTCCTGCGCAGCATCTGTTGTGTTGGCAATAAGCTCATGCATTTTCTCGCCGCAGCATACTACCGGCACGCCGGCATTATGGATCATGCCAATTAGATTTCCGCAATGCTTACATACAAAAAATTTTTGTTCTCTGCTCATTGGTATTCACACTCCTTTTTATAATAAGACCATTTCCATTATACTCCAGCTTCTGAGATAAGAAAATAGACAGGAGAGGACTCTCATTTTTTCTTTGGAGCCTTTGTCTGATGGAAGCAAAACTGCCCATAGGGATGCGCTGATATAAAGTGTTGAATCTCCTTTGTGTATAGCTGGATGCGCTGATATAAATCCATCAGCAGCGCCGCCTCCTTTCTCCCTTTACTGTAACCGAAAGAAAGAGAGCTTATACCGGGAGCTTGTCCGAAAGTGCAGCGCGCAGTCTGCCGGAAATGCTGGCGCAGACAAGGCATTTTAGTATATCACCGGGCAATGTCGGCAGGCAGTATACAGCAAAAAGCTGCGAAATCGTCATGGCCTGTTTGAGATAGAGCGTCATGATGCCGTAAAAATACGGGAGACCGATGAGATATAGGATGGCCGCGCCTGCCAGCGATGCCAAAAAAGCAGAGCTCCAGGATTTTCGGGAGCGTTCAAAGAGCAGGCCGGTACAAAAGGTGGCAGGGATCAAGCCCAGCAAAAAGCCAAAGGTAGGCTTAACCACATAGCCAATACCGCCGCCTTGAGTAAAAATGGGAAGGCCGATTAAGCCGAGAGCCAAATAAACAGCAACCGAGACAGAGCCCCACTTTTTACCAAGCAGCAGCCCGGCCAGGGTAGAGAAAAAGGTTTGCAGCGTAATAGGCATCCAGCCCAGCGGGATTTTGATGAACGCGCCGATGGCACACAGGGCTGCAAACAGCGCACAAAGGATCAAAAGATACAAATGATTTTTATTGGAGGACATATAAAGACACTTCCTATCGCCTATTTTTTGTACATAGTATAGGGAAGGAAAGACGTATGTCAATCATTTGATATTCTGAGGTTTACAATAAAAACGTACAATCAATGGCACGTTTTTTTGAAATTAAGCGGGGTTTGCTGCCAAAAAGTCCATAACCTGTTGGAAATTTTGAATGGCTGTGGTAGTGCCGACGCTTTGAACGGAAATAGCGCCGGTCGCATTGGCAAAGCGGGCACATTCGCGCAAGCTGAATCCCTTTAGCACCGCTGTCATAAATCCGCCGGTAAAGTTATCTCCGGCGCCTGTGGTATCAATGGCGTTGACCTTGAAGGGCGGCATATGGAAGGATTGCTGACCGTCGCTGACATAGCAGCCGTCCCCGCCATGCTTTAAGATGACAACGCCGCGGCATACCTCTTTGAGGCGCTCGACAATGGTTTCAGGGTCATCGCTGTCTACCAATTTAGAGGCTTCTTCATAGCTGGGCATGAAATAGTCCAGATCCTGGATGATAGGACGAATGCTTTCGGCAGTGTAACCTTCCGGCACCTGAGCGGTATCTGCTGATACCAAAGCCCCCGCTTCATGCGCTTTTTGTACGATGGTCGCAAAGCCGGATTCCATTAGGCCAGGCAGGGCAAATAAGCTGCCCAGGGTAACGAGCCTGGTTTGGGAAAACAGAGAAAAATCAATGTCCTCTATGGTAAAGGCGTCGTTGCCGCCTCCCTGATAGAGAAAATTCCGACGGCCGTCCTCAAAGATGAGGGCAACAGAGGTACAGGTATTGACCGCGCTATCGCGTACTACATGAGACAGATCCACCCCGCTTTTGGTTACGATATCCACAATGGCATCGCCCCAAATATCACGGCCGATTTTGCCCACCAATGCGGTATGCATCCCCAGCTTTGCCAAAACGCAGGATTCGTTTTGCGCATCGCCACCGGGCCATAAAAGCATAGAGTCTACCGGCGTAGAGTCCACGGTAAAAATCTTTTCATTGACAGGACGTACAAGAATATCTGCGCAGAGCTGGCCTACGCAAATGACATCATAACGGCGTTGCAAAGAAGATCCCTCCTTAATAGGCAGATACAAAAATGTTTCATAGTCATCCATACTATTTCATAATTAAAGGGCAAAGTCAATGAGAAATCCGGTGAAAATAAAGAAAAGGAAAGGGCGTCCTTTCCTTTTATACAGATTATGCAGAGGGGGATTCATCTTGCCGCTGGTATTGGTGTACACTGTCATCCAGCGTAAGGGTCAATATATCCCCCTCGATGTTCCATGGCCCGGCCTGCAGGGAAGCTTGGTCGCATTGCAGGCGCAGCGTTTCCCCCTCCAGTTCATAGGTGCCGGTAAGCATTGTGCCGCTTTCGCTGCTAATGGCAAAGGTACGGTCCTGTGTAAAGGTGATGGTTAAGCCATCCTCATTGTTGTCCGTCCAGGTCCCCACAAGCGGGTCCGCTCCGCCGCAGGCAGAAACCACAAAGGTAAGACATAGCGCAAGACAGAAAAAAGAAAGCGCTCTGCCAAAGGCTTTTTCCATAGAGAAACCTCCTGATTGGTGAAATAAAACTGCACACTTTGAGAGGAACAGGCAGATACATGCCTGTCCCTTTTGTGGAATACTTTAGCACTTTTCCTCTTATTTTCCTAGACAAAATTAAAAAAATCCGCTGAAATTAGGGAAAAGACATGGGAAAGCCGCGAAAAAGCCATAAAAAACAGGGAATCTATGAAAGGAAAAACACAGAATACACAGAAACAGAGAAACATGGTATAATATTTGATGATTATAAATTTTAAGGGGGGACCTTGTATAAATGGACGAGGGCAACCGACCACGAGCGCTTTCGCTGCTCACGGAGCATGTACAGAGTGAGTCTTTGCTAAAGCACGCGTATGCGGTGGAAGCGGCGATGCGGCGTATGGCGCGTTATTTTCATCAAAACGAGGATTTCTGGGGCGTTGCAGGCTTGCTGCATGACCTGGATTATCAGGAATATCCAGACGAGCACTGTCAGCATGTGGAAGCAATGCTGCGGGAGGCGGGCTATGGAGATGAGATCGTACGCGCGATTTTAAGCCACGGCTATGGGCTCTGCACGGATGTAGAGCCGCAGACGGAGATGGAGAAATCCTTATATGCTGTGGACGAATTGACTGGTTTGATTACGGCGGTCGTATTGATGCGGCCTTCCAAATCCATCTTGGACCTGACAGTAAAATCCGTAAAGAAAAAATGGAAAACAAAATCCTTTGCAGCGGGCTGTAACCGGGAGATAATCCAGGATGGGGCAGATAGGCTGGCTATGCCTTGGGAAACCTTGACGCTGCTGACCATCGAAGGGATGCAGGCGGAGGCGAAGGCTTTGGGCCTGGCAGGAACTTTGGAGGAAGAGGCATCATGATACGATTGACGATCTTGGTTTGCTTTCCGCGGGATGATGAGCAAATGCCTGTGGATTGGGAACGGGAAACAAGGGAACTGATCCACCTGCCGGGTGTAGAAGAGGTATTTTGGGGACAGAACTACCAGGGAGAGGCCAACTATGACGCAGTCGCGATGATCGACTTTAAGAATGAACGTGCGTATCATAGGGCCCAGGAAAATGAGGAATATCTGGAATGGTTCCGGGAAATCTCAAAATCTGAAGGCTTTGCATGCCTTTGCACGGAAATCGAGGAGGAAGAGGCATGATTCGGCATATTGAGGCGTGGAAGTTTAAGGAATATATAGACGGTACCAGCGCTATGGAAAACGCGATGGAGCTGAAAAGGCAGCTGGAGTCATTAAGGCGGTATAAGGTGCCGGGGCTGGTATCTATGAATGTGCAGCTGAATTGCCAAAGAGACGAGATGGAAGAAGCGGCGGAGTCTGCAATTTATGATATTGTCATGGACAGCGTGTTTTCCGATGGGCAGGCGCTGGAAGCATACAAGGAAGACCCGGCGCATA
The DNA here is from genome assembly GCA_905208455.1 of uncultured Bacillota bacterium. Classification (GTDB taxonomy): domain Bacteria; phylum Bacillota; class Clostridia; order Christensenellales; family QAND01; genus UMGS1975. The sequence goes on from CAJLPK010000001.1 coordinate 34,019, forward strand.
AAAAGATTGCAGAGTTTTGCGAATCGGTGCGGCTTTCCCGCGCAGCCGTGGATTTGATTGTGGATTAAAGACGGGAGAATCTTTCACAGGGAGGCAGCTTCATTTGCAACCCAATATACAAAAACAATCCTTAGGGCGGGACTTTTTGATTTGCTTCGGCGTAAGCGCGGTGGGGTATATCCTGCTGCGTTTGCCCGTAGGGATCAATGAAATCAGTGTTTCCTTTGGCGTCTGCGCCCTATATTTGGCGGCGTATCTGCTGCCTTGGCCGACGGCTCTTTTATGTACGGTGTTGCCGGCCGTAGCAGCAGACGCAATCTGGGGCAGTTTTCAACTCATTCCGATGACCTTGGTGGTCACCGCTGCATGCCAACTGTCGCTGTGCTGGATGTTCAATCGGTATGTACAAAACAACCTAGGAAGGTTTTTGCTGGCGGCAGGCGTAGGCGGGGTATTTTTCATGGTAGGCACCTTTTTCTATTTTGCCGTAGCCTATGGCATGCTGGAAGCGCTGCTTTCCATGATCCCCTATTTAGTACAGTGGATCTTTGCATCAGTGCTGGGATATTGGGCCATTGCGCTGTACCGCTCCAAATTGCTGCCAAAGCTGAAATAAGGAGAATAAGGCATGAGATATCGCTGTTTGGGAAGATATGGGCCATACCCCGCTGCGGGCGGGGCTTCCAGCGGGCACCTGCTTTATCAAGGAGGAAAGGCGCTGGTGCTGGATATGGGATGCGGCACGCTGCCGCGCCTTCTGTTATCATCGGAGAAAACCGAGATTTGCGGCGTTGTGCTGACGCACCTTCATCCTGACCATTACAGCGATTTGCTCGTGTATGCGCAATATCTGGCAAAATGCGCGGGACGGCCGATGCCGTTGTTTATGCCGCGTGCTCCGGAGCGTGTTAGCAGTTTATTGGCGGACATGGGTGTATTTGAGGTGCACTTTACGGATGCGCAGGCAGAGGCGCAGTGCGGTCCGTTTCGGCTGCGGTTTGCGCCAACGGTGCATCCATTGCCGGGATACGCTGTACGCGTGGATGGAGATTCGTCGCTGGCCTACACGGGAGACAGCCTTGTTACGCATGCGCTGACGGCTTGGGCCGATCAGGCAGACGTATTGCTTTGTGATGCTCCCTTTACCAAGCGCACAGTGCCCAGCCCTTCTCCGCATATGACGGCGGAACAGGCGGCGGAACTGGCAAAAGCTGCGCATGTGGGGGCTTTGTGGCTTTCGCATCTTGTGCCGGGTAGTGATGAGCAAGCAGTGCTGCGCGCAGCCCGCGGGATATTTCAGCAAAGCTGCTTGGTGGAGGAAATGGCGGATAGAATCGTTCAAGGCTCGGCCTAAGGGGGAAACAAGATGGAGGAAAGAGCAGGACGCGGGCTAACGGGCTACCGTTTATGGAATGTGCGGCCGCTTTGTCTTGCTGTCTTGGGCCTATCTATCGGCATTGCGCTGTGTTTTTATGTACGCCCTAATGCTGGGCTTTGTGTGGCCGTTTGTTTGGGTTTCGGTGTATGTATGCTGTGGCTCGCCCGTACCGGGCGCCGCGGCTTTTTTGTTATGCTGGTATTGATGATGATTGGCATCGGATGGGGCCGGGCCTCCTTTTCCCTGCAGCGGATCACGGCTTGGCCGGAAGAAGGCAGGATTCAAGGGGATATCCATGAGATCCAAGAACAAGAAGGCGTGTATACGATCCTGCTGGACGATGTTGTTTTGAACGGCGTACAGACAAAAGAACAGCTCCGGGTCCGTACAAAGTCAGATACCATGCAGTATGCCAGGCCCGGTGATGTGTTTGAAGGGTACGCCTTTTCCATTTGGGCGCCGGAGATGGATTCCGTATGGGACAGGGCCCAGCGTTATGCCAACCATTGGGACAAGCTGGCATGGGTGGGGGAAACAGAGGTAAAAATCACGCAAACGGAATTTCGTTTGCGCTTTGTGCCGGCCAGAATACGCGACATGGTGGCGGATCGTATAGATACGCTGTTTGGACGGGCAGCGCCTACTGTAAAAGGCATGGTGCTGGGAGATAAAACGGATCTAAGCGATGAACAGAAAACAGGATACGAAAGGGCGGGGATTTCGCACATCTTAGCGGTATCCGGCCTGCATGTAGGCTTTCTGGGCGTCATGGTTTCCAATTTGCTGCGGAGGAGCAGGCTGGGCAGAAGGACGCAGACAGCTTCCTTGCTGTGCTTCGTTTGGGGCTACTGTGCTGTGGTAGGCTTTCCAGCATCAGCAGTGCGCGCCACTGTGATGGTAAGCGTCCGCCAATGCAACCTGGCATGCGGCAGGCGTACGGATTTATTGGAGAATCTGTGCCTTGCGGCCTTGCTTATTTTGCTATGGAACCCGTTGCAGCTGCTGATGCCGGGATTTCAGCTTTCTTTTGCAGCAGTGTGGGGCATTGCAACCGTTTCGGCTGCGCTGGCCCGTTGGAAGCCGGGCATGGGGTGGCTGGGACGGAGTTTATCCACCTCCTTAGGCGCACAGCTGGGGATCTGGCCCATTTCCCTGTATTTCTTTGAGGGCATTTCTGTGGTTTCCTTTTTGGCCAACCTGTTCGTTATACCGCTGGCCAGCCTCATAACATCCAGCGCTTTTGCCATCTTGCTTTGCTCGCTGGGGCTGCCGGGGTTGGCGGCCGGGCTCTCCAAGGCTGCCGCCGGCCTAGTATTGCTGATGAACTACGGAGCGGCGTGGACGGCGCGTATCCCCGGCGCATTGCTCACGATGCCAGCCTGGCCTGTATCGGCCACGCTGCTGTTTTTGGCAAGCCTGTTCTTTCTATCGCCTTATTGTTTGTGGAAGACAAAAGATCGGTGGACGGTCGCAGGATTGTGCTGGCTGGTTGCGCTGCTGCTCGCCTTGGTCTAAAATGAAAAGAACGGAGGGAAGGCATTGGAATATAGACAGCTGAAAAAACAAATACAGCAAAAGCAATTTTTATCCTGTTACGTTCTGTTTGGCGTGGAGCAGTTTGTCAAAATGCGTACGCTGGAAAAGCTGTGCCAGGCTGCGCTGGAGGAAGGGGACCCAGGCTGGAACCAGACGGTGTTGGATGAAAAGGCATCGGCAGAGGATATTTTTGCCGCCTGCCAGACCCTGCCCATGTTTGCGCCGCATCGGGTCGTCATCGTAAAGGAATGTCCTTTACTAAAGCAGGGCGGCGGTACAGCCGGGGAGGAAACCATGCTTTCCTTAATTGAAACGCTGCCCCCGGAAACGATTCTTGTATTCGTGCTGGAGGGCAAGCCGGACGGCCGGAGAAAGCTGACGGCTGCGATGAAGAAAAGAGATGCCATGGTGGAGTTTGCCACGATGACAGAGCATGAGATTTTTGCCTGGCTCAAGGCCTATGCAGCGCAGCGGGGCAAGGCGGTAGAGCCGCAGGCGCTGGAAACGCTGCTCCAGCGGGTAGGCACGGACATGCAGACGATTGCAACGGAGATGGAAAAAATCTGCTGTTATGCAGAGCAAAGCGACCAGATTACTAGAAAAGATGTATTGGCCGTTAGCAGCCAGACGCTGGAGGCCAATGCGTTTGAGGTTGTGGACCTGCTCGCGGCGGGCAGGCGCCAGCAGGCGGCAGAGCAAATTGATTTATTGCTGAGAGAAGGGCATTCCATCCAAATGTTTATGGGTGCAGTAGCGTACCGGCTTCGCCAGCTTTTGGCTGCCCGCCAGGGCTGGGAGGAAGGCAAAAGCGTGCAGGCCGCCGCTGCAAAGGTGCAAGGCCCGCGCTTTGCGGCCCAGCGCACGGCAAAGCAGGCAAAGGCAATGCGTACAGAGCATTTAAGGCAAGGCTTGGCGGCATTGACGGAGGCGGACTATGCCATTAAGAGCGGACAAATGAAAGATGACCGGGCCGCGCTGGAAACAGCGCTTTGGCAGGCGTTTCCCACAAAAAAATAAAAAAAGAACCGATGATTGATCATCGGTTTTTTTATTGTTATGCATTTAAGCATTCTGCTTTGCCATCACCGCGGCCAGCTGGGCCTTTTTACGGTTGGAGGCATTTTTATGGATCACACCCTTGGAGGCTGCTTTGTCCACCATGCTTACCGTTTCACGGTACACGGCCTGCAAATCAGAATCCCCTGCGGCAACAGCAGCATCAAATTTCTTCAAAGAAGTCTTCAAACGAGATTTGATCATGCGATTGCGGCCGGCTCGTCTTTCTTCAACTTTCACACGCTTCATCGCCGATTTAATGTTAGGCATATTCCTTCACCTCCCCGGGGGATAAACTTGACTTTGAGTATTGTACCATGGGATGGGCCGCTTTGCAAGCAAAAAAACCAGCAAAACTGCATACTTCCTTTGTTTTGGCAGAGGATAGAAAGAAAAGGAGGCAAGGATTTTGCAGAGATATTCGGATTTGGTACTGGAAAGCTGTATGGCGGCAGGGACGCTGCCGGGCGGCGTCGTGGTAGAGGAGCAGACGGAAGAGGAAGTGGAAATTTCTATTGTACGCATCACGGATGAGGAAGGGGAAAAAGCGGTGGGAAAGCCCAAAGGCACGTATGTCACCCTGACGGCGCCGCATATGGCAGGCAGCGACCCGGAGATCGATAGGCGGTGCGCCAAGGCGCTGGCAAAGCAGATACGTGCTATGATGCCGAAAAGGAATAAACAATGCCCTGTTTTGCTGGTGGGGCTGGGCAACCGATCCATGACGCCGGACAGCCTGGGCCCGCGGACGCTGGATCATGTGATGGTGACAAGGCACCTGTTTTCCTTATGGCCGGAGGATCTGCAAAAGGCAGGCAATGTTTGTGCGGTATCGCCCGGCGTTTTGGGGGAAACCGGCATTGAAAGCGGCGAAGCCGTGCTTGGCATCGTACAGCAGGTAAAGCCGGCCCTGGTCATTGCGGTGGATACCTTGGCGGCAGGCGACCCGGCCCGGATGGCGACTACGGTACAGCTGGGTGATACCGGCATTGCGCCGGGAGGAGGGGTCGGCAACCGGCGGTTGGCGCTGGATGAAAGGACGCTGGGTGTGCCGGTGCTGGCCTTGGGCATACCGCTGGTGGTACGCGCAGATACATTGTTTGAAGGAAGGCCGCAAGGGCTGATCGTAACGCCGAAGGATATTGACGGCCTTGTGAAAGCAAGCGCTGTATTGTTGTCCAGAGCGCTCAACCAGGCGCTGCATCCCAGGCTGCCCAAGGAGATGAAAGAACTTTTGGCCTCTCAATCATAGACAACCATTGATGACGCATACCTTATGGGGAAAGGGGTGCGTATAAATGCGGGGCCGGATGGTAACTAGAATCAGTCTGAAAAGAAAGAAAAAGCGCCATATACAGGCAGGACGTTTGTGTGCGGGCCTAGTGCTGCTGGCTTTACTGGGGTTTGCTTATGCCAAAAATGCTGCCGGGAAGGGGCTGACAGAACGCCTTATGGGCATGGAGATGGCCTTGCTGACAGGGGGAGAAACCATGACGGCGGCATTTGAAGAGGATGAGCCGTGGGCGCTGGAGGAGAATGAGGACACAGCGGCCAATGCAGAGCCCGTAGATACGGAAGAGCCTGCGTCTGTGACGGCTGCCAATGCAGAGGTAGCGCTTGGCACAAAGGTTACAACGCTGATGCCGCCGGAGGGGATCCAGCCACGTATCATTTTATATAGCACGCATTCCAATGAATCCTTCCGAAAGGTGGAGGGAGACAATTACGAAGAATCCAGCCAATGGCGTACCCTGAACAGTGGTTATAACATTCAGAAAATTGCGCAGAATTTGGCCTACCTTCTGTGCAATGAATACCATCTTCCTGTTATGTTTGACAGCACGGACCATGAATTGGGAAAATACTATACGACCTCCTATAACCGCTCGCTGGAGACAATGAAAAAGGATAAGGAAAAATACCCGGTGGACCTGTTTATCGATGTGCATAGGGACGGCACAGGCTCTTCCGGGATCGGCGATGTAGTGACAGTAGATGGAAAGCCCTGCGCAAAGGTGATGTTTGTCATTGGTACGGGCGAGGGAAAGACCGGCGAAGGATTTAAGGAACGGCCTAAGGATTGGGAAGCAAATAAAAGGCTGGCAGACGCAATCATTGCAGAACTGAATACCTATGCGGAAGGACTGGGCAAGACGACAAGAGTAAAAACAGGGCGGTATAATCAGCATATGGCAGAAAACTGTATTTTGATTGAAATAGGCCACAACCAGAATACCCTGGAGGAGGTCATGAATACGGTACCGTATATTGCCAAGGCGATGAATACGGTTTTTACCCGTGACCTTGACATCCAGCCATACTCCGTGCCATGATAAAAGGCGAAATCAAACGAAGAGCGTGGGGAAAGGGATGGACAAAACAGCACCGGTAGGGGTATTTGATTCCGGCATGGGCGGCCTGGGAACGCTAAAGGCCCTGAAAAATCAGCTGCCGCATGAAGATTTTGTGTTTTACGGGGACAATGCCAATGCCCCCTATGGCACAAAAGAAACGGAGCGTATCCGTGCATTGAGCTTTGCATGTACTGATTTCCTGCTTGCCAAAGGCTGCAAGACCATTGTCATCGCATGCAATACAGCATCCTCCGCAGCCAAAGAAGAGCTGCGAAGGGCATACGATGTGCCGTTTGTGGCGATGGAGCCGGCCATTGCACCGGCAGGCCGGGCTCGGAAAGACGGATGGGTTTTGGTCATGGCGACGCCAGCTACGCTGCGCCAGCCGTTGTTTGTATACAGAGTAAATAAATGCGGGCTGGAGGGGCATGTGCTGCCGGTACCATGCCCAAAGCTGGTAGAGCTGACAGAACGGGGCGCTTTGTTGGGAGAAGAAACCTATCAGGCCATAGAGGAGGCGTTTTTGCCGCACCGGGATAAACAAGTAGACGCCATCGTATTGGGGTGTACGCATTTTATCCATGCCAAACGCCAGATACGCCAATGTGCGGATACGATCTGGCCGGGGGTTCCCTTAATGGATGGGAACCAGGGCACGGCGGTGCAGCTTGAAAGGATTCTCAATCAATACGATATGCGTAACGAGCAGACGGGGCCAGGAAGAATAGAGCTATGCACATCGGGCGATCCGAAGGTTTATCTGCCGTTGTTTGAGATTTTGATGCAGCAGGCATAAGCATGATGAGAACAGAGCTTTTCGGCTCTGTTTTTTTATACGGCTCTTGAGGGCGATGCTTGGGCGCGGCGCTGCAAAAGGAAAAGGGAACAGTCTCTTTTGATTTATCGAACCATAAAAATTAGAAAAAGCACCCGCTGCATATTTTGGAAAGAGAAATGAAAAAGTGTATGAAATTACGAAAAAAAACTTTGCTAAGTAGAAAAATTCTGCTAGTATAACAATAAAGGAACAAAAATGATTGTTACATACATAAAATATTTTATATAACCGAATAGAACCTTCAGGTTTGCAGTGTAAGGCACTGTGTTTGGCAATCTTGTATAAAAGGGAGGACTGGAATTGAAAATCTATTCCGCAGAGAACGTTCGTAACATTGCTGTGGTAGGCCATGGCAGCGAAGGAAAGACCACGCTGGTAGAGGCAGCGCTGTTCAAGGCCGGGCATTTGGACCGCATGGGGCGCGTAGAAGATGGAACGACGGCTACGGACTACGATCCGGAGGAAACCAAGCGGCATATTTCCATTTCTACGGCGTTGGCGCCGGTAGAGTGGAAAGAAACGAAAATCAATTTGATCGATGCGCCGGGGTATTTTGATTTTATAGGCGAACAGCTGCAAGCGATGAAACTGGCCGATGCCGCGATGATCGTGGTGGGCGCTGCATCCGGCATTCCGGTCGGAGCGGAAAAGGCATTTAAGATGAGCAAGGAGGCAGGCTTATCCCAGTTCTTCTTTATCAATCAAATGGATCGTGAACATGCAGATTTTGCCAAGACACTGGATCAGCTGCAGCATAAATTCGGCAGCGGCGTAGTGGCGCTGACGATCCCTGTTGTGGATAGCGGCAAAGTGGTCGGCTATATAGATGTAATCGAGCAAAAGGCCATGATGATCGACGGAAAGGGCTATCGGGCACAGGCTGTGCCGGAAGAGCTTGTGGACTATGTGGTAGACCGTAGGATTGAGTTGGTGGAAGCGGCAGCGGAAAATGACGATGAGCTGTTGGAAAAATACTTCAATGGAGACGCCTTGAGCGCGGAGGAAGTATTTGCCGGGCTGAAGATTGGGATTCTAAACGGAGACATCCAGCTGGTGCTGGCCGGCTCTGCACTGCAGGGCGCGCTGATAGACAATCTATTGGATGCCGTCGTTGCCTTGATGCCGAATCCCGAGCAGAGGCCGGCACAGCAGGGCAAAACAGACGGCGGAAATGATAAGGAGGTGCCTTGCCAGGTCAATGCGCCGTTTGCCGCCCAGGTCATTAAGACGGTGGCGGATCCCTTTGTGGGCAAATTGTCCATTTTCCGTGTCTATGCCGGCACGCTAAAAGCGGGGATGACGGTGTACAACACAAAAGCAGAAAAGCAGGAAAAGATTGGTACCGTGTACGCTATGCGCGGGAAAAAGCAAAACGATGTAGTATGGCTCTCCGCAGGCGATATCGGCGCTGTGGCAAAGCTGCAGTATACCAATACGGGCGATACGCTTTGCGACCCGGCAGAGCATGTAACCTTCGATAGAGTAGAATTTCCCGAACCCTGTATTTCTATGGCGATCTCTGCGAAGAAAAAGGGAGAAGAGGATAAGGTATTTGGCGGTCTTTCCAGGCTGGAAGAGGAGGACCCGACTTTTAAGGTGGCCAAAGACCCGGATACGGGTGAAACGCAGATCCGCGGAATGGGGGAAATGCACCTTGAGGTCATCACCAATAAGCTGAAACAAAAATTCGGCGTGGAAGCGGAGCTGAAGGACCCGCAGGTGCCGTATCGTGAGACCATCCGCAAGGCGGTAAAGGCTGAGGGCAAGCATAAAAAGCAATCCGGCGGGCATGGACAGTTTGGCCATGTATGGATTGAGTTTGAGCCGCTTTTGGAAGGGGAGTTTGAATTTGTGGATAAGGTCGTGGGCGGCGTAGTACCGCGCAACTTTATCCCGGCTGTGGAAAAGGGATTGAGGGAAAACTTAAACAGAGGCGTGCTGGCAGGATATCCAATGGTGGGGATACGGGCTACGCTGTATGACGGCTCATACCATCCGGTGGACAGTTCCGAAATGGCCTTTAAGACCGCTGCGCGCTTGGCGCTTCGGAAGGGCTGTGCGGAGGCTTCTCCTGTGCTGTTGGAGCCCATCATGCGGGCAGAGGTTACGGTGCCGGATGAATACATGGGCGATGTGATCGGCGATATGAACCGCCGCCGCGGACGCATTTTGGGGATGGACCCGCTGGGCAATGGAGAGCAGGTGGTGCTGGCGGAAGTGCCGCTGGCAGAAATGTTCAAATATGCCACGGATCTGCGCAGCATGACGCATGCACACGGAAGCTTTGTGCTGACGTTTGATCGGTACGAGGATGTGCCCGGCAATATTGCGCAGAAGGTCATCGAGACGCGCAAGAGCCTGCAGGGAGAAGAAGACTAAGCTTGGCTTACAAAGAGGCCGCTTTTAAGGCGGTCTCTTTTTTTATACATGGAGGTTCTGCGCCGGCTGTGGTAAAATAAAAAAAATGATGTTTGGATAAAAAGGAGAAATCAGGATGATCACCATCAAAGTACCGGCAACATCGGCCAACCTGGGGCCGGGTTTTGACTGCCTGGGGCTGGCAGTATCCATGTACAATACGGTGGAGGTAGAGCCGAGCAAAACGTTGAAGATTGAAATTATAGGAGAAGGCTATGAATCCATTCCGAAAAATGGTTCCAACCTCATCTTTAAGGCATATAGGCGTACTATGCAGCATTTGGGAGAGCCAGCGGCCAATCTACATATGATACAGCACAATAAAATCCCTTCTACCAGAGGGCTGGGCTCATCCTCTACTGCCATTGTAGCGGGTATTTTGATTGCATCTGAGATCAGCGGCAGGGCCGTTCCGCGGGCAGAGGCGCTGCGCATTGCAACGGAGATCGAGGGGCACCCGGACAACGTAGCCCCTGCGCTATACGGCGGTTTTACCGTATCTATGCAAAAGGATAAGCAGGTGCGCACGCTTTCCTTTGAGGTGTCAAAGGATTTGGTGCCGGTGGCGATGGTGCCCAATTTTGAATTATCTACAGCCAAGGCGCGGAATGTATTGCCGCAGCATGTGCCGTATAAGGATGCTGTATTCAATACTGCGCATGCCAGCTTTCTGGCGGCAGCGTTTGCCAAGGGGGATTTGGAGCATCTCTTGTTCGCTGTGGAGGACAGGCTGCATCAGCCTTACCGGGCGGGGCTGATTCCGGGCTTTGAAGAAATTGTAGCATGTGGCAGGGAAATGGGAATCCCGGTGTATTTGTCCGGGGCAGGGCCGACGATGATGGCGCTGTGCAGCCGCGGCAATGTCAATGAATTTGTGGTTACAATTAAGCCGGTATTGGCTAAATTTGCGGAATGGGATGTGCATGTCCTGGAGGTGGAAAACCAAGGCGCACAGGTAGTACGCGCATGAAGGAGCGTTATGAAAGGATTGCGCAAGAATTAATTGCCTGGTTTGAAAAAAACAAGCGGGATCTGCCGTTTCGGAAAACGAAGGATCCCTATCAAATCTGGATCAGCGAGATCATGGCTCAGCAAACTCGTATTGCGGCATTGATCCCGTATTTTGAGCGTTTTACAAAGCAATTTCCCACGGTAAATGCGTTAGCGGCAGCGGAGGAAGAGCAGGTCCTAAAGGCGTGGCAGGGACTGGGTTACTATGCGCGGGCCCGCAATCTGCATAAGGCGGCAAAGAAGATGGTGGCGGAATGCGGCGGGAAGGTGCCGAACGATCCGGATCAGCTGCGCAGGATGCCGGGCATAGGCGCGTATACGGCGGGCGCAGTGCTTTCCATTGCCTATGGACAGAAAGTGCCGGCAGTAGACGGCAACGCCACACGAGTTTTTGCGCGGATAGAGGAAATATATGAGGATGTACTAAGGCCGCAAACCATTCGGCAGGTAACAAATATCATCCGTGAAATGATGCCGGATGGGCAGGCGGGCAAGCTGACCGAAGCGATCATGGAGCTGGGCGCCTTGGTCTGCCTGCCGCAGACACCGCAGTGCCAGGTGTGCCCTGTGCGCAGTGAATGCAAAGCGTATGAGCATGGTAAAACAGAGGTTTTGCCATTTCGCAGCGGGCCAAAGCCTAAAAAGGAGGAGCAGCGCCTGATCCTTTTGGCAGAGGATGAACAGGGGCATATATTGATGCGCAAAAGAAGCGAACGGCTGCTGCATAATCTATGGGAATATATCAATGTACCGATGCAGGCGCCGGAGCAGGCGCTGGATGCGCTGGGGATGAAAATGATAGAGCAAAGGGAGATTACAAAGGCCCAGCATGTATTTACACATATCATTTGGTATATGCAGGGCGTATACGCCAAGGTACAAAATGCCCCGGCGCCGCAAGGCTATGAATGGGTGCCGAAGCAAGGGATAGAGTCTAAGGCAATGCCAACAGCACTGGCGGTGTTTACAAAGTGGGGCAGAAAAAATATATGGGATAGATAAAAAGGCCCGGCTGTACAGCCGGGCCTTTTTATTCAGGGGCAGGCTCAAAGAACCATTTGTTATCATCCAGAAAAAGCAGTATTTTTCGATTCCGTACTCTACATAGATAGCGGATGCCGCATCCGCCCTGCTTACGGCTGGCAGCACGGCGTATATCCAGCACGCGGTCGATGGCAAACGTACGCCCATCCGGCCAGATGAAAGAGAGGGGAATGATTTGACCGTTTTCATCAAACCGGGCGATCACAGGCAGGTATTGGGGCATTTGTTATAAAGCCCCCTTTCGGAAAGCAACAGAGTGCAGGGAATTTTCCTCTAAGGGATCGATTTTCAGCTGTGTGTCCTGCAAGGTGACAGCACGGGCGATGCACCAATGCCCAAAGCGATGGCGCAGCGTATCGATACAGCGTTCCAATTCGGCTTTTTTCTGCTCTTTCATTGAAAAAATAGAAAGCTGGTATGCTTCCTTCTCAAAGGACAACTGGCTGACCTGTACACCAACGCTGCGGATAGGGGCGCCATCCCAATGCTGGCGGATCAAGCGAAAGCAAGCGCTTGCCAAACGGCTGCTGACTTGTGTGGGAGCGCCCAGATGGATCTGCCGGGTTTGGCTGGAAAGCTCGAAATCCCGCAGCCATAGATGGAGAACTTCTGCACGGAGGTGTGCCAGCCGAAGCCGTTCTGCAACACATTCGCAAAGCATATATATGATAGGGACAAGCTCGCCGGCATGCACTAAATTTTTAGGAAGCGTGGTGCTGTTGCCGATGGATTTTGCTACGGGGGAGTCTCCCCAGCGTGCAACCGGGGCGTACTCATGCCCCAAGGCATATTGGCGCAGCGTATGGCCCCATTTGCCGAGCAGGGAACGCAGCGTAGTCTCAGGTGCACGGGCTAAATCGCCGATGGTATGAATGCCGATGCGCGCCAGCTTTTTCTCTGTGGCCGGGCCTATGAACAGCAGTGCACGCGGAGACAAAGGCCAAATCATCGTTTCCAGGGAAGAAGGCGGCAGTGCGGTGACGGCATTGGGCTTTTTCAGTTCACTGCCCAGCTTTGCAAAGATCTTGTTGTAGGAAACGCCGATGGAAACCGTTACACCCAGCTCCCGTTCAATGGTGCGGCGGATCTCTTCCGCCATCTGTACGCCCTCGGCAAAGGAATCCACGCAGCCTGTTAAGTCTATCCAGCTTTCATCGATGCTGAATGGCTCTACACGATCAGAGTATCTGTGATAGATTTCATTGGCCATGTTTGAAATGCGGTGGTACCGATCATAATGCGGCGGCACTACCACAAGCTGGGGGCATTTCTGCCTGGATTGAAACAACGGCTCGCCTGTTTGGACGCCGCGGGCTTTGGCCCATTCGTTTTTAGCCAATACAATGCCGTGGCGCTTGCTTTCGTCACCCCCAACAGCCAAGGGCACGGTGCGCAGATGAGGCTGATACAGCATTTCCACAGAGGCATAGAAGCTATTCATATCGCAATGCAGAATCACGCGCATGGAAAGACCTCCCTTACAAAGATAAGAACGTTTGTTCGTATATAGTATAATGCACGGGCAGCGGATTGTAAAGCGGAAAATCATGGCGGGGCGAAACAGGATTGGGAAAACGACGAGAACTGTGGTAAAATGCTCAGGAGGAAAAGGAGAGAAAACATTGCCAAAGCAAGAATATGAAACCTGTTTGCATGGCGCAGTACTGGGGCCAAAGGATGATCCTCGCATTTGCCTGCGTGGGCAATTGGACGCTCTGCATGCAAAGGCTGTGCTGTGCGCAATAGAAATAAATGAACGGGGAGATAAGCAGCTGGCAGAGCAGATCGAACAGATCGCAGCCATGGTGCTGGCGTTGCTGGAAGCGGAGTACAAGGGAGAAATGCCGGCGCTGCCGCTGTTGGATGGAAAAACAGAAGCGCAGATCCACTGGGCTTCTCATTTTCCTGAAAAGGCGTATGGAATACCGCATTTTTTCCCAAGCGTGCGTACGGGGCGCAGGATTGCGCAAATCAATGTGCTGAGAACAGAAATCAGGGATTGCGAAAGGCAGGCGGTAGCGGTATATAAGGATGGATTTCCGGCTTTCATCCAAGCGTTGAACAGGTTATCCAGCTATGCATATTGCTTGATGTGTGAACAGAAAGCAAAACAGGAGGAAAAAATATGAAGGTAGGGCTGTCCACTTCCTGCTATTTTACAAAAGTAAATACAGAGGATACGCTGCCGCTGATCCGGAGTTTAGGGGCCGACCGTTTTGAGGCATTTTTAGGCGGCATGTATGAATATCAAGAGGATTTTGCGGCCTTGATGGCAAAACGGAAAGATGACCTGGGACTTCTTTGTACTACAATCCATACATTGGGCAGCCAGTTTGAGCCGCAGTTATTTGCAGGCCATCCGCGCCAGCAGCAAGCGGCCTTGGATGTATTTGAGATGGCCTTGGTATGCGCAAGCATCCTAGGCGCTCGGTATTATGTGATGCACGGCTCGCTTTTCCTAAAGAAAAAAATGGGGCGTCCCAATTTCCAATATATCGGGGAGAGATTCCAAAGCCTGTGTGAACTGGCGGACTCCTACGGGATACGGCTTACGCTGGAAAATGTGCATTGGTGCCAATACCATGAGGTGGGATATGCCAGGGCATTGCAGCCTTTTTTGGGGGATTGCTCGCTGGGGTATACGCTGGATATCAAGCAGGCGGCCCAATCCGGGTATCCCATGGAGGGGTATATGCAGGAAATGGGAGAGCGTCTCTGCAATATCCACCTTTGCGATATTACAGAGAAGGAAGGGATGGTCTATACCTCCTTGCCGGGACAGGGGCGCTTTGATTTTGCGCATTTGGCGGCGATATTGCGTGATAAAAATTTCAATGGCGCGGTGACAATGGAGGTCTATCCGGATGATTGGGCGGAGGAGAGCGAGCTTAGGCGTTCTTTTGCTTTTCTTCGTGATTTGTTTGACTAAAAATAAACAAATTTGCCCAGAAAAGGACGGGCATGGTATAATAACCGCAATTCAAAAAGGAGGTACCAAACGATGGTACGATATGAAGATCCGGCTTTCCAAGCCTCTATGAAAATCAAATTGGATGTTTCCAATATGATGGAAGAGATTCTGGGAGAAAAGGGATTTCGGGCTGAGCAGCTTCAGGCGCCGATTTTTGCACAGGCCGCCAAGCAGATGACAGCACAGAAAGAGCAAATGGGGTTCCGCCAGCTTCCGTATACGGACCCGGCGCTGTTGGATGAGATTTTGGATACGGCGGCGGAGATCCGTAAAAAGTTCGATGCATTTGTCGTATTGGGCATTGGCGGCAGCGCGTTGGGGCCGATTGCCGTACAGCAGGCGCTAAACCATATGCGCTATAATGAACTGCCCGCGGAAAAACGGGGCGGCCCGCGTTTTTATGTAGAGGATAACATTGACCCTGCTCGCATGGATGCGCTGTTTGATGTGATCGATATAAAGAAAACATGCTTTAACGTCATTACAAAATCCGGCAGCACCAGCGAAACCATGGCGCAGTTTTTGATCATTGCGGATAAGCTGAAAAAAGCGGGCGTACCGCTTAAGGACAACATGATTGCAACCACGGATCGGGCAAAGGGCAATCTCATTAAGATTGCACAGCAGGAGGGGCTCAAAACCTTTGTGATTCCCGATGGTGTAGGCGGCCGGTTCTCTGAGATGACGCCGGTAGGCTTGTTGGGGGCGGCTGTCTGCGGCATCGACATTAAAGAGATGATCGCGGGCGCGCGCTATATGGATGGCTTGCTGCAAAGTGAAAACGTAATGGAGAACATGGCGTATTTGGATGGCGCATTGCAGTACCTGTGTATGGAAAACGGCATCAATGTATCGGTGATGATGCCGTATGCGGATACGCTCAAGTATATGTCCGATTGGTATGCGCAGCTTTGGGCAGAGTCGCTCGGCAAAAACGTTACCCGGGACGGCAAGCCGGTGCATGTAGGCCAAACGCCGGTAAAATCTCTGGGCGTAACGGATCAGCATTCTCAGGTGCAGCTGTATACGGAAGGCCCGTTCGATAAGGTCGTGACCTTCTTGGCTGTGGAGGATTACGGCACGACGGTAGAGATTCCGCATGGATATGAGAATATTCCCGATGTTTCGTTTTTGGGCGGACATTCGATGAATGAGCTCATCAGCGCCGAGCAGTTTGCTACGGCCTATGCGCTGAACCGTGCCGGAAGGCTGAATAAAACCTTCACCCTGCCGGCAGTCAATGCGTTTACCATTGGCCAGCTGCTGTATGTGCTGGAGGTGGAGACAGCTTATCTTGGCGAATTGTATAATATCAATGCCTTTGACCAGCCAGGCGTAGAGGAGGGTAAAAACGCCGCTTATGCGTTGCTGGGCAAGCAGGGCTACGATGAAAAGCGCAGGGAAATGGACGGCGCGCCGAAGCCTGTTGCAAAATACATTTTATAAAGATGAAAGGGCCCCTCCGAAAGGGGCCTTTTTTACAAAGAGCATGAGAGATAGAAGCGATGCAGAAGCAGGCGTTTACGCCTGGAGATAAAATTTGGAAGGAGAGGAAGAAAAAGTGATTATGCTGCGGCCTGTGACAAAAGAGAATTATGAGGTTTGCTGTAAATTGCACGTAGCGAAAGAGCAGGAGGCATATGTGGCGCCCAATGTTTTTTCATTGACGCAAAGCAAATATTTGCCGGAGCGTATACCAGTGGCCATCTATTGGGATGAGACGATGATCGGATTCGGCCTCTACGGAATAGATACTGGCCGAAATGAAAACTGGATCTTCCGTTTTATGCTTGGGAATCAGTACCAGGGCAGAGGATGGGGGAAACAAGCCTTTGCAGCTTTTTTGGACATGGTTTCTGCAAGGGCGGGGTATGATGCTGTGTATTTGAGCGTAAACTTAGAAAACAAAACGGCGCAGCACATGTACCGTTCCTTCGGGTTTGAAGACACGGGGAAAATGGCCTGTCCGGAAGAAAAAATCATGAAGAAAATGGTGGATGCTAAAAAATAACAGGATACGATGCATGGAATTTACAATGCGAAGGGGAAGACTATGATATAATGGTGCTACCCAAAGAGAAAGGTGGGCGGAACCATGACACTGATAGATTGGATTGCATTGGGCGTCATGCTTTTGGGTGTGATCCTGTTAGTTATAGAGGTCTATGCGCCGGGATTTGGCCTGCCAGGCTTGGCAGGGCTGCTGTTTTGTGCAGCGGGGATTGCCATGTTTGCCAACACCTGGGCACAAGCAGCCATTGCATTCAGCATTATCGCGGCCATTGTGGCGGCTGCGTTTGGATTTACCCTGTACTCCGCTTCAAAGGGACGGCTTTCAAGATCCAAGCTGATTTTGAACGATGCGGTCACGGAAAAGGCCGGGTATGCCGATTTTGATGCATTGGAAGACTGGGTCGGGAAGCAAGGCATTGCAATCTCGCCTCTGCGCCCGGCGGGCGTTGCGGAAATTGAGGGGAAGAGATTGGATGTTGTGACCCGCGGTGAGTTTTTGGCAGAGGGAGAGGCCGTGCGTATCGCACAGGTGCAGGGACGGCAAATCATTGTTTGCCATGTATAAACACAAGAAAGGGAAGAGGATATGTATTTAGAGGATATGATTGGGCCGATTTTAATTGGGGCGGCTGTTTTGGTTGTCTTGATCTTGTTTTTTACATTTGTTCCTTTGCGCCTATATATCAGCGCATTGGCGGCAGGCGTAAAGGTCAATATTTTCACACTGGTGGGCATGAAGCTGAGAAATGTAAAGCCTGCCCGTATCATCCTGCCTATGATAAAGGCGACCAAAGCGGGCCTGGATGTGACCATCAATATGCTGGAAACGCATTATTTGGCAGGCGGCAATGTAGATAAGGTGATCGATGCGCTCATCGCGGCACAAAGGGCGAATATCCCGTTGGAGTTCGGCAAGGCACAGGCCATTGATTTGGCTGGCCGTGATGTGCTGCAGGCAGTGCAGATGTCTGTGAACCCTAAGGTGATAGAAACACCGATTGTAGCCGCCATTGCAAAAGATGGCATTGAGCTGAGGGCCAAAGCGCGCGTGACGGTGCGAGCCAATATCGATAGGCTTGTCGGCGGCGCCGGGGAGGAGACAGTCATTGCCCGTGTGGGCGAGGGGATCGTTACCACGGTAGGCTCATCCGACTCCCACAAAGCGGTGTTGGAAAATCCCGACCTCATTTCCCGTACCGTTTTGAATAAAGGGCTGGATGCTGGGACTGCGTTTGAGATTTTATCCATTGATATCGCGGATGTGGATGTAGGGCGCAACGTAGGCGCACAGCTGCAGATGGACCAGGCAGAAGCAGACCGCCGCATTGCGCAGGCAAAGGCAGAGGAACGCCGGGCCATGGCTGTGGCAAGGGAACAGGAAATGAAAGCATCTGTACAGGAAATGCGCGCAAAGGTCGTAGAGGCAGAGGCCGATGTGCCTAAGGCGATGGCACAGGCGCTGCGGGAAGGCAAGCTGGGCGTGATGGATTATTATCAGATGCAGAATGTCATATCTGACACAGAGATGCGCCAGTCCATTGCGGAGGCAGGCAAGGACGACACGCCAGGCGTGGAGAAATGATCCATGGAAGCACTCATCGTTTTGTTTTTCTTGTTTTTGATTCCCAGCCTGGGGAACGGAAAGAAGAAAGCACAACAAAAACGCGAAGCGGAGCAGAGAGTGTTCCGTCAAATGCAGGAGGAGCTTGAGCGCGAGCAGGCGGAAGAGGCGCGGCGTATGAGCGCGGGGGAAGGCGAGCAGAGACGGACGGAAATGGAAAGAGAGACTGCTCGCCGCGCAGCGCAGACAGAGGCGCGCCAAGCAAGCGAGCCTGGGCTTTACCAGCAAGTTGCTTTTGCACATGCTGTGGAAGAGAGCTCCGCCTGCACAGCGGATTGGCAGGAAGAGGTGCGCTTGCATACAAGCCGGCAGCCTGCCGGAAACAGTGCGCAGGAAGAGAGCCCGCAAAAACCAAAGCGGCGCAATCCATATGCAGCATTGTTCACCCCAGAGGGCGTGCGAAACGGTATGATCCTATCAGAGGTGCTGGGTGTGCGGGGCGGCCGGTTTGGAAAACGTATAGGGAGATGAAAAGGAAAAGGCCCGGTGAGCATGCCGGGTCTTTTCTTGCTTAGAGAGAGGGACAAAAAGTAGGCAAACTCCGTAAAATATGATATGATGCTTGAAATTAGGAGGCCCAAAATGGCAATTACGGAGATTCGGCCAGTGGTATGTATGGCATGTGGACATAAACAGAGCGTGCTCGACGTACGTCAGATCAATGTGCAGAAAAGACCGGAGATCAAACAAAAAATCTTACAAGGGTCGCTGTTTCCCATGTATTGCCATGCATGCGGAGCAGTGTTGGAAAAGGCACAGAATTGCTTGTATATCGATCCTGCCATCCCCTTGCTGCTGGAGCTGGCAGCGCCGGGGGAGCCCTGCCGTCTGCAGGAGGTGCAGAGCGGGCTGGGAGATACAGGAGCCATCATCCGAGTAGTGCGTACGCCGGAGGATATGGCGGAAAAATTGCGCATTTTTGATTGCGGAATGGACGATCGTGTTGTAGAGATCATCCGCCTATTGATGGTTACGCAGCTGACAGAACAGGATCCGGGGTTGATGGAGGGCAGCCCGATGTTTACTGCGGCGCAGGGAGAGCCAAAGCTGTCCTGTTTGTGCCGTGACGGCAGTGAGCGAGTATGCCCGATCCCCCAAAAATTGCACCGTGATATCCAGTCGCAGTATCTGGCGGGCAAGGAAGACAGGGATACATTGATCGTGGATAGCGCCTGGGTCTACCGGCTTTTATTGTCACAGAAGGGAAGGGGATAGCAGCCATGCAAGCAAAGGAGGAAATGGGGATTCGGTGTCCCCATTGCGGCCGCGTGCAAAAGGTGACACGCTGGCGATTGGTGAATTTGGAAGCAGAGCCGTTGGCAAAGCTGAGAGCGTTCAAGGGCACCCTATTTAGGGCGCCCTGCGAAGCGTGCGGAAAGACAATGCAGTTTCAATACCCTTGTGTGTTTTTGGATGAGACGCATCGTGCCTTGCTATATCTTTGCACAGAAGAGAATGAGCAGGATACACAGACGCTTTCTGCGATTCCGCCGCAGGAAGGATATAAGTTAAGATTGGTGCGTACACCGGAAGATCTGTCGGAAAAATTACAAATTTTGGAATGTGGCTTGGAAGATACCGTCATAGAATTGGTAAAGGTATTTTATTTCATGCAATTCCATACCCAATATCCGGAAGAGACCGTGGTGAGCGCTTTATTTTCAGAGCAGCCTTCAAAATGCATCCGTATGGTTTGCCGGAGCGGACAGGTATACGAGATCCCCTTGCAGAAGGATTATTACAAAAAGGTACAAGCGCAATACCAAGAACGAATCTGGAAGCGCTGCGGACAGGGAATGCAGTGTATTGACGCGGCTTGGGCCAGCGGGGTGTTGGAGCTATAAGATGAAAATCATAGATGCACATTTACATTTTTGGCCGGGAGAACCATACTTTGATGAGATAGCGCTGGCAGCAGGACATAAAAATACAGAGACCCATCTCTATGAACAATACCAGACGTGTGAAATTGCAATGGGGATTGTAATGGGCAACGATACGCTGGAAAAAGAACGCCACCGTTATCCGTCTTTTTTGCGGTATTGTATTGGCCTGGACAGCAATTTTACTGCGCAGCATGACCTGCAAAGCACCGTGGATCAGGTGGAATGGCATTTACAGCAATCAAGCTGTGTTGGTATCAAGCTGTACCCGGGTTATTGCACTGGTTACGTATCGGACAAGCAGTACCGACCGTATTATGAATTGGCGCGCCGTTATCGAAAGCCGGTAGCGATCCATACCGGGGCCACAGCGGGGGCAGAGGCCTGCTTGAAATACAGCCATCCGCTAACCGTAGACGAGATTGCAGCGGAGTATTCTGATGTGCAGTTTGTGCTGTGCCATTTTGGCAGCCCATGGGTACAGGATGCTGCTGCCGTGATGGCAAAAAATGAAAACGTGGCGGCGGATCTATCTGGCCTATTGGAGGGGTGCCCGGATTTGGAGCGCCTTTGGGAGGAACAGAGCGCCTTTTTTGCCTATACGAAAATGTGGATGACCTATTTAGGGCAGTATGACCGATTGATGTTTGGAACGGACTGGCCGCTGGTGAATTTACCGCTGTACATTCGGTTTATACAGAAAATGGTACCAGAATACGCATGGGAAAAGGTGTTTTTTGATAATGCCAACCGAATCTACCAACTGCATCTGGAGAAAATATGAAGCGCATCACAGCGGAAGATACGATGGTAAGTAAGGCGCATTGCCTGCAGAATGCAGGGGGTGCGCTTTTTTACGGGATTATTTTGCAAGAAAAATGAAGGATTTTATAAAATAATAGGAAATCTCTTGACAAAACAAGAAAGAAACGCAAGAATGTAGTTAGTATTGACTAATCAAAGTAAAAGATGTGTATTTCCCTTTGAAGAGGCTTATTGTGCCAAGATACAGGATGAGATCCGCGGGCTGCCCTAAACTGTTAAAATCAAAACAAAGGCGTACATGGTAGAGATAAAGCAAGGGTAAGCTTTCATAGAAGATAAAAGCACGGCCAGGAACCTAGCTTTTTTTGACATGTATATCATAAAGACTTATAATATTACATAGATAAATTTTATGTTACGTTGTAACATAAATACGCGGTAAGGAGCGATGTATGATGGATAAGGCGAAAGTATTTTTCACAAAAGAGATTACGCCGGAAGCAATGATCAAAATGTACAAGGCATTGGGCGTAGAGCTGCCGGGAAAAGTGGCTGTCAAGGTCCATTCCGGAGAGGTTGGAAATCAGAATTTTATCCGTCCTGCCTTTATGAAGCCCATGGTGGATCATGTAAAAGGCACCATTGTAGAATGCAATGCGGCCTATGAAGGAAAACGCGATACCACAAAGGCGCATTGGGAAACAATGAAGCTGCACGGATGGACGGACATTGCGCCGGTGGATATTATGGATGAAGAGGGAGAAATGGAGCTGCCTGTGCCCGAGGGAAAGCGTATTCAGGTCAATTATGTAGGCTCGCATTTGGCCAAGTACGATTCCATGCTGGTATTATCGCATTTTAAGGGACATCCGATGGGCGGTTTTGGCGGCGCGCTGAAGAATATCTCGATTGGCATCGCATCTTCTCATGGCAAAGCATACATCCACGGCTCAGGAAAGCCGGAGGAGATTTGGACGGGGGATCATGATTCTTTCCTGGAAAGTATGGCGGATGCAGACAAATCCATTATGAAGCATTTTGGCGATAAAATTGCTTTTATCAATGTGATGCGGAACATGTCGGTAGACTGTGACTGCGTTGCAGAAGCGGCGGATCCCTGTATGAAGGATATTGGGATTTTGGCATCCCTGGATCCTGTGGCGTTGGATCAGGCCTGCATTGATTTGGTCTATCAGGCTGATGATGAAGGCAAAGCAGAATTGATTGAACGCATCGAATCCCGGAACGGTACGCTCACCATTAAAGCTGCCGAGGCGGTAGGCGTCGGCACAAGGCAGTATGAATTGGTGAAGGTAGACTGATATAAGACAAAGAAAAGAGGTATGCATCTGCATACCTTTTTTTGATTGCCTGCGCTAGGCATTTGCTTATAAATACGGTAAGATAGTCAGTGGCTAGGGAGGCAAAGGATGAAACAGATCCATATTGGCACAATCATTGCGGAAAAGAGAAAACAAAAGGGCTTAACGCAGCAGGCGCTGGCCGAGCATGTGGGGATTTCCAAGCCTGCGGTATCCAAATGGGAAAGCGAGCAGAGCTATCCGGATATTGAGCTGCTGCCGGTACTGGCCTCTTTTTTTGATTGTACGGTAGATGAGCTGCTAGGATATGAGCCGCAGCTTTCCCGGGCAGAGGTGCAGGCGCTGTATGCAAAGCTATCGGCAGAATTTGTCAGCCAGCCATTTGAGAAGGTTTATCAAAAGAGCCGGGCGTTGTTAAAACAATATTTTTCCTGCTGGGTGCTCCAGTTTTACATGGCGCTCTTATGGATCAACCATGCAGATATTCAAAAGGACAAGCAAAAAACAAAGGAACTCTATTTTGAGGCGCTCGAGGTGCTCAAGCGAGTAGAAAAGGGGAGCAAGGATACCGTGCTTTCCAGACAAGCGTTGCAGCTGCAAGCCTTTTGCTATTTGGCAGCAGAGCAGCCTAAACAGGCGATAGAGCTGCTGGGGGATATTGTAGAAATGCCGATGCAGACAGAAATATTATTGGCAAAGGCGTATTTTGCGGAAGGAGACAGACAGCGCGTTCGGGAATTGCTCCAACAATATATGTATGAAAATCTGATGGGCATCTTGGATGCTTCGCCGGATCTATTGGCGGCGTATTTAGACGATCCAGAGAAGGCAGAAAACTTTTATCATCGTATTTTGGCTTTAGGGCAGGCGCTGGGGGCGGATACGATGCATCCCAGTAAATTTATCCCCATCTACATGGTGGGATGCCAAATGTTTTTGCAAACAGGAAAGCAGGATGAGGCGGCGGCAGCATTAGAACGGTATTTGGATCTGGCATGCTATGGAAGTGAGCTGGGGTGGCGTTTGCAGGGAAGTGATTTGTTTGATTGCCTGGAACCATACTTTCATTCCAGGTTGTTAGGGAATTTTGCTCCGCGGGATGGACGCTTTATTGAGCATATATTGATTGATTACGTGGAAGGTACGCCTATGCTGGCAGCATTATGCAAGAGACCGGCCATCCAGGCCAAACTGGCGCGATTGAAGAAATTCCAGGAGCATGAAGTGCCGGAGTGCGAAAGGGAGACAGAGACGCAATAGATTGAAAGGACGGCAGAGAATCGCTTTTTGACTCATCGCTTGACAGAAACGGTAGGGAATGGAGATAGGATTTCCCAATATACACATTGCCCTATCAAACCTGTCGGGAGTGACGGTGCTGCGTTCCGCCTTTATTGGACACAGGAGCCGGTAGATTCAGCAGAGCCTGTTGGCACGGATGAGGCAAAGGCGTTCTCATAAATTTTCAGCGTACATGGAAGAGGGAATAGGCCCTCTGCATTTTGGCAGGTTCTCGAGGATGCTAAGCGGTTGCGCAGCCGCAGAAACGATGGATTGCAGAACAATGAAAAGCATAAGGGATGGTATTGCATGAAAAGGCCCTGCAAGCAGTTGCTTGCAGGGCCTTCATGGTATGGTTAAGCGGCTTTGGCCTCATGCTGAATACGAATCAGTGCATGCTTCATACGGGGAATCATGACGATTGCCAAACAAATGATGAGTTCGGGAACCAGATAAGTTGCATTGTAGCCCAAGGAGTAAAGAAGCGGACTTTGCCCTGCGGGTGCAGAGGAGGCAAAATAGATTACACCGGACAAAACATGGATGAGAAACCGCGCTGCAGAGCCCAGGATAATGCCCAGGGGAAGCTGGTTATCCTTCCGAAAAAGCCCTGCAACGCCCAGCACAGCAAAGGGGAGGATATAATCCAACAAAAACTGCATGGGATGGATGACATAGGCGCCTTGTACCAGCTGCATGATCCCGTCCATTGTACCGGCAGCTATGCCGGGGATGGGCCCGTAGATCCAGGCAAAGACCAGGATGGGCAGCATGGAAGCGGGGGTAACGCTGCCGCCATTTGGCATACGATACAGGGTAAGACAAGACAATACAAACGCCAGCGCAACGCACAAAGCGCCGGTGGAAAGCATTTGGATCGTCCATTTTTGCCGCCGCAGCAGCAAAATGATGCAGACAATGCCAAGGATGGCGACGAGGACAGACCAAAAGACAGGAGAATACAAAAAGGCCGCGGCCGTGGACGCTCCTTCCTCCGGCTCAATGGAAGGCAGTGCAAAAGCAAACAGCACTGCCAATGCCAGCAGCAATACTACGGCGATGGGCAGCGATGACCCGGCACGCTTGCGCAGCGCAAAGAACACCACAGCGCACACGACGACAAGCGCCCATACCACCCAAGCCCATGCGGGCAAGGCTACCAAGTTTTCTAAAAACGTAGAAAACCACATAGATCAAACCACTCCTTTTGACCGCTTCCCATGAAAAAACCCGCAACATCGTTGCGGGAAACGCTGGCATATGGCTTGATATGCGCGCCGCTTCCCTCCGTTGGCATGATCCAGACAGGTTCCAAGGGTCGGGCGGATATGCCCTCTCAGCCTTTCGGCACCCCCAGCGGTACTATTTGATTTTTTTATAGTATAGGGTGAAAGGAAAGGGTTTGTCAAGGATGGACTTGCAACGGTGGAAAAAAGGCGGTATAATGCAGACAATCAAGCGACGACCAAGGCCACGTTTTACGCGGCACAGCAGAGAACCCGCCCGCAGGCTGAAAGGCGGGTATGCCGGGAGAACGGTTCCCACCTTGCGAGCTTTGCAGTGAAAGCTGCCGCCTGCCGGGCGTTATCGGTACAATGAGTGGGCAAGTGTACTTGCCAAGTAAGGTGGTACCACGGAAGCATGTCTTTCGTCCTTGCAGAAAAATTGCGGGCGAAAGGCTTTTTTTATGCCCGCCTGTGAAAGCTTGTTTGGAGGAGGTAGTTCAATGGCAGGAAAGAAACAGCAAGGGGCGTTTGTGCAGGCGATCACGCCGATGGATGAGAATTTTTCAAGATGGTATACGGACGTTGTGGTGCGGGCAGAGCTCATGGATTATTCCGATGTGAAGGGCTGTATGGTCATCCGTCCGTACGGCTATGGCATTTGGGAATTGATCCAAAGGGAGCTTGATGATAGGTTTAAGGCAACAGGCCATAAAAACGCATATTTTCCGTTGTTTATTCCGGAAAGCCTATTGAAAAAAGAAGCAGAGCATGTAGAGGGGTTTGCGCCCGAAGTTGCCTGGGTGACAAAGGGCGGCAATGATGAACTAGCAGAGCCGCTGGTCGTGCGCCCGACCAGCGAAACCATCATTTGTTCTATGTATGCAAAATGGGTGCAATCCTATCGGGATCTGCCGCTGCTGCTCAACCAGTGGTGCAATGTAGTGCGCTGGGAAAAGAGCACACGCCCGTTTTTGAGAACCAGCGAATTTTTGTGGCAGGAAGGGCATACTGTGCATGCTACCTATGAGGATGCACAGAGGGAAACCATGCAGATGCTGGAGGTGTACCGCGATTTTGCCTATAATGTGCTGGCCATCCCGGTGCTGACAGGGCAAAAGACAGAGAAAGAGAAATTTGCAGGGGCAAAGGATACCTATACGATGGAGGCCATTATGCATGATGGCCAGGCGTTGCAGATGGGGACTAGCCATAACCTGGGCCAGCATTTTGCCAAGGTATTTGACATTCAGTTTTTGGATAAGGATGGACAGCAGAAGTATGCTTGGCAGACCAGCTGGGGCGTCAGCACACGCATGATCGGCGGTTTGATTATGGTGCATGGCGACGACCGCGGCCTAAAGCTGCCGCCGAAAATTGCGCCGGTTCAGGTCGTGATCGTGCCGGTGGCAATGCATAAGGAAGGCGTGCTGGAAAAGGCCAACGCTTTATATGAAGAACTGAAGGCAGCTGGTCTGCGTGTAGAATTGGATGACAGAGACCAGTCCCCCGGCTGGAAATTCAACGAATGGGAAATGCGCGGTGTGCCGGTCCGGCTAGAGGTAGGGCCTCGGGATATTGAAAACGGGCAGGTCATGCTGGCGCGCCGGGATACGCACGAAAAGACAGCAGCGCCTATGGAAGGGCTGGTGCAGTCCGTTCAAGCGCTTTTGGAGGATATTCATACTACGATGCTGCGCATGGCTACCGAGCACAGGGATGCGCACATTTTCCAAGCCTCTACCATAGAGGAGGTACGGGACGCAGTTGATGTTAAGAAAGGTTTTGCGTTTTCGCCCTGGTGTGGAGAGCGTGACTGTGAAGAGCATGTAAAAGCGGAATATGGCATTACGACACGCTGCATGCCGTTTGAACTGCAGGACCAGGCGGAGGGGCATGTATGTGCCTGTTGCGGAAAGCCGGCGAAAAAGATGATTTATTGGGCGCGTGCCTATTGAGATGAGGAGAAAGCTGAAAGGCTTTCTCTTTTTTTATTTGTATGCCACATTTTAGGGATATGCGGTGCACATTTACTTTTTTGCCTTATTTAGGATATAATATAGATTCTGACAGAAAATAGAATCAATCATTTGCATGATATGTGCATACAAATTGTGTATGGGGGTGTTGGGTTGCCAAATACGGAGCAGACAAGGTTTGTGCCCAGAAGCGAGCTGCGCGAGCAGGGGCGGAGACCTAAACACACACATAGAAAGCAAGCGCCGGTACACAGCCGGCAGACAGGCCGGCCGGTACGCCATACTGCACATAAGGCAACAAAAGCATCACAGCATGCGCTGAAAACCACCATGGTCGTTACGCTGATCATTGCAGCCAGCAAGCTGCTGGGCTTTGTACGGGAAATGGTGATGGCCGCTTATTTCGGCCGCGGCGTGGAAAGCGATGCATTTGTAACGGCTTATGGCATATTCAGCATTATGACATTGCTATTTAGCGCAGGCATTGCCTCTACCTTTATTCCGATTTATACAAAAACAAGGCTGCGGCAGGGGCAGCTGGCAGCTGATCGATATGCCAGCCAGGTGGTTACGCTATACTTTGTGGCGGGTTTGCTAGGCTCTCTTTTGGCGTATTTGTTTGCACCGGCGATCTGCTCGCTGATCTATCGCGCAGAGGTAGGGGTGGAGCTTACCATCCAGCTGACGCGGATGATGTATCCCTCCTTGGCGTTTTATGCAGTCACGGGTGTTTTATGCAACCTACTGAATGCGAGGGAAAAATTCATTCCAGAGCAGCTGCTGGGATTCATTTTGTCCGCCTGCTTGATTACCGCCATCGTTCTGTTCAAGGATATCCGTATGGTGGGCATAGCGGTGTCGGTGACAGGGGTGACGCAGACGATCATCCTGCTGCCGTTTTTGCGGGGGCACTTTCGCTACCGGCCGCACCTTACGGTACGGGAGCCTAAGATACGCCGCACCTTTGTGCTGGCCATTCCGGCGCTGATTAGCATGGCGTTTGATGAAATCAATCACCAGATAGACCGTATGATTGGGTCTTCACTGGGGGTTGGGGTCGTAACAGCGCTTAGCAAATCCTATTCGCTGGTTACCACTGCGCTGGGCATCTTGATTGTTCCGATCACAACGATTACATTCAGCAGGCTGAGCCGCATCGTAGCAAAACGAAAGAAAAATGATTTCAGCCAAGCTGTGCGGCAAAGCATAGAGATCATTGCGCTGGTCACTATGCCGGTTATCGTACTGGGCGTTGTGATGCAAAAGGACATCATTGCAGTCGCTTTCCAGCGCGGCGCGTTTACCGCAGAGGATACGGCCTTTACCGCGCCGGTTTTTGCGATGTATATTGCAGGATTATTCTTTTTTGGGCTAAGAAATTTTTTGAGCCGTGTTTTTTATTCCTTGCAGGATACCCGTACCCCTATGCGGGTCGGGATTGTAAGCGTATGTGTAAACATTGCGCTGAACCTTACATTGTCACGCATAATCGGGGCTATGGGCTTGACGCTTGCCACAACAACGGCTGCTTTGACAGGCGCTACCTTGCAGCTGATTCTATTGCATAAAAAAATGGGCTCTTTAGGATTGCGCAGCGTGGTAGGGCAGATCCTTCGCATACTCATTTCCTTGGCGGCAGCTACGGTGATTTTGCTGCTTGTGCTCGGCCTTTTACCGGCGCACAATGGGGAAACCTTAACAGGCCTCTTGCGTTTGTTTGCGGGGGCGGCTTCCTTCCTGGCGGTGTACTTAGGTGCGACGATGGTGCTGGGAGTTCGCAGCACAAGGCAGCTGATCCACATGGTAAAGAAATAAAAAAAGGACGGGGTTCCCGTCCTTTTTATTCTGCCTTTACATAGGCGAACCCAACGCAGCCCGGGCCTGTATGGGTGCCGATGACAGGCCCTACATCGCAGAGAATATAAGGCTCCACACTGCAATGAGCGGAAATGGCGGAGATGAGATCCGGGACAGCCTCCGGGGCATTGGCATGGGCAAAGGCAAAGCCATATTGCGGATCAGCCGGCTCACGCTCTAAAAGATGCACTAAGTGGCGGAAAGCGCTTTTATAGCCTCTGGATTTGCTGACAGAGACCACAGCGCCATCCTTGATGCCAACGATGGGCTTTAGCTGAAGCATCGTGCCGACCGCAGCGGCAGAGGCGGACAAGCGGCCCCCTTTGTGCAGGTATTTGAGCGTAGCCACTACGCCATAGACAGCCAAGCGGTCCTTGATGCTGTCTAAGGCTTGGCAGATTTCCTCAGCAGACTTTCCTTCGTCCCGCAGCTTGGCGGCATGGCGCAGCAAGAGCACATTGCCGAAGCTGACGTTCATCGTGTCCACAAGATGGATTTTGTCGCTTTGCAGCTGCTCTTTGGCAATAACGGCAGACTGGAACGTGCCGCTTAACCGGCTGGAAAGAAAAATACCGACGATTTCATGGCCTTGTTCCAATTCCGGCTGAAAACGCGCGATAAAGGCCTCGGGATTCAGCTGGCTTGTAGTGGGCAGATCATGGCTCTGGCTCAGCTTTTGATAAAAGGCCTCGGGGCTCAGCTCTACCTTATCCAGATACTGTTCCTCGCCAAAATAGACCGATAGAGGGATACATTCAATATCCAGCTCTTGAAGCTGGGATAGGCTGAGGTCGCAAGTGCTGTCTGTGATGATGCGGATCGACATGGGAAGGTCAATCCTCCTTTCCTTCATTGGATTTTTCGGAAAAATAATGCTGTATGGCATCCAGGGCCTTGACCAAGGCTCGAAGCTCTTCGCCATTTAGCGCCTGGATCACAGAGGAAATCATATCGTGATGAAAAGCGGCATGAATGCGGTTTGCCTCCAGCCCCTTTTCGGTAGGGCAAAGCAGGACAGAACGCTTATCCTTTGTGCCGCGCTTTCTTTGCAGATAGCCTTTTTTGATAAGCGGGCCAACGGCCGTTGTCAGGCTGCCGGCGGTAATGCCGAGAAGCGGAGCGATCACGCTTGGCCTGCTGTCCTTTTCCGTCTGTGCCTGGCAAACCGCTTCAATGACATGGATCTCACGGATGGAGAGATCGCTAAGGGAACCGCGGCATAATACGCGCCCCTCAATGCGCAAAATTTCGTTGAACGCGCCGACAAGAAATTCATTGAGCGCTGCATAG
The DNA here is from genome assembly GCA_905208455.1 of uncultured Bacillota bacterium. Lineage (GTDB taxonomy): Bacteria > Bacillota > Clostridia > Christensenellales > QAND01 > UMGS1975. The sequence continues at coordinate 63,859 of CAJLPK010000001.1, forward strand.
GTCAGATCCTGCACACGGCAGCCTCCTTTTTTGTTTGAACTTCAAAATAAATGATGGAATACAGCATAGCACAAGAACACGCAAAAGGCAAGTGTATTTTGAACTTCAAAGGAAAAGCCCCGCCGAAGCGAGGCCTGGTAGCATCTTAGCATTAGGAGCAGGCAGCGAGGATGGCATCGTGCAGAAATTGCGCAGCGCCGGGAGCGATCGCATCATAATAGGCAGTAAAGCGCTGGTCTGATAAATACAGGGCAGCGAGGCCTTTGTGCGCTTGCTTAGTATAGGAAGGCCAATAATGGCAGAGCCATTGCTTATGCAAGGAAAAGGCCTTTTGCGCCAAAAGGCCGGTGGCGTCGCCTTCCAATACTGCTTTGTACAGCAAGCCTTCCAGCTGTGCGGACAAGGCTTGCGCCTGTTGATATTGTGCCGGGGTCATGGCTTGCAGCTTTGCATGGGCCTTTGCAATTTCATCATGCCCGTACAGCTGGGAAAGCTCTTCTCCGTACACGGCCTTATTTTCCTGTAAAATCGTTTGTTTTAGGGCTGTAAATTGTAATGGATCCTGCATAGTATATTCTCCTTTCATAGAGGAAAGAGCGATTTTTACATGGCGAATGAGAATGCCAAGTTCATCATATTGGCTATATAGGTCTGAAAGGTGGGCATGGAGCAATGCCGAGCGTTCAGACATAGAGGCGTGCAATAGGCGGCGGATCGTGTTGAGAGGTACCTGCAAAGCACGGTAAAATAAAATGGTCTGCAAAGCGGTAACGGCAGCATCGTCGTAGTACCGATAGCGAGTATCATCGATTCTTGTAGGCTTTAACAGACCGATTTCATCATAATACCTCAGCGTCCTGGCACTGAGGCCGGATAATTGGCAAAGCTCATGCAGACTGTATTCCATGAAAATCCCTCCTTACTCGAACTAAGCATAAAGCATAACGCAGCGGCAGAGTCAACTCTTTTTTTGATTACAGAAAAGTAGGACGAGGAAAACCAGCGGGGCCTGGTTTTTATTCATTGAGGTACGAAAAAAATGGTGATACAATCGTAGTAAATGAGGAAGGAAGGGTAGAAAAGATGATTCAAGACATTGCACCGCATCAGTATGACAATACATTTCGTATGCAAACACCGCATGCACAGGATATCGTGCTGTATTATGAAAAGCAGAATGCATTGTTCCAGCACACAGAGCAGGGGGATGCTTTGCCGAGATTTGAGTCGTTTGACGAAGAAATCAAAAAGCAGGCACAGTACCTATTCAGCATTGACGGCATTGGCTTTTACCTGGTAAATCAGATGGAAGTACCCCAAGAGGGAGGCTTTTTCATGCAGCCGACTAGGGTATTCCGCAGCTTTGAGCCGCAGTGGATGGCTTTTGGCGGCATTACCGGCAGCCAGATCTATCGGTGGGAAAGAGCGCATAGATTCTGCGGCAAATGCGGCAGCATCATGCAAAGCAGCGAAGTAGAGCGGGCGATGGTCTGCACCAACTGCGGGTATACGGAATATCCGAAAATTTCGCCTGCTGTCATTGTTGCCATCCATCATGGAGATAAACTGCTGATGGCACGCAATGTTTCCTCGCCCCCCGGGAAATTTGCCTTGATCGCGGGCTTTGTAGAGATCGGAGAGACATTTGAGCAGACAGTACGTCGTGAGGTCATGGAGGAGGTAGGGCTGAAGGTCAAAAACATCCGTTATTACAAAAGCCAGCCGTGGTCCTTTTCCGATACCGTGATGATTGGGTTTACCGCAGAGCTGGATGGTGAGGATGAAACCCTGTTTTTACAGGAAAGCGAACTGGCGGAGGCACACTGGTTCCAAAGGGAGGATATCCCAGAGCCTGCGTCGTTGGCGAGCATCGGCAGCGAATTGATCAACGGCTTCCGAACGGGAAAATTCTAATTCTTCTGCAATCTATTTTGCGGGAAAGCGCAGCGGCATAAGTGGGAAACAAAAAGCGTGTTTTTTTGGGCCGCGTTTTGGCTGTATATCGAACCTATACTTCCTCTTCGCGTATGATTTCGTTGAGCGTATGCTTTGCATTGAGAGAGAGTAAGGCATCCGTATCGTTGTATGTGATAAGGGCCTTCCATAAAGCCCAGCCGCGAGCCCTCTGTATGGTTCCCTGATCCAGCCCTTGTAAAAAATAAGCCCTATCCTGCTGAGAGAAAAAGGTCCAAGCCATGGCATAATCGCAGGCCGGATCGCCGATGCCCATGATGCCGAAATCGATGACTCCGCATAACGATCCATTCTTTACCAAGAGGTTCCCCGGCGCAATATCGCCATGGAGCCAAACCGGGGGCCCCTCCCATTGAGAGCGGGTCGCTTGCATCCATTTCTTTTGTAAAAGAGAAACCGGGAGGATACTGTGAAGCGATTGAAGGGCATTTTCTACCTGCTCATGGTACACACGGGGGCTTGTGCCTCTGTAAAAATTGTGTTTTCCGGCTGCGGGGGCGCCTGTAACATCTATCGCTTGCAGCATACGAAGAAAGTTGGCCAAATCGACAGCAAAACGCTTGGGGTCACCGATGTTTTTTGCATGGGCGGGCTCGCCCTCTATGTACCGATAGACCGCCCAGGGAAAGGGATAGTATGCGCTGGGCTTCCCCTGTGCAACGGGGCAGGAGATCGGGAAAGGGAGATGGTTAGCCAAAAGGGCAGCCATTTTGCCTCCTTTTCGATTTGCGGCACATAGTCAGGCCCGCTGGGCAATCGGATCGTCATTTTGTCTCCCAGATGGAAGGTTCTGTTGTCGTGGCCGCTTTGCGCAACGGGACGGATCGGGAGCGCTGCCCATTTTGGAAATTGGTCCTTGATAAGCTGCTGTGCCAATTCTGTTGAAATATCCGTCATACCATCCTCCTGAAAATAAAAGTCTGCGCATATCGTTATCATGTAGCATAGTCGTAGAGATGGGCATTTGCAGCCGGATGGCAAAGAGAGAATAGGGTTGTAACAAAAAATCGCAAACTGTGTATACAGCTTGCGATTTTATACAGCATATCTGCTGTTGGTGGAGCTTACCGGATTCGAACCGGTGATCTCTACACTGCCAGTGTAGCGCGATAGCCAACTTCGCCAAAGCCCCGAGAACGTCTGTTATAGTACCATAAAAAGAAATTTTTGTAAAGGGGTTTCTTTTGTTTCTTTGCAATGTCTGGTATGATAAAGCGAATAAGAGAGGGAGAAACCTATGAGATATAAAGGCAGGGCACTATGGCTGGGACTATGCTGTATGCTGTTGGCAGCGGGCTGCGCAAGGACGGGGAATACGGTGCGTGGGTTTGCCATGGACACAGTAACAGCGATTACTGTATATAAAAAGGAAGACGAAAAGGCAGCACAGGCAGCTTTGAGCAAGCTGGAGGAATGGGAAACCCAATGGTCGGCGGATAGGGAAGACAGCGTGGTATACAAAATCAACCACGGACAAGCACAGATGGTTTCCCAGCCTACGATGGAGATGCTCCAGTTGGGACAGGCGCTGGAAACCAAAACACAGGGGGCCTACACCCTGGCGGTACGGCCATTGGTAGAGCTATGGCATATCAAGGATAGAACGCCGGAGGAGGCGCTGCCCACACAGGCTCAGATAGAGCGGGCAAAAGCCCTTTGCAGGCAGGCAGAATTTACGATACAGCCGCAAGAGGATGGCTCAGGCTTGGTGACGGCACAGGAGGGGGCGGGGCTGGATCTCGGCAGTATGGCAAAAGGGAAAGCCGCGGACATGCTCAAAGCATATTTGCAGGAACAGGGCGTGCAAGATGCCTTAATCGATCTGGGCGGCAATGTTTGTATTGTGGGGGATAGAGCCTATGAAATTGGGATACAGGATCCCAGAAACGAGCAGTCAATTTTTGCACTTTTGAAGGTACAGGGAAAAAGCGTCGTGACTAGCGGCGATTATCAACGGTATGTGGAGATAGAACAAACGCGCTATCACCATATTTTAGATGCGTGTACCGGCCGGCCGGCAAACAACGGGCTTATCAGCGTAACCATTGTGGGCGAGGACGGCATGGTCTGCGATGCGCTGTCGACAGCGGTTTTTTTGGCAGGGGAGCAAAAGGGCTTGGCATTGGTGAAAGCCTATGGCGTAGAAGCCGTATTGGTAAAGGAAGATAAAAAGGTGATCGTGACGGACGGACTAAAGGATAGCTTTACATTGCAAGGACGGGGTTATACGCTGCAATGAAACAAGCAATGACGACAAAAAAATTGGCACAGACGGCGATGCTGGTGGCGATGGCAACGGCAGTGCATTGGCTGGAAAGCGTGATGGTGCCGTTGTTTCCAGGCCTGCCTGGCGTAAAGCTTGGATTGGCCAATCTATTTACGCTGTATGCGCTGCAAACGCTGGGCCGGTCCTCTGCGCTGATTATCTCAGTTTTGCGGTGCGGGCTGGGCTTGCTGCTCACCGGCGCGCCGGTGGGGGCGCTGTATGCCTTTGCAGGGGCTGTGTTGAGCTATGCCGTGATGGTGCTGATACAGGCGCTCAAATTTGGGCCACTGGCCCAGTCCGTGATGGGCGCTTTGGCACACAATACTGCGCAGGGGTTGATGGCGATGCTTATGACGGGCACGAAGGGCTTGCTGTATTATCTGCCTGTTCTCTGGCTGGCGGCGGTACCGACAGGCCTATTGATCGGGGCGCTGTGCCTGGGGATGCAGAAAGTATGGAAGGGAAAAACACATGACGCAGGATGAAAAATGGATGCAGAAGGCCTGGAAGCAGGCCAAGGCTGCGGCAAAGAAAGGTGAGGTGCCAGTAGGCGCCGTCGTGGTCAAGGACGGCCGCGTCATAGCCCGTGCCCATAATTTGCGGGAAAGTGCCAAAGACCCTACCGCCCACGCGGAAATTTTGGCGATGCGGCGCGCTGCCAAAAAGCTGGGGGGATGGCGGCTTTCGGGTTGCGTTTTATATGTAACGATGGAGCCGTGTCCTATGTGCGCTGGCGCCGCGGTCAACGCAAGGCTCGAGCGTGTGGTGTTTGGCGCTTACGATGAAAAGGCGGGTTGCTGCGGTACGGTGTTGGATTTTTCCGGGCAAGCCAAATTCAATCATGCGTTTGAGGTCACTGGCGGCGTTTGGGAAGCGCAATGCCGGGCTATATTACAGGATTTTTTTCGGGACAAAAGGAAAAAAAGGCAAAAAGAATAGAAGAAAGGCAATGCCATTTGGCATTGCCTTTTTAGCTAGCGATTTTTACACGGCATTTATTGGTTCTGCGCTGCATAATAGTTCATCAAACAGCCGGCCAGGATGATCTCACGCTCTTGGTTTGTCATTTGAGGCAGGTGTAAGGTGATGCTCTTTTCGCCATCCGGCTGAACGAGCGTGGCGGGGATTTCTTCCTTTCCTTCCTTGAGCGCGGTACGAATCCCGCGCAGCTTTACCATGTCTCCCGGCTGGATGTTATAGGTTTCCGCATCCGGCAGCGTAAAAGGAAGCATGCCCCAGTTGACGACATTGGCGCGGTACCGGCGCGTAGCGTACTCCAAGGCGATGTTGGCTACACCGCCCAAAACACGCTGGCAGGAGGCCGCTTGCTCGCGTGCGGAACCATCGCCGGGGCGCAACGCAAAGACAACAGAGCCCTGGCCAGGCGCATCCGGCGCGGTGGCCCGCCGTTCCAGCTCCTTGGCATAGACAGCCTTGGCCCGCCCAACATACTGCGGGTCCTTGCGGGAGAGAGCAAACTCTGCTAAACGCAGCGGGTTGCTGCGGTAGCTGGAGGTTTCCCCGGAGGGAATCAGCTCGTCCGTGGTAGTTACGGGATCGTAGATAGCCGAGGCCACAGTCAGATCCAGATCCTCTGGCAGAGGGATCATAGTCGGCCAGTCAGCAATGTTGGGCCCTTTGATGAGCTCTGCCTCCGGATGCGGGTGCCCTACCCCGCGATATACACGGCTTTGATAGGGCAGGTCGTTGTAAATATAATCGGTCTGCACAGGCTCTTCCGGCACATGCGCCAGCTCGGTAGCGGCGGTCAGGATTCCTCCGTGGGCCGCGGTCGCTGCGATGGAGCGCGCATCCATCAAAGCGACATAGGCTTCCTGCCCCTCGCCCGGCTTGCTGCCTTCCCGGTTCGGGAAGTTGCGGGTGGTATGGCGGATGCTGAGCCCACCATGGCCAGGCACATCGCCCGCCCCAAAGCAGGGTCCGCAAAAGGCGCTTCGCACAATCACGCCTTGACCCATCAGGTCGGCAATGACGCCTTTGTTGGCCAGTGCCATCATCATGGGTTGGCTGGCAGGATAGACGGACAAAGAAAACTCGCCGGTACCAATCTGCCCTTGTTTTAAGATTTCATCGACACGCAGCACATTTT
>CAJLPK010000002.1 GCA_905208455.1 uncultured Bacillota bacterium
GTACCATAGTAAGTTGTTCCAAATACACATGCATATTCCAAAAATGCATGCTCATGGATCATTTGCTCAAACTGCTCTCTGCTGACAAAGAAATAATGGACCCCTTCCTTTTCCCCGGGGCGCGGGGCGCGTGTTGTAGCCGAAACAGACACGATCGCATCCGATCTTTTTTTCAGCAAGGATTGTATCAAAGTGCCCTTGCCCGCTCCGGATGGGCCCGAAACCACCAGCAGTGTTCCACGTTTTTTCATGATGCCTTCCTAATCCTCCAGTTCCGTCTCACGGTCGCTTAACCGATTTGCTACTGTTTCAGGCTGCACGGCAGACAAAATGATATGCCCGCTGTCCATAACAACCACAGCACGGGTACGTCTGCCATATGTTGCATCTATCAATACCCCCCGCTCGCGCGCATCTTGAATGATCCTTTTAATAGGCGCGCTTTCCGGAGAAACGATTGCTATGATCCTGCTTGCTGAAACGATATTCCCGAAACCAATATTGATCAACCGAATCGCCATACATTCTTCCTCGCTTATTCTACATTTTGAACCTGTTCACGCATTTTTTCCAATTCGCTCTTAGCCGCAATTACCAGTGAAGTAATTTCCGCATCGTTGGCCTTGCTGCCAATGGTATTTACCTCACGATTCATTTCCTGTACAATAAAATCCAATTTTCTGCCTACCGGCCCATCCGACTGTGCGCTTTGGCAAAATTGCTCTATATGGCTATGCAGGCGCACCAATTCCTCATCAATTGCATGCTTCTCCGCTATCAGGGCCGCTTCCATAACAACCCGTTGCTTTAGTGTTTCATCTGCCTGCGTATATTCCTTCATTTTTTCCAAAAGCTTATCCTTAGAGGCCTGCTCCGCCCGAGGCGCCAATGCATCAATCTGACAAACCAAGGCATCCACCGCTTTTGCCTTTGTAAGCAGATCCTCGCAAAGCTTTTCGCCTTCCTTTTCACGCATCGTTTTCAACTGCTCGATGGCCTGCGAAAAAGCCTGCTCTACGACAAAGCATACTGCCTGCTCGTCTTCTTGGCTTTCAGAAAGCTGTAAGACCTGGGGCAGCATAGCCACCTGCCACAGAGTAGTTTCAGACGGCTTTCCCAACGCCTGCGCCAGCGCCGATACCGCCTTTTGATAGGACTGCGCCAAAGCGACATCTGCCAGAACCTCAGCCCGATCTTCCCTCGTATTTTTATAGGAAATATATAGGTCAACCTTTCCCCGATGCAAAACATCCGCTAAAGCTGCGCGCAGTTTTTGTTCTACAAAACTCACATTGCGCGACATACGGAAATTTGGGTCTAGGTATCGAGAATTGACTGCCTTTATTTCAATGGTCGCTTCCCGCCCCTCCAGTTGAAACGAGCCGCGCCCAAAGCCGGTCATACTTTGCATTTTTATGCCTCCGTCCCCTTGATGGATTATTATACCATAAAGATCAGCTCTGGTTCAACGATACCTCCGTCTCTGCCATACGCTCAGCAAACCGGTAAAATTCGTCTGCTCCAGGCGGCGCAATCTCTCTTGTCATTCCATCCATACACTGTATCAAAAGCCCATTGCCCTCATACTTTACCTGGCCAATGACCGCTGCTGGGATCTCCTTTTCTTGTAAAGAGCGCACCATCTCTTTCCCATTTTCACATGCAATGAGAAGACAGCCGGCAGATGATAAGCGCAGCGCATCTAAAGAAAATGCACGGCATAGCTGTTCTGTTTCCTCCAACACCGGAATGCGCTGCTCCATCAAATATACTCCACAGCGGGAAGCCAGGCTCATGGCATGTACCGCCCCTAGTATGCCACCTTTGGCAGCATGGCAAATGGCGTGGGCTCCCTGGCCCGCCGCCAAAATGCCGTCCTGTATGGCGGAAAGCCGATCCTTTAGCTGCTGACAGGCGTGATAGCCCTCTGTTCCCAAATGCTGCATAGAGATAGAGGCATAATCCACTGCCATCCGATAGGTTGCCTCCAGCCCGGCCCATTTTGTCAGCACCAGGTCATCCCCCATCTGCGCGCCATTGGCCGTTACCAAGCGTCCCTCCGGGCAAGTCCCCAAAACCACCGCGCTTGCCACTGCCCGCGTCAAAGCGTCGCTTTTTTCCACATTGCTGCCAATGACTTCGACCTGAAGTGTATCTGCGCATTGTTTTACCTGCTCCATCATACGCTCAACCTTTGCTTCATCCATGGTTTTTGGTATAAAAAGCGATATGATAAGGCCAACAGGTTCTGCCCCGCAGGCTGCCATCTCGTTGCAGCAGCACTGCACCAAAAGCCCCCCCATTTCCTTGCTCTCCAAGGAAACAGACTCTGTACAAACGACGCAAAGCCTGGGGCCAAGGCGCAGCGCAGCACAGCCCTTTTCTGTCGTGGGACGCAGCACAACCTCATCTCGAATCTGCGTGTTGCTATAAAAAGCTTTTCTCATCCATTCAGTTTCAGTTTTCATACCCTCACGGCCCTTCTTCATCCTCAGTGCTGTGAAATCATATCCAAATATGCCTGTTCTGTTAACACGCGCACACCTAATTTCTGTGCCTTTGTTAGTTTGCTGCCTGCCTTTTCTCCCGCTACAACCAATGTAGTCTTCTTGCTGACACTGTCAGTTGTAACCGCGCCCAAGGCCTCAGCCTGTTCCTTTGCCTGGTTCCTTGTCATCTGGGACAATACGCCTGTAAAGACAATACTCTCTCCTGCCAAAAATCCCTGTGTGCCGTCATCCTTTTTCATTTCCCCCATCGGCTTAACACCGCAGGCCAGCAAATCTTCTAAATGCTTCCTTTTCCCGCCATCAGCAAAATAATCTACAATGGACTGCGCCACGATGCTCCCGATGTCGTGGATCGCTTCTAGCTCCTCTTTTGAAGCATCCGCCAACGCATCTATTGTAGGATAGAGCGCAGCCAAATCCTTTGCTGTTTTCTTGCCTACATTGGGAATGCCAATGCCTATCAGCAGCTGGGAAAGCCGGCATCTTTTGCTCTCTTGAATAGCTCGTATGATATTTTGCGCCCGCTTTTCCTTGAACCCTTCCAGCGCTAACAGCTGTTCCTCTGTCAAGCGATATAAATCGGCCGGGTATCGAACGTCCAGCTGATCCATAAAAGCTTCCAGTGTTTTTTCATTTAAGCCCTGAATATCCATGCATCCTTTGGAAGCAAAATGGGCTAAAGCCGCCAACAGCTGCGGCTTGCAGTCTACGGGATTGCTGCAAAACAGGTGCGCCCCTTTTTCGATGACTTCAGCTCCGCAAAACGGACATTGCGTAGGCGCTTGTATTTCCTGCCCCCTATCATCAACGCTCCCCATGATTTCCGGAATAACGTCATTGCTCCTGCGTATCCATACTCGGCCGCCGATCTTTACATGCTTGCGTTGAATGTCCCCTAAGTTATTCAGCGTTGCCCTTTTTACCGTAGCGCCGCAGATCTCCACAGGCTCCAGCAAAGCCAGCGGTGTTAGCTTCCCGGTTCTTCCTACCTGCCATTGCACAGCCTGTACAGTCGTAACAGCCTCTTCTGCTTCAAATTTAACAGCCATCGCCCAACGAGGAAACCGTTCCGTGTGCCCCAACGCGCGCCGTGTAGCAAAATCACAAACCTTGATTACCATGCCATCCGTTAGAAAATCCTCGTGTTTTCTGCTTTGCGCCATCTTCATTGCCTGCTCATACGCCTCTACTGCGCTATCAAAGTATCGGACCTTCGGGGAGATCTTCAAGCCGTTGTCCTCTAAAAATGCCAGCATTTCCGGCAAGCTCGAAAGTGCCTTGCCCTCTATATATCCTACATTATAGAAAAAGGCATCCAGCTTTCTTGCCGCCGTTACTGACGGATCCAAATTTCGCAGCGCGCCAGCCGCCGCATTCCTCGCATTTTTAAGAGGCTCCTCCGCCGTTTTATTATACGCATCAAAGGAAGAGAGCGGCATGAACCCTTCTCCCTGCACCTCCATTGTTCCATTGAAAGGAATGGACAAAGGGATAGAGCGTATCGTCTGCACCTGCGCCAAGATACCTTCCCCCACAATGCCGTTGCCCCTTGTGGCCGCCTGTACCAGTCTGCCGTTTTTGTACGTCAGGTTGATGGTCAAGCCGTCTATTTTGTATTCCAAGGCATAGCGAAGCGGAGGCAATCCTTCTTCGGCGCCGTGCAGCTTTTGTATGCGCTGTTCCCAGGCCGCAACCTCCTCTTTGCTTCTGCATTTATCTAAGCTCCAAAGCCGCCCCAAATGCGTATGCTGGGAAAATCCCTGAACGGGCGTCCCCCCCACCCGCCTTGTAGGGGAGTCAGGCAATACAATGCCCGTTTCCTTTTCCAGGGCCAATAGCTCATCAAACAATGCATCGTACTCTCCATCTGTAACGGTGGGGTTATCATACCGATAATATTGCTCAGCATACTCATTGAGCAGATCTACAATGGTTTGTAAACGCTGTTCCATTATCCTTCCTTCTTCATAGCAGCATATTTCAAGGCAATGCGCTTGATTCCCTTGCTTCCAAAATCAATTTCAGCCACCAGCCCATCGCCTTTCCCCGATAAGGATAAGACCACACCGCCTCCAAACGCAGGATGGTGCACCCTGTCTCCTTCTTTAAGCTCCATCAGCGCCGGATCCGGTTTTGTAATGATGGGCCGTGATGCTCTCTTTGCCAAAACCGGAGACCTCATCACGCTCTGTTTCGGCAAATCCGCATACGGGCTCATCACCCCGCTGGCCGTATCGTTTCGCTCCAATCCCTCTGGCAGCTCCTCTAAAAAACGTGAGGGTGGGTTATGATTGGTGGCGCCAAACAGCCCGCGACTCATCGCATAGGTCATATACAGCCTATCCATTGCACGTGTGATGCCTACATAGCACAGCCGCCGTTCTTCTTCAATCCCTTCTTCGCTCTGCATAGAGCGAATGTGCGGGCAAATTCCTTCCTCCAGCCCAATAAAAAACACAACCGGGAATTCCAGCCCCTTTGCACTATGCAGCGTCATCAGCGTCACAGTATTGGTTTCTGTTTGTTCGTCTGAGTCCGTTACAAGGGCTACATTTGCCAGAAAATCAGCTAAAGTCGCATCTGCATTCGTCTGCATAAATTCCTGGATCGCCGTAATAAACTCCAGCATATTTTCAGCCCTTGCCAGTGCTTCCTCCGTGCCCTCTTCCTGGTATTGGAGCAAAAGCCCCGTATCATCCAAAACCTTACGCACATATTCCTCCGGCGCCAGTAATACACCGGCTGCCATAAGCTGCATCATATCGTTGGCAAACTTCTCCAGCTTGTCCGCTGTGCGCTGAGGGGCAATGTATTGGCCTGCATTCATCACAATATCCCAGGCAAATACATCATTTTCCAAAGCTGCTGTCTGGATCTTTCCTACTGTCGTGGCTCCAATGCCGCGCTTTGGCACATTTAGGATGCGGAATAAGCTAACGCTGTCCTGCGGATTTTGGAGAAACCGCAGGTAAGCCACCAAATCCTTAACCTCTTTCCGGTCATAAAATTTAATGCCTCCTACCACGCGGTACGCGATTTGCTTTTTCATAAATTCTTCTTCCAAAGCACGGCTCTGCGCATTGGTCCGATAAAGCACAGCAAAGTCCGAAAGCCGATAATCAGCCAGCAAATCATCAATGGTATCTGCTACAAACATCGCCTCTTCCCGCTCAGAGATACAGCGGTGGAGTGCAACGGGCGCCCCGCCCTCTCGGGTGGTGAATAAGGTTTTTCCTTTTCGCCCGCTATTATGGCTGATCACAGCATTGGCCGCTTCCAGAATCGGCGTAGTAGAACGGTAATTCTGCTCAAGACGAATCATTTTTGCGCCGGGAAAATCCTTTTCAAAATCCAAGATATTCCGGATGTCTGCCCCGCGCCAGCCATAAATGGACTGGTCATCATCCCCTACCACGCAAACATTGCCATGAGCTGCAATATATTTTACCAATAGATATTGTGCCCTGTTGGTATCTTGGTACTCATCTACATGCACATACCGAAATCGCTTCTGATAATAGGCCAAAATATCCTGATGCTTTTCAAATAACTCTACCGTTTTCCCCAGCAAATTGTCAAAATCAAAAGCATTGTTTGCCAATAGGCGCTTTTCATATTCTGCATATACCTCGGCTACAGTCTGCTTCCAAATGTCGCCTGCAGCGCGCTGCGCATAATCTTTCGGCCAAAGCATCTTATTCTTTGCATCCGAGATGGCGGACGCCACCGCTTTTGCTGGGCAAAATTTCTCATCAATATCCAGATCTCTTTCGATCTGCTTGATAAGGCGCTGAACATCATCCGTATCATAAATGGTAAAGTTTTTGGTATAGCCAAGCGCATCCGCATTCATGCGCAAAATTCTGACACACATGCTATGGAATGTGCAGATCCACATAGACTGTGCCGCCGGCCCTACCAAGTCCTCCACGCGGTCCTTCATTTCATTGGCCGCTTTATTGGTAAAAGTAATACAAAGAATTGCGCTCGGGAATACGCCCAGCTCCAGCAAATGCGCCGTACGCATAGTAAGCGTTCTCGTTTTTCCGCTGCCCGCGCCCGCTAAGATCAACAAAGGGCCTTCTGTTTGCTCCACGGCAGCTCTTTGGTTTTTGTTCAAACCGGATAGATCCATATTTCCTCCTATAATAACCCCAAGAAAAAGGCGCACAAAGCTGGCCTTTGTACGCCAAAATCGTTACAATCCATTATTCTTTATCCTGCTGTGTTTCCAGGCGGCTCAATACCAGGCCATAGCCTCCGCTCCCGTATGTTACACAACGGTTCACACGGCTAATTGTCGCAGTAGAGGCACCTGTCAGCCGGCTGATTTCCTGATAGGTCACTTTGTCTTTCAACATTTTTGCCACTTGTAAACGCTGGCTCAGAGCATGCATCTCCGCCATGGTGCATATATCCTCAAAAAACTGATAGCATTCCTCTACTGTCTCCAAATGAAGGAGCGCTTGGCAAAGCATGTCCATTTCTTTGGACTTTAGATTGGAATTGGCTGGCATGCGAATCCTCCCAAACGTTTTTTTGTATTATATCATGATACGCTACTTTATTAAAGTATAAAAACCAAGCAAATCATCAACCGTCAGTCAGAACCTCCAGCTGTGCTATGGAAATTTCGTATGCGGTTTTGATGGCAGATTCCCCTGTGGGATATGTCTTTTCATAAGCGCGCGACTGCATGCGCCCCTTCAAACGGATATGTGTGCCTATTTCCAAATGCGCAGCAAAGCGCGCCGTTTTCCCCCAGGCAATGCACGGCAGATAATCGCTTTTGTGGTATGCACGATTTACCGCAAGCAGAATGTCCGTAATCTCCCGTTCAAACGGTGTTTTCCGGTATGTGGGTTTTTTGCATAAATATCCAGACAACGCGATCTCATTGTGGCAAGCTGCTGCCTGCGCAATAAATTCCAAGCGCCTGGCAAATACGGTTAAAATAAGCCGGCTGCTGCCCTCTACCATCTTATTATAGCTCCGTATCTGGCCATATACCCTGACAACCTGCCCAGATTTAGCGGTTCCCAGGATTCTTTCCGATACCGTAACCGGCAGCACATCGGCCACTTCCGATAAACGCTTTACATGAAGAGCGAATGTATAGAAATTCTCCCCATACAGCGAATGAGAATACAAAGGATCCTGTACAATGGTTCCCAATAATTGCGCCTGATTGTCATAGGTATTCTGCACTGTTGACGCCTCCTAAAATACTTATTTAATATTTATGAGGCAGCGGGTAGATTTATGATGCTCAGAGCCTATCAAAAAAGCAGCCAATCGGCTGCTTTTTTATCACATTTTATGGAATGTATACGGATCAGGCCCGGTATGATGATCCTGATTCAGCATATCAATGGCTACCATATCTTCAGAGCTCAAAATAAAATCAAATACCTGGATATTCTCTTCAATCCGTTTGGGGTTAATGGATTTCGGGATGGTAATGATACCTCTTTGCAATTCCCAGCGAATTACGATCTGCGCGATATTTTTGTTGTATTTGTCTGCGATCTTTTTCAGCGTCTCATTGCCGAATACTTCTCCATGGGCCAGCGGGCTCCATGCTGTCATGGCAATTTGATTGCTAAAAAGGAACTGCTGCATCTATGTTTGTTTCAAAAATGGATGGCATTCAATCTGGTCTACCATCGGTTTGATCTCACAGCTGTCCAATAATCTCTGTACATGCTCCTGCATAAAATTGCTCAATCCAATGGCGCGCACTCGTCCGTCCTTATATAGTTTTTCAAATGCTTTCCATGTATCTACATATTTATCATGATCCGGGCACGGCCAATGAATCAAATACAAATCCAATACATCCAGGCCCAGCAGATCCATGGTCTTATCAAAGGCACGCAGCGTATTATCATATCCCTGGTCGCTGTTCCACAATTTCGAAGTGATGAATAGCTCTTCCCGAGGAAACCCGCATTCTTTGATACCCTGGCCTACGCCTGCTTCATTTTCATACGCCGCAGCCGTATCAATCGCACGGTATCCTGCGGACACAGCCGCCTTGACAGCATCAATTACCTGTTGTCCATTTTCCGTTTGCCAAACGCCCAAACCAAATTGGGGCATTTTTACGCCGTTGTTCAAAACAATCCAGCTCTGTCCTGTTGTGTTCATTATACCGCTCCTTTCCTTTGTCCGGGAACTTCTTTGTATTCATTATTTCACGATCCTAATGGGCTGTCAAACATTGTTTGGCAGCCTTTATAAAAAGAAAGGAGAGCCGGTCTCCCGGCCTCCTGCTTTTCATCTGCATTTTCTGCTAATCAATCATCCCTTCCGGCGCTCTGTTCTCCGCTTTTTTGCATACAAAGTAGCGACCACGGTCTCCCGCTGTTCCAGATACCGTTTTGCGAACACTGATACCGCCAAACTTTACATTTTGTATCGTTATGCCTTCGTAACGAGCTTCATAACCATCCGGTACATTGACTTCCTCTATGATGTACTCAATGAGCTTTCCTTCCGAGTCGTACATGGGAAGATCTGTAAACGTATACGCCCATACGTTGTCCGTGTTTGGTTTCATCGTATCCCATTGTCCTTCAAACAGCCCAGTGTCCTTGTAAACAACCGCACGCTTATATTCTATGCCATCAGCATACAGCACCAGCTCGATCTTTGCCGGGCGCTCTCCGGACGCATTGTTTTGATCGCGCCAAATCTTTGTAACAGGGATATCCATTGTCCCGCACAATCGGTTGGTGATCTGGTACCCATCCTGCTCCAAATCATAGCCATCCGGGACGCTTTCTTCTATACGATAGCTATACGGATGCCCTTGGCCATCGGTTTTCGGCAAATCTGCATAGCGGTAATGCCACACATCCCCTTCCATTTCCCATACAGAATCTGCCGATACAATTTGCTCTGCGCCACCTTCTATGCAATAGCTTTTGACCTAGATACTGATATTCTAAGCAAAACGTATGGAAATTCAAGCTATACAAATGCTAAGGAAGTGTATATTTTGGAAATGAAACTGTTGATGCTGTAAAAGCTGTGCTGGCTGTTCAAACTTTGGCGAAAAAATATCCATGGTTTGCATCTAGTGTAAGGGATATTCGGTTGCTCCGCATTGAGGATAATAACGACCTAAATCCTGCTATTCAAATGGTCGTTGGGTAAATATGTAAAAAGAGGGCTCAGATGCCCTCTTTTGTTTTATTTGAAATGGATTTGGTTACTTTACGAATTGAAGAGCAACCATATATTTCGTTGCTTTTCTTTTACCAGACGGGTATAATATTATATAAATGGGCACAGCGTTAACCTCCCATTGTTTTTCAGTGGGAGTCATGACGCATTTTTTGTGTCATCCGTTTTGCCAAACCAAAATGCACTTTGGCATTGAATCAGACAGAAATGAGGTGGAAAAATGATTTCTTTTTTCCGTACAGACGACCAAAAAATTCATTTGCTGGATGCCATAGAGGCCGGTTGTTGGGTGCATGTTGTAAATCCTACAAAAGATGAAATCGACTTGTTGCTTGCAATCACAAATGTAGAACGCGATTTCCTCGTTGCAGCTTTGGACGAAGAAGAGCGATCACGTATTGAAACAGAGAACGGGCAAACTCTAATCGTGGTAGATACCCCTACCATTGAGTTATCCGATAAAGAGGGAATCATCAACTCCACATTCCCTCTAGGCATCATTTTAACAGACGATAATATTTTTACTGTATGTCTGAAAGATTCTTCAGTTTTACAGGATTTCACCAACAACAGAGTCAAGGGATTTTCTACCAAAAAGAAAAGCCGATTTATCCTGCAGCTTCTTTATCGCAACGCTGCTAAATTCCTTGTTTACCTGCGGCAGATCGATAAAAAAAGCACAGAGCTGGAAGGCGAGCTCCATAAATCAATGAAGAATAAGGAACTGATCGCCATGCTCAATTTGGAAAAGAGCTTGGTCTATTTTTCCACCTCGCTAAAAAGCAATGAAGCTGTGCTGGAACGCTTGATGCGCATGGAATTTATACGGCGTTATCCGGATGATACAGATCTTTTGGAGGATGTTATCATTGAAAACAAGCAGGCCATTGAGATGTGTACCATCTACCGTGATATTTTATCCGGTACTATGGATGCTTTTGCTTCTGTGATCTCCAACAATCTAAACATTGTTATGAAGCTTTTGACTTCTATTACCATTATGCTTACCATCCCTACGCTGTTTGCTAGTCTTTGGGGCATGAATGTACCGGTCCCTTTTCAAAATAGCCCTTGGGGCTTCCTGGTCGTTTGTGGAATTTCCTTGATCGCATCCATCATTTCTGGCATCATTATGTTTCGGAAAAAAATGTTCTAATAAAAAAAAGAGCTGGTTTACAGCTCTTTTTTATTAACTTCACGTCTGCAAAAAGTTGCGTTGCACCTTTGTAACAATATCATCAAACAAGGAAAGCACAACGGGACTTCCCTTTCCCTGCTTAGTTTCTTTGGGAATTTGCACTGCTTCGATGCTGCTTTGTGTGCCATGGAACTGCGTAATTGTAAAGCTTTCCTGCAAATGCACCCAACAAATAAACACGAGCTCATTGCCATTTGCTCCATCCTTTTGCAATGCAATGATCTTTTGCCCCTTGCCATTTCTTTTCTGTGGCTCTATTTCATCAATGGGCAGGCGTTTTGCATAGCCCCTTTCAGTAAACAAAGCCAGCTCCTGCTCTGAGGAAACCAGATCCGCAAAAAGGATTTCGTCGTCTTTTTCCAAGGCCATTGCTTTCACGCCAGCCGCTGTTCTCCCCTGCTGCGGAATACTATCAGTCGAAAAACGGATCGCATTTGCCTTTTTCCCAATCATTAAAAGATCCTGATCCTGCGAAATTAAAAGGACTTGGTGCACTGCATCATCCTTTTTCAGCCCACATGCAGCCAGCTTGCCCCTGGATTTTTCATACTCCGAACACGCTGTACGCTTAACAAGCCCTTGTCTGGAAACAAATAAGACATCTTGGCCGTCTGTATTGCCAAATACCAGCATGGATACAATCTCTTCATCTTTTCCCAGACCATTTAGCAAGGAAGCTGCATGCATGCCCCGATCTTTCAGCCGGCATTCCGCTACATCCCCCGCAGCAACAGCAAATACGTTGCCTTGGTCCGTAAAGAAGCGGAGTTTATCATCTGTCATGCAGCGCAAACGTGTTTTCACGTCTTCTCCGCCTTCTTGTGCTGTCTTTATTGTGGATTTGAGAGAAAGCCTCTTCAAATAACCAGTATTGGTAAATAGGACTTCGCATGGTTCCGCCTGTTTTTTGACTTCCAGTTCCGAAGCATGGACAGTTTCCAGCTCGCATAGCAACGTCCTGCGCGGATACGCATATTTCTCTTTGATCTCTAAAAGCTCTTTTTCGATGACGGCCGTCAGCTTTTTCTCACTGCCCAAAATACTGCGCAGCTTAGCAATCAGCTTAACGATCTCATCATAATCGCGTTTCAGCTCACCCAATTCCAGCGCCGTTAACCGTCTCAAGCGCAGATCCAAGATAGCTTGCGCTTGAATGGACGTAATATCAAACGCTCCCATCAATCGCTTTCTCGCTTCATTTGCATTCTTGGAAATCCGAATCAACCGAATTACTTCATCGATATTCTGTACAGCAATCATTAACCCCGCCAAGATATGCTCTCTCTGCTCTGCTTCCTCCAGCTCGTAGCGAGTACGGCGCCGTACAATCACTTTTTGGTATTCAGCATAGTAACGAATCAGCTCCAAAAGGCCTAGCTGCTGCGGCTTTCCCTCCGCAATGGCTACCATATTGATACCAAACGTAATCTGCAAATCTGTATACTTATATAAATACTGGAGAATTTTATCTGCATCTGCATCTTTGCGCAGGTCTATGACCGCACGCATCCCCTCTCTATCAGACTCATCTCGAATATCAGAAATGCCAGATAGATACCCCTTCTTTTCCTCTCTCAGCTTTTGTATTTTCTCCAAAAGGCTCGCCTTATTGACCTGGTAGGGCAGTTCTGTAACAACGATCCTGCTTTTACCATTCCTTTCTTTTTCAATCTCGGTTTTTGCCCGCACCTTGATCTTGCTGCGCCCTGTCCGGTACGCTTCCACAAGCTCATCACCGTTGCTGCAAAAACCGCCTGTCGGAAAATCCGGTCCCTTGATATACTGCATCATTTTATCGAGGGAAATTTCCGGATCTTTATAGTATGCGATCACACCATCGATCGCCTCAGACAGGTTATGAGGAGGGATATTGGTGGCCAGCGCAATCGCGATTCCGCTTGCCCCGTTTACCAAAAGGTTGGGATAACGGCTGGGCAGCATATCCGGCTCTTTCAAGGTATCGTCAAAGTTAAGAGAAAACGGAACGGTATCCTT
The DNA here is from genome assembly GCA_905208455.1 of uncultured Bacillota bacterium. Lineage (GTDB taxonomy): Bacteria > Bacillota > Clostridia > Christensenellales > QAND01 > UMGS1975. Next base: position 12,895 of record CAJLPK010000002.1, read on the forward strand.
ATCCAAATCGCGCAGCATTTCCAGCGCTAGCGGCGTCATCCTGGCCTCCGTATATCTCATCGCAGCGGCAGAGTCTCCATCAACGCTGCCAAAATTCCCGTGCCCATCCACCAAGGGGGCTGACATATTAAAGGGCTGTGCAAGACGTACCATGGCATCATATACCGATGTATCGCCATGCGGATGGTATTTTCCCAGGCAATCGCCAACAATACGCGCAGATTTTCGATGGGGCTTATCCGGCGTCAGGCTCAGCTCCATCATTGTGTATAAAATTCTACGCTGTACTGGCTTTAATCCATCCTCTACTCTCGGCAGGGATCTGTCCATAATCACATATTCTGCATAGGGAATCATGGATTGGTGCATCACCTGATCCAGCGGCTGCTCTAGTATTTGATGCGCAATGGGCATTGCTGGCTGCTGTTTTTTACCTGCCATCTTCCACAACGCCTCCTAATTCCATAAAATGATCTTCTCTATTAAAGTTTGAATTGGCTAAGATATATTCTCTTCTTAGGTCTGCTTTTTCCCCCATCAATACGCGAACTAGGTGTTCTGCCTCGGCCGCATTCTCGATTGTCACCCGTACCAGGGTGCGCTTTTCTGGGTTCATCGTCGTTTCCCAAAGCTGTTCCGGGTTCATCTCCCCAAGGCCCTTATACCTTTGTAATGTATAGCCCCTGCCCATCTGTTTGATCAATGTGCTCAGTGCCTCATCATCATAGGCATATTCGTGCTTATTCCCTTTGCTGACTCTATAAAGCGGCGGCATACCAATAAAAACATGCCCGCCTGTAATCAATGGTTTCATATAGCGGTAAAAGAATGTAAGCAGAATAGCCCGGATATGCGCGCCGTCCTGGTCTGCATCCGAAAGAATGATGACCCGATTATATTTAAGCTGCGAAATATTGAAATCTTCTCCGATCCCTGTGCCCAAAGCCGTAATAACAGAACGAAATTCATCATTTGCCAATACCTGTTCCAGCCGTTTTTTTTCAATATTCAACGGTTTGCCCCTTAATGGAAGGATAGCCTGGAATCGTCGGTTTCTTCCCTGCTTAGCGCTGCCGCCAGCGGAATCTCCCTCTACGATAAATAATTCATTCTGCTCTGCATTGCGACCTGTGCAAGAGGATAGCTTTCCTACCAACGGCGCTGCATCCAATTTGTTGAGTGCCCTTGCCTTTTTCTTAGCAGAACGTTCTGCTTCCCGTACTTTTGCCGCCTGTGCCGCTTTTTCCATGATTGCCAGCGCAATGTTTTGATTCCTCAAATCATCCAAGAACATGCCTAACTGTTCCGTTATAACGCTTTCCACGCCTGTACGCGCTTCAGAATTGCCAAGCCGTGTTTTTGTCTGTCCTTCAAACTGCGGGTTCTTCAGCTTAAGGGAAATAACAGCCGACAGCCCCTCCCGGTAATCCTCTCCTATCAACGGCGTATCCTTTTCCTTTAGAATGCCATTTTTCTTTGCAAACTCATTCATACACTTGGTATAGGCAGCCTTAAATCCCGTTTCATGCATCCCGCCGTCAATCGTCGCAATATTGTTGACGTAGGAATAAATGGATTCATTGTATCCGTCGTTGCTTTGAATGGCAACGGACACCAGCATATCCCCGCTTTTGCCCTCCAGCAAAATAGGCGTATCATACAAAGTATCCCTATCCTGGTTGAGGAATTTAACAAAATCCATCAATCCTCCTTCGGAATAGTACTCCACTGTCTGTTCCTTTTTATCGCCTTTGATACGCTCGTCCGTTAAAATGATATGCACGCCTCTATTGAGAAACGAAAGATCTCTAAGCCTGCGTACAATCATATCGTAATGAAAATCCGTTGTTTCAAATACCGCATCGTCTGGCCAAAAGGTGACTTTCGTGCCCTTTCTGCGCGTACGTCCCACATTTTCCAACGGGAGCTCCGCTTTGCCTGGAATTATCTTTCCCGTTTTTTCATCCATTTGCGGAGAAAATGCTATCCTGTACAACGAGCCATTTTGAGCGACCTCCACTATGACTCGCTTGGATAAGGCGTTGACTACGCTTGCGCCTACGCCATGCAGGCCTCCCGAATATTGATATTGGCTGGAAGAAAACTTTCCGCCGGCATGCAACTGTGTATACACTACTTCTACCCCGGAAACACCCATCTGCGGGTGAATGTCTACCGGAATACCACGGCCATTGTCTTCAACCGTCGCTCCGCCATCCTTATGTAAGGTGATTTTCACCTGGTCGGCGTAGCCGTTCGCGGCCTCGTCAATCGCATTGTCTACAATCTCCCAGAGCATATGATGCAATCCGCGTACCTCTGTGGAGCCTATGTACATCCCTGGGCGCATCCGAACCGCTTCCAGCCCCTCCAGCACCTTTATATCTTTTGACTGATAACTTGTATTCACCATTTCCTCCTTATGGGATCACATGCACAGTTGAAAACGCGCCCAAAAGCTCAACTGTAACTATATTTTCTCCTGTTCCTGTTACGAACTGCTTAGAGCCATAAGAGATGCCCTGTTTATGCCCCTCACTGCAAAATACAGCCTGAGCTTCTATCTTCAGAACACAGTTTTCCGGCATTTTCACATACACATCAGAAAAAGCAACGTCTACTTCAACATTGCCTATTTTATCCGCAATATAAGGCTCAACATCCAGCTCTCCTTTTGTAAAAGCGCCCAAATACAATCCTGAGCCATCCTCTTGTGTAGTAATGCTTGGCTTCCCTATGTTTTTCAGCGTTTCCTGGATACCCCCTGTAATAAATCCATACAGCAGCCATAACACAAACAATACTGCTAGTATTTTCACAATGGAAAAAGATAGCTTCAAAATCGTTTTCAATAAAAATAAGATTAGACCAATTACTGGAATAATCAGTAAAATCACAATGACAGGAATCAAAGAAAAATCCCCCTTATCGTATGCAATATGTTCTATCATACCACACATATAGAAGGGAGATACAAGCAACTTATGAAAATCCAATCAATTTTTTAGAGAATTTATCTTGGTTACTGATTCATTATAGTGCCATACGTGCCTAAAAAGCGGCAAAGCGCCATTTGTGCCTTTGTGTTTAAGTCGTTGTCCTGCGCCTGTATCGCCTGCCGGGTATCCTCTATGGTCTGGGCAACCAGTTGTATAAGCTCTGTGCCAATCTGATTCTCCCCTGAGGAAAACTGTGCCTCCAAGATGCTCTTTGCCTGCTGCAGCTTGTCTTCTGCTGTATTCAAATGCTGCTTGCTGTCCTGCTGGGTTTCTATTGTTTGGTTTGCTGCCAAAAGCTCCTCTTTGGTTTCCATCAACAGTTCAATTCCCTGCTCTAAAGCCTGGCTTTGCTCTTGAGTCTCAGTCTGTATGCCCCTTTGTTCAATATGAACCGGCAATATCTTTAATACCATAGTATCCTCCAGGCGTTGTTTTACAATCTCCGCATCGTTCTCCGAAGTATAGGCAGATAAAATAACACGAAAATCCTCTTCGTCTTGGTATACGTAGCCGGCGCCCCCCTGTTTTTGGATAGATTGCGCTTCCGTGTCGGCATTATCCTGGGACGCATAAACGCCTGCTTGTAAAAAATAAAAATCCATAGCCGGAACTGTATAGCTTATAGCTTCTGCCGGAGATGGAATTTCTTCGGCCTGAGGTTCTTCATTGGAAAAAACGCCCAACTGTTCAAAGACCGGGCGTACTACATTCTCTGCTAAAAAAGTGCCAGCTTTAGTCGCTGCCCCTATATAAGCCAAAAGAAGCAAAGCAACAACCGCAAAGAGAAAAGAAATGGAAGGTTCCTGTCTTTGCCGAACTGTATATCTTCGATATGGGATTCTTCTCCTACGCCGGTACCGCATATCATTTGCCTCCTTTCCCCTGTTTCACCATATGTATGTGAATCAAGGAAATATGAAAGGCAATCAAAAAGCGGTAGAATACACCCAGGGCATCCTACCGCGCGGCTTTGGTTTATTTATGAACCAGCGTCCCTACCTGTTCGCCAGAGACTGCCCTGACGATGCTATTTGCTTCGTTCATTGCAAATACTAAGATGGGAATATCATTTTCCATGCAAAGCGCAATGGCCGGGGAATCCATAACCGCTAAATCATCTGCCAAAACCTGTTTATAAGTAATATCATCATACTTCTTAGCATCCGGATTCAGCTTTGGATCGCTGTCATAGATTCCATCTACATTTTTAGCCAGCAGAATCATTTCCGCGCCCATTTCTGCAGCGCGCAGTGCTGCTGCCGTATCCGTAGAAAAGTACGGGTTCCCTGTGCCGCAAGCAAAAATCACGATGCGCCCTTTTTCCAAATGGCGTACAGCGCGCCTGCGGATATAGGGTTCTGCCATCTGCCTCATTTCTATCGCCGTTTGACAGCGAACCTGCGCTCCCTTTTGCTCCAAAGCATCCTGAAGGGCCAATGCATTCATTGTCGTCGCCAGCATTCCCATATAGTCCGCTGTTGTTCTGTCCATATCGGTACCCTGGCGCCCGCGCCAAAAGTTGCCTCCACCAACCACCACACAGATCTCACAGCCGGTTTCCTTTGCTTGTATGATCTGATCGCTGATGGATGATACCACATCGTTGTTTAGGCCAAAACGGTCATTTCCGGCCAACGCTTCTCCGCTCATCTTAATGATCACGCGCTGATATTTCGGCTTCACTATGTTTCCTCCTACAAGATCCAACATTTTAAGGCATCTGCCTGCTTATCATCATAACCATGAATAGCGTACCAGAGGAAGAAAGCTTGCGTCAATGCTAAATTCATTTTTTCTACCCCCACTGGCCTATGCACGGCATAAAAAAAGGGCTATAAGCCCTTTTTTATGCTTTTGCTTGATTCATTACTTCCTCAACAAAATTGTCTTCCCGCTTCTGCAGGCCTTCACCCATCTCATAACGGGTAAAACGGCGAATGGTAATGTTTTCACCCAAGGCCGCAATCTGCTCTTTCACATAATCGGAAATGCTCTTATCCGGATCCTTGACAAACGGCTGATCCAGCAAGCATACTTCCTTGAAATACTTTTTAATACGGCCTTCCACCATATTGTTGACGATTTTTTCCGGTTTTCCCTCATTGATTGCCTGGATACGCAAAATTTCTTTTTCTTTTTCAAGGGTATCCTGCGGTACCTCTTCGGATGTTAGGTACAAAGGGTTGGAAGCCGCAATCTGCATTGCAATATCACGTACAAAGCTCTGGAACTGATCTGTTTTCGCAACAAAATCCGTTTCACAGTTTACTTCCACCAGTACGCCAATTCTGCCGCCCATATGGATATAGCTAGCCACAACGCCTTCCGCCGCAATACGGCCAGATTTTTTAGCCGCTGCCGCAAGCCCTTTTTCACGAAGAATCTCCGTGGCCTTTTCCATATTGCCATCAGCTTCCATCAAAGCCTTTTTACAATCCATCATTCCTGCGCCCGTAGCTTCACGCAGCGCCTTTACATCACTTGCACTCACTGCCATGGATATACGCCTCCTCGTTTCGTGTTATGCCTGTACAGGCTCTTCTTTTGCCTCTGCAAACAGCTCTGCGCTTTCCTCTGCAGCCTGCACTTCTGCATTGGCTTCCTCTTCAGCCTGGTCTTCATCCTGCTCGCCCTGACGGCCTTCAATCACAGCATCCGCCATTTTGCCAGCAATCAATTTTACCGCACGAATAGCATCGTCATTGCCAGGAATTACATAATCCAACTCATCCGGGTCGCAGTTGGTATCGCAAATGCCGACAATCGGAATGCCAAGCTTGCGAGCTTCGGAGATTGCGATGTGCTCTTTGCGAGGATCCACGATAAACAACGCGCTCGGCAACTGGCGCATTTCTTTGATGCCGCCCAAGTTTTTCTCCAGCTTCTCGCGTTCCAGAACCAATTTGCTGACTTCTTTTTTCGTCAACGCTTCAAAGTCCCCGTTTTTCTCCATATTGTTGATACGGGTCAAACGCGCGATGCTCTGGCGAATCGTCTTAAAGTTGGTGAGCATCCCGCCCAGCCAGCGATTATTTACATAAAACATATTGCAGCGCTTTGCTTCCTGCTCGATGCTTTCGCGTGCCTGCTTTTTCGTACCTACAAACAGTACAGAGCCGCCCTGCGCCGCAATATCACGAATAAACATATAAGCTTCTTCCGCTTTGCGTACGGTTTTTTGAAGATCAATGATATAAATACCATTGCGTTCGGTAAAGATGTACTTTGCCATCTTGGGGTTCCAGCGGCGTGTTTGGTGTCCAAAGTGCACGCCCGCTTCCAACAATTGTTTCATGGAAATAACAGACATTTCTTCCTCCTTGTTTTCCTCCCCGCAGCTAGCCTCCCTCAATTCCCAAACAGGGCACAAGGCGGGAGTATACTGACAGGTGTGTTTTTTATCCGAGATATTATATCACAAGCCAACGATCCTATGCAAGAATCAATTTTCATCCGGAGACTCTATGCCCAGCGCCGCTTCTTCCTTCTGCTCTTCATAGATTTTCATACATTCGATAGCAATTTCATTTTCCGGATCGAGCGCCAATACCTTTTCGCAATATTCCCTTGCTGTCTCATCCGGCAGCGGGAACGGGCGCACAAGGTACAACTGATCCAAAAGCGTAGCCATATACGGCACATTCTCCGGCATTTGCGCAACGGCTGTTAAGCCAAGCTCCATGCTTTCATTTAAGATCTGTGCATGCTCCCTCAAATCGCTGTGCCATACAGAGGAAGCAACATAAAATGCATCAATGGGGTCATTTGTCGTCTCATACAGACACTGGCCAAGCTGGTAGAAGGTCTCGGCGTCCTCCCAGTTCCCAGTGATAGCGCGTGTTACAATTCTGCGCGGCAGATCTCTGCTTTTTTCCAGCAGCTGATCTACCGCCTGCTGCAGTTCCCCTGCGTCTACCAAGGGCCGCACTTGTCCCAGTGCCACCATATCAGTACGATACAAAATCATTTCTACCTTATGGGCAGATTGGCTTTTGGGATTGATCGCCTTGGCAAGCGCAATAAACTGGGCGGCCCTTTCAATATCCACTTTGCAATTCGGACGCTCAAAAATAGAGAGCGCGCGTTCCACATAGGTAAGCTTTTCTCGCAATTTTGAAGTGCTGTCTATCATTTGCTGTAAAAAGTCCAACGCCTGGTCATAGGCCTCCGGGCAATCCGGCAGACATTCCAGTAAAAGATTGACAGCCTCATCCAGTTCGCTGTTAGAATCCTTATCCTCTATCAGCTTCCAATACATGGTAAAGCAATTATAATTGCTGGTCTTATCTGCTAAGTCCACCAATACATGCTTCAGGTCATCCCTGGTGTACAGATCCGATGCATCCATCTTCTCCATCACCTCATCAGCCTTTTCCCAGTCGCCCTCAATAACAGCTTCACGAAAATCATTCCAAACTTCCAAATAATCGTTGAAATCCTGTGCCGCTGTTTTATCCTTTCCCATCAGTGCCTGCAACTGCTCCTCACATCCATCCTCATCGACGAGGTATTCTTGAAATGCTTCATAAAAGTGATATTGCTTGATGGCTGAAATAAATGGATTTTTCCGAAACAAAGCCATGATTATCTTTCCCTTCTTATCAGTGTAGCGACGTATTTACGCCTAACGTGTTATGCAAAACCTGCGCAAACGGCGTTAAATCATTGACGACCGTATACGTACTATTCTTTTCATTTGTATCAAGCTGCAGCAGCATAATATCCTCCATCAAAAGCGGATTCTTCTCTGCTCTCATAATCAAATACTGATTCCCTTCATGCTGCATGACCGCCCAAAGCTTATATTCCATCTGCTGATTTTTTCCGTTTGCCAGCCTAACCACAAAGGCGTCTAACCAGTTTTGCTTCAACCCATAACCCCCTGTGCATCCAGATAATTTTGTAAGATCAGCTGCGCTGCCAGCTTATCCACTACATTTTTTCTTTTCTTGCGCGAAACATTGGCTCCTATCAATGTACGCTGCGCCTGCACAGTCGTCAACCGTTCGTCTGAAAATACCTGCTCTACCTCCAGGTATTCCTTCAATATTTCCCCAAAGGCCCGGCATCTTTCAGCCGATGGCCCTTCTGTTCCGTTCATGTTTTTAGGCAGTCCAATGACAATTCGCTGTGCGCCCAACGCTGTCAGCTTTTCTGCCACCGCTTTGGCATCTGTCTTAAGATCGCCCTTGCAATGATAGCTTTCCACGCTGCTTGCTAAAATTTCCATTTCGTCCGAAATCGCTATTCCAATACGCGCTTGTCCTACATCCAATCCAGCTATTTTCATCTCAAAACACCTTTATACAAAATTCCGGACAGGATCCGGCGCAATAGCCACACAACACACACTTTTCCAAATCCGGTACCGCTTTCCCATTTACCACTCGAATTGCCCTCGCTTGACAGCGGCGCTCGCATGTGCCGCATCCAATACACCAGTCAGCAACATGCAGCGTACGGCTTTGCCGCTGAACGATGCTTAGCATTTCATGGCTGCATCTATTTTCAAATAACGCCACATTGCACGCAATTTCCTCTTGGCTCTGCATCCCCACAGCAAGACAATCGATAAAAGGCTTGTCCAAAACATAGCGTATACAATGTGCCGGGTCAGTTGCGTAATGCCCTCCGGCCAGAGCTTTGATTCCCACTATTCCCTTGCCAAAATCATGCGCCTTTGCCAAGGCTTCTTCCATTTCCTGTTCAGTCCCATCAATAATGCCAACGCCCCCTTGGTTGCAGATCGCCTCAAGAATATCAATGCAGGGATGCGTAGCTGCTGCCTGCGCACAGTCTACAAAATGGGTAGAAACACCCACTGAGCGAAGGATGCCCTTATCCTTTAGCTCGGCAAATGTTTTTAGCGCCTCATCATGCCCTTTCAGTGTCCATCTGCTTTCCTGCTCATGCAGCATCATGCAATCTAAGTACTGCCGCCCCAGACCAGACAGCGCCTTGTCCACGCTATCCAACGCCCCAGCCCGGTCGTATGCATGGCACTTTGTTATGACTACCGCATCCGGCTTATACTGCAAGCCCTCACGAATATGCGCATAATTTTGATAATACTCTGCCGTATCTAAGCAATTTATCCCTTGCAAAAAGCCCTCTGCCAACAGTTCTCCGCCGTGGGAAGGCGTAAAATCCCGTTGCAAAGGGCCCATCGTCAGCGTACCAAAGCACAGCCGGGAAACCACCAAGCCGCTTTGTCCAAGCTTTCGAAATTCCATTTATTTTGTTTTATGCGTCAAGTAGTAGCGCATAACTTCTTCCAAAAGTTCATCGCGCTCAAAACGGCAAATTAGGCTTCGCGCATTTTTATAGCTCGTAATATACGTAGGATCCCCCGAGATCAAATAACCAACCAATTGATTGACAGGATCATATCCCTTGGTCTTTAAGGCCTCGTATACACGCAAGAGGATTTCCCCACAGGACTCATCGCGCACAGGCGCGAATGCCATGGTACGATCATCTCTATCCATCGCTTATCCCTCAATTCTAAAAATTGCTCAACACAGCTATCATCAGTATACCTGATTTATCATTGTTTTTCAAACCATAATTCAGAAGTTTTTTGACATCCTTATCATCCGCTAACCATTTTGAAGAAAAGCAAAGGCGGCCAAAAGGCCGCCCTGGAGGATCACAACTGGATTCCCATTTGCTTTGCGCCGCGCTCTACCCGCTTAGAGATTTTTTTCATCCCATTGGCATTCAAATCTCCTGCAATGGCCAGCGCAGCCGTAGCTCCAAGAAGAGAGCTAACCGCCATACCTGCTACTACATATTTGGTTTTCATGCAAATTCCCCTTTCTTTGATGGTCTATCCATAGTATGGACCATCCGGGGCTCAAACATGAAAGCGTTATTTGGCAATGTTGTTTATTTTCGGCAAATCATTTTTCATGATTTTCATGATAATCCTTTAGCGCTGCTTTCACGGCTTCTTCAGCCAGTACGCTGCAATGAATCTTCGCAGGCGGCAGCCCATCCAGCGCCTCTATCACAGCTTTATTGGAAAGTTTTTCCGCCTCGCCTATCGTCTTTCCCTTGATCATTTCCGTTGCTATGCTGCTTGTTGCCACCGCTGCACCACAGCCAAACGTTTTGAATTTCACATCTTCAATTACGCCGTTATCATTGATCTTCATGGATATTTTCATAATATCCCCGCATTTTGCATTTCCGACCTCGCCTACGGCATTGGCGTCCACTACATCCCCAACATTTCTTGGATTCATAAAATGATCCATCACTTTTTCACTATACATGAATACCATCTCCTTTACTGATGATACAAAGGCGACATCTCTCTTAGCCGCGAAACAATTTTTTTTAAGCAGTCAATAGCATACTCTATATCCTCTTCCGTCGTGCTGGCGCCTAAAGTCAATCGAAGCGATCCATGGGCGATTTCATGCGGCAGTCCGATGGCCAGCAATACGTGAGACGGGTCCAAAGAGCCAGAGGTGCAGGCGCTGCCACTCGAACCGGCTATGCCCGCCCTGTCTAACAAGAGCAGCAAGGATTCCCCTTCAATATATCGGAAGCAAACGTTGACATTGTTGGGAAGCCTTTTTGTCGGATGGCCATTGAGGCGGGTCTCCGGGATCTGCTGCATCAAGCCTTGAATCAGTCGATCTCTTAGGTTTGTCAGCCTTTCTGCATTATCCTTCATTTGTTCCTGCGCAAGCTGTGCCGCTTTACCCAATCCTACAATCCCCGCGATATTCTCCGTACCCGCTCTTTTGCCGCGCTCCTGCGCACCGCCATCAATTAAATTTTTCAAAATGACGCCCTTGCGTATATACAGCGCGCCAGTTCCCTTTGGTCCATAAAGCTTATGGCCTGTGATAGACAGCATATCTATATTCATTTCATCCACTTGAATTGGTACGGCTCCAAACGCTTGTACCGCATCGGTATGAAAAACAATCCCTCTTTTTCTGCACACTGCGCCGATTTCCTTGATAGGCTCAATGGTGCCGATTTCGTTGTTTGCAAACATGACCGTTACAAGAATGGTATCCTCGCAGATGGCCTGTTCAACCTGCTCCGGTGTCACGAGCCCGTATTCATCTACATCCAGATAGGTAATGCGAAAGCCTTCCTTCTCCAAAGCCTCACAGGAATGAAGCACCGCATGATGCTCGATTTTTGTCGTAATAATATGGTTCCCCTTTTTTTTATGCGCATGCGCCATGCCTTTGATTGCCCAGTTATCGCTCTCCGTTGCCCCAGAGGTAAAAAATATCTCGCTGGGCATCGCGCCTATCGCCTCTGCAATTTGTTCTCTGGCACGGTCCATTGCCTTTTTCGTTTCCCTTGCATAGCCATGAACGCTGGATGGGTTGCCAAAATATTCAGTAAAATACGGCGTCATTTCCGCCAAAACCTCAGGTTTCACATAGGTTGTCGCTGCATAGTCCATATAAATATGTTTTTGTTCCATCATATTCCCTCCCATGCGCCGCAAAGATGCTTTGTGCGCTGTAACTGTTGTCTCTCTATCTCCAGCATTTCTGCCAATGTTATGGTATCTATCACATGATCTATACTTTCACGGATCTGCCTGTAAAGATACGCTTCAATGCAAAATCCTTGATCTGCACAGGCCGTATAGCCTTCTTGGGCACAGACCGCAGGCGCCATAGAACCTTCCAAAGGCCGCAATACCTCTCCGGCTGTAATTTCTTCCACCGGCTTTGCCAATGTATAGCCGCCGTGAGCACCGCGTACAGTCCGTAAGACGCCCGCCATTCGCAGCTTTTTGAAAAGCTGCTCCAGATACGAGGCAGAAATACCCGTTGTCTCTGATAAATCACGCATGGAAATGAGCTCATTCTCTCCTTTTCTGGCGATTTCCATGACAGCCTTTAAGCCATATCTGCCTTTTGTAGAAATCTTCACCAGCGCCCTCCTCAATTCCGACTAATCTACTCTGGATTGATTTGAAAATACCATATCCCAGAAAAATTGTCAACATTATTTTGTGCTGTTTTTCACGCTTTACTCTCTTGTCCATTCAAATAAAAAAGGGCATGCTTTCCATGCCCTTTTCCGATCTTTAATCCTGGTACAAAGGATATTCCTTACACAGGGCCAATACCTGTTCCTTGACCTCCGGCACTGCCTGCTCTCCTTCCTTGATAACCTTTGCAATGCACGAAGCGATGATCTTCATATCCTCTTGTTTCATACCTCTTGTTGTCACAGCCGGCGTACCGATGCGGATGCCGCTCGTAACAAACGGCTTTTCAGGATCAAAGGGAATCGCGTTCTTATTCGTTGTGATATTGGCCGAATGCAAAAGCGTTTCTGCAGCCTTTCCTGTTTTCCCTGTCCCCCTAAGGTCAATGAGCATCAAATGGTTATCCGTACCACCGGATACAAGCTGAATCCCGTTGTCCACCAACGCAACCGCCAATGCCTTTGCATTGTTTACAACCTGCTGACAATAGGTTTTGAATTCTGGTTGCAGCGCCAATTCAAATGCTACTGCCTTGGCAGCAATGATGTGCATCAGCGGGCCGCCCTGCGTACCCGGGAAAATAGCTTTATCGATCTGCTTGGCATACTGCTCCTTGCACATGATCATTCCGCCTCTGGGCCCACGCAGTGTTTTGTGCGTCGTGGTCGTAACGAAATCCGCAATCGGTACAGGGCTTGGATGTACGCCAGTGGCCACCAAACCAGCGATGTGGGCGATATCCACCATCAGGTAAGCGCCTACCTCATCGGCAATTTCACGGAATTTTTCAAAATCCAGGATACGAGTATACGCGGAATAACCGGCTACGATCATTTTAGGCTTGTGTTTGAGCGCCTGCTCACGCACCTGTTCGTAATCGATGTATCCCGTTTCCTTGGATACGCCGTAAGACACAAAATGGTAGGTCTTTCCGGAAAAATTCACTGGGCTGCCATGGGTCAGATGGCCGCCATGATCCAGGCTCATCCCCAAGATGGTATCGCCTGGCTGCAACATAGCAAAATATACAGCTGCATTGGCCTGGGAACCGCTATGTGGCTGGACGTTGACATGCTCTGCACCAAACAGTTTTTTCGCGCGTTCAATGGCAAGATTTTCTGCGACATCCACAAACTCACATCCGCCATAATAGCGCCGGCCCGGATATCCCTCCGCATACTTGTTCGTCAGGATAGACCCGGAAGCCTCCAGCACCGCTTCATCCACAAAATTTTCGCTGGCGATCAGCTCCAAATGCGTCTGCTGGCGGTTCAATTCCTGTTCAAACACCTTATAGATCTCTTGGTCTACCTGTTTGATTCTTTCGTAATGTAGCATCTCTTTGCCCCTCTCAAAATTATTCTCAAGATCTTCGCTTTTCAGGCACATACTTACTTGATGATCTCTTTCATCTGCGGCTGTAAAGCGGCGTCTTTTTCAAATCTTTTGTTGTTTGCCTTTAGCAGAGCATAGGCCAACCCCGCCCCTGCGAGCCCTGCAAAGGCCGCGATGATATCCTTGCTGCTTTCCGGCGCAAAATAATACCCAGCTGCCACGCCGGCAAACAGCATAACCAGCGGAAAAATATAGGCCAGCCATGTAGCGCGCAGCATCCCTTTTGCCCCCAGCTCTATGCAGACCTTATCCCCGACCTCCGCCTGTTTTGTGTTCGGCAGCCAAACCTGCATGTGCGCACCCTCCGCGCGCTGGCATCTGCCGCAGCTTTGGCAGGCAGACGATCTTTCAAACAGCACAAGCGCTTTATTTTTATCAAGCTGTACGACAGTTCCTATTTCCTTCATATATCATTCCTCGATTTTAGGCAGCTTACCACATGCTGGGCCATCAAAAGGCCCATAGCGGACGGCACAAACATCATGCTTCCCGTAGGGCGTCCCTTTCGCAGGGGATTCTCCTGCGAATATACCACCGTGTGGCGTTTGATGCCCGCTTTTTTTAATTCCCTGCGCAGGATACGGCAAACCGGGTCCCCCTCTGTTTCAAATATATCTGCCAGCTTTAATTGCTGCAAATCCATTCGGTTGCCGGCGCCCGTTGCCGAAATGATGGAAATACCCCTTTCATAGCATTTTACAATGAGACATAGCTTGTCCACCATACTGTCGATCGCGTCTATGATAAAGTCTGGCTGCAGGGACAACAGCTTCTCTGCAGTATGTTCTGTAAAATCATTGTCCTCTGCCGTTATGTATATTTCAGGGCTGATCTCCTCCAGCCGGTTTTTCATCGCCAAAGCCTTCGGCTGTCCTATCGTGCCCCGAACAGCTACAATCTGGCGGTTCAGGTTAGAAACCGCCACATAATCCCCGTCCACTAAGGTCAGCCTGCCAATCCCGCTGCGGCATAAAGCTTCGGCTGCCATGCCGCCAACACCGCCTAAGCCAACAACCATAACATGCGCCTTGGATAGCTGCGCTACTGCTCTGTCTCCGATCAGCAGCGCAGTTCTATCCTGCATACTTTCCAAGTTATGCCTCTTCTTCCTGGATGGTTTCAATGTGCAGTTCATCCAACTGCTTTTGTTCTACATAGTACGGGGCGCCGGTCAAAGGACACGTACCGGACTGTACTTTCGGGAACGCAATGACATCTCGGATAGACTTGCTCTTTGTCAAAATCATCACCAGACGGTCCAGGCCATATGCCATACCGCCATGCGGCGGCGTACCATATTGGAACCCTTCGATCAGGAATCCAAATTTGTCCTGCGCTTCCTCGTGGCTCAGCCCCAGTACATCAAACATCTTTGCCTGGAGCTCAGGGTTATAGATACGGCAGCTGCCACCGCCTGCCTCCATCCCGTTGATCACAAGGTCGTATGCCTTTGCTCTCACGCGCCCTGGGTCAGAATCCAGATACTGTATGTCCTCATCCATCGGCATGGTAAAGGGATGGTGCTTTGCTACAAAGCGCTTTTCTTCTGCGCTGTACTCCAGCAGCGGGAACTCCGTGACCCACAGCACATCCAGCTTATCATGGTCGATCAACCCAAGCTTTTCGCCCAAATGCAGGCGCAGATGGCCCAGCGCATCGAAAACAACGTCTTCGTTGACATCTGAAACAAACATCAAAACATCGCCAACCTCGGCGTTCATACGTTCAAGGATCGCTTTGGTCTCTTCTTCTGTAAAGAATTTTACAATGGGGCTTTGCAGCTCATTTTCCTTGACAGAGATCCAGGCCATGCCTTTTGCACCGTATTGCTTTACATATTCTACCAGCGCATCCAACTCACGGCGCGCGAATTTATCCACGCCGCCCTTTACATTGATGCCGCGTACCGTTCCGCCATTTTTTACAATGCTGGCAAACACCTTGAAATTGGTGTCTGCAACCAAATCGCTGATTTCACAAAGTTCAAGGCCAAAGCGCGTATCCGGTTTATCCGAACCAAAGCGATCCATCGCTTCCCGGTAGGTGAGCCTGCGGAAAGGCACGGGCAACTCCATCCCCCAGGTTTCCCGGAAGATTTTTTGTACCAGCCTTTCATTTACACCCATTACATCATCCGGGGATACAAAGGACATTTCCAGATCGATCTGCGTAAATTCCGGCTGCCGGTCAGCGCGCAAATCTTCGTCCCTAAAGCAGCGAACAATCTGGAAATACCGATCCAAACCAGAAACCATCAGCAATTGCTTGAACATCTGGGGAGACTGCGGCAGCGCATAGAACTTGTGCGGCTGAATACGGCTCGGCACCAGATATTCACGGGCTCCCTCCGGCGTGCTCTTGGCAAGCATCGGGGTCTCGATTTCCAAAAAGCCGTTTTCGGAAAAATAATTGCGCACAAGCTGCATCACCTGATGGCGCATTTTCATCTTCGCCTGCATTTCAGGGCGTCTTAGATCCAAATACCGATATTTTAAGCGCAGTTCCTCACGCACATTGACGCCGTCTTCAATATAAAACGGCGGCGTTTTTGCTGCAGATAGGATTTTTAGATCTGTTGCCCTGACCTCGATGGTTCCCGTTGCAATATTGGGGTTGACGGTTTCTTCATCCCGCAGCAGCACTTTGCCGCGAATCGCTACAACATATTCGTTCCGCAGGCTTTCCACCTTGGCGAAATCCTTATACTCTGCCGAGTCGAATACACACTGCATGACGCCGCTTGTATCACGCACGTCAATAAAGATCAGGCCGCCCAGGTCGCGCCGAGTGTCTACCCACCCCATCACGGTGACCTCCTGCCCTACATTCTGTTCTGTTAGCTGCGCGCACAAGCAGTCGCGGCTCCAGCTTCCCATCATGTCTGTTTTCATGCTGTCCCCTCCATTTATGCCCAGGTAAATTGAGTCAATATTTTCTGCAATCTATCCAAAGCCTCCTCAAAAGGATAGGCCTTTTGTTCTCCATCTGCCATCGCGCGAATCTGCACTTCCCCCTTGGCGCGCTCATCTTCTCCCTCAAACAGGATGCAGGCAGGGCCTAGCTTTTCTGCATATCGCATGCTGCTCTTCATGCTGCGCCCATTGGGGTCGAAATCCGCTTTTACACCACGGGCCCGTAGCAGCGTACAAATCTCTAAAGCGCGCTCTGTATTCCCAAATGTATTGACAAATACATCGCATCTAGCGGGCGCCGGCGGCACCAGTCCTTGTGACTGCATCACAAGCAAGAGTCGCTCCATCCCAATGCCAAAGCCGATACCCGGCGTTTTCGGCCCTCCTAAGGTTTCCACCAGGCCATCATACCGGCCGCCGCCGCAGATGGTACCCTGCGCCCCAATTTTGTTGGAAATGACCTCAAAAACCGTTTTGGTATAGTAATCCAATCCGCGTACAATTCCGGCATCAATCTCATAAGGAATGTGCAGCGCCTTCAGTGCGCCCTGCAGCTGGTCAAAATGCGTTTGGCATTCTTCGCAAAGGCAGTCGATCATCCGCGGCGCTCCCTGCGCGATGGCGCTGCATTTTTCTTCCTTGCAGTCCAAAAGCCTAAGCGGATTTCGTTCATAACGGTCTTGACAGTCTTTGCACATCTCCTTGATATAAGGCGCAAAATATTCCTTTAGCTTTTTCTGGTATTCCGGTCGGCAGCTGGGACATCCGATGCTGTTGATGTGAACGATCAACCCTTCCAGCCCCAGCGTCTGAAACAGTGCCAACGCCAGTGAGATCACCTCTGCATCCGTGTATGGAGAGGCAGAGCCGAATACCTCTACCCCGAACTGGTGATGCTCGCGCAGACGGCCGGCCTGCGGCTTTTCATACCGAAAGACAGGGCAGTTCAAATAATACATCTTCGTCGGCTGAGGCTCGTTGAACAGGCCCGCCTCTACATAGGCCCGCACCGCGCCGCCCGTTCCCTCCGGCTTTAGCGTGATGCTGCGCCCGCCTCTATCGTCAAAGGTGTAGGTTTCCTTTTGCACAATATCCGTCGTATCGCCGACGCCGCGCAAAAACAGCTCCGTATGCTCGATGACCGGTGTGCGGATCTCCCGGAATCCATAAAGCGATGTTAAATATCGAATGTTGTACTCCAACGCCTGCCAAAGATGGCTTTCGCCAGGCAATACATCTTTTGTGCCTTTCAGCGCAGTATATTTCATGCAAACGCCTCCTCCAAAAATAAAAAAAGATGGTCACGATAAGGGACGAAGCTAAGCCCGCGGTGCCACCCTTGTTGAACAAATTCATAGTTCCACTCTTCACCTTTAACGCAGGCGGTACGTCCCATTTCTGGGCAGCTCCGGGAGTGTCTTTGGCAAACAGGCCAATAAGCAGCTTTCAGTCGCGGCTGCTCTCCCTGAAAATGGCCTTCGTTTGTTACTTTCTCCCATCCACGCGATGATTTATTATACTCAGCGCTTTCCCCTGCTGTCAACCACAGAAAAAGGAAGCCTTCTGTTCACAGATTGTCTCGATTCGCTCCAAGTATACGCCAATATCCCTGGGATTTGGTTTCCGCTCGATCCTGTTTTCTATGATGCGCTTGCCCACAGCCCCTACGCCCACGCCTATTACATCCAGCATCTCATCCATCATGGCTACATTGTATAGGCAGGCATCTCCTTTTTTTGCATATCCCACATTTTCCAGATTGCCGGCCATATGCTTTTGCCGATACAAATAATACGGCTCCATGCCCATCTCCGCCGCCTTCTTGCGGGCCATATCCACCATACGCGGCACTATATCGGCATTTGTATGCGCGTAGCGGGTCTCCAGCAGCTTGCTCCCCCGCTTTAAGGCCAATGTGTGGCAGGTCAGTGATGAAGGCGACAGTCCCTCTATCTTTTCCAGCGTATCCGCAAAATCCTCCGCCGTTTCCCCTGGCAGGCCTGCAATCAGGTCGGCATTGATATGGTCAAATCCCTCTTCCCTTGCCAATTCATAGCATGCCTCTATCTCCTCTGCCGTATGCCTGCGGCCGATTCTCTCCAGGGTTTTGTTCTGCATTGTCTGCGGATTGATGCACAGCCGATTGACCCCATGCTGCTTTGCAATCCTTAGCTTTTCTCTTGTAATCGTATCTGGGCGGCCTGCCTCCAGCGTATATTCAAAGCCTGAGCCGAAAGCCCTTTGCATGGCATCCATGACGCCTTGCATCTGTGAATCGGTCAATGCTGTGGGGGTGCCACCGCCCAAATATACGGCGGATATGCGCTTATGCTGTTGGCGGATCATCGCACCCGCCGCTTCGATCTCTTTGACAACGGCATCGATATACGCCTCCCGCTGCCCCTTTTTCGCGACCACGGCAGGAAAAGAGCAGTACGAGCACCGCGTAACACAAAAGGGAATCCCCACATATACGCAAAGGCTGTCCCGGTCTGTTGCCTGCATCATAGCATCCTGCCTTTGGATGATTTTTTCCGCCAGCTTTGCTTTTTCCGGGTGTACTCCCAGCACCTCTACAAACTCACGCTGCGTACCCTCTGCCTGCATCTGGCGCAAAAGGCTTGCCGGCCGTACGCCCGTTAAACTGCCCCAAGGCTGTGTCTGTCCCGTGAGCTGCACCATACATTGGTAGGCTGCCAGCTTTGCTGCGCGCTTGTCCAGGCGTTTTTTCACCATTGGCTGCTCCGAAACCAGCGCACCCTCCGTTTGCACACCGGCGCGCTTCCCTTCCATCACAATTTCAACGGTATGCAGCATTCGTTCCTGCCTAGGGGCCGCACAGTGCTTCACCTCTATTTCAGCATTTTCCTCTGAAACAAACATACGGATTTCTTCCGCCAATTCGTTTTTCATGTATTCATCTTTTGTCTCTATTGCAAACAAAGTATTTCCCACCATCAAAAGAGTTTTTTGCTATCCAATAAAAGGGTCACAGGGCCATCGTTGACGACGTATACCTGCATATGCGTTTGAAAGCGCCCGGTCTCTACCACAAGCCCCATTTCCCTTAGCATACTGCATGTCTTTTCATACAGTTGATCCGCACGGTCCGGCGATTCAGCTTGGGTAAACCCCGGCCTGCGGCCCCTTCTGGCATCTCCCAGCAACGTGAATTGAGAAACCATCAAAACACTGCCGCCGATTTGCTGTACGGAAAGATTCATCTTGTCTGCATCATCTGAAAAGATGCGCAGATTTGCAATCTTTTGCGCTATATACGCCGCGTCCGTTTCCGTATCCCCCTGCTCTACCCCCAGCAGCACAGCCAGGCCGGGGCCTATGCTTCCTACTGTTTCTCCTTCTATGCAAACCTGTGCTTTGGCCACCCTTTGCAATACTGCCCTCATCGTTACATCGTCCCCCGATAGGCTTCAATCACATACGGCATCTTCTGGAATTGTTTGATGATGCGTTCCAGCTGATCGATGTCCTCGATCATGATCTCAAATTCCGTATGAAACACCTTATTTTTCCCTCTATGCCCCTGCACGCTGGTGATCGGTACCCCCATACTGGAAAGGATCTGTGTCATCTCTGCCATAACGCCTGTTTTATCCAGCGTTATGACGCTCAGGCAAGCGCGGTAGCCTTCCGGAGACTCATCCGCCCAGGCTACCTCTATGATCCTGTCATCTCCTTGGTCTATCAGGCTCAAAAGATTAGAGCAGTCCGCACGGTGTATGCTTACCCCGCGTCCTCTTGTGATAAACCCTACAATGGGGTCACCCGGCACGGGCCTGCAGCAGTGTGCCATGCGAACCAACATGTTTTCCTGTCCTTTGACAATGACCCCGTGTGAAGGAACCTTGGCATTTTGGCTGGCCCTGTGCGCCGCCTCCTTTGCTTTTTGCAAAAGCTCTGCCTTACGTTCCTGCTTATGCTTTTTCTGACATTCTTCAATCAAGCGCTGTAAGATCTGATTGGTCGATACGCCGCCGCATCCAACCCCTGCATAAAGGTCATCCAGCTCATGGAAAGTATATCGCTTAAAAATCGGCTCCAGCCACTCAGAAACGAAAAGATCCTTATACAGATCAAATCCCTGCCGTTTGGCCTCTTTTTCCAGCATCTCCTTGCCTTTGGCGATGTTCTCATCTTTCATCTCGCGCTTAAACCAGCCGCGAATCCGATTTTTTGCGTTATTTGTCTTTGCTATCAAGAGCCAGTCCCGGCTGGGATGCCCGTCTTTTCTCGTTTGGATCTGCACCACATCGCCTGTGTTCAGCTCCGTATCCAATGGCACAATGCGGCCGTTTACCTTGGCGCCTACACAGGTATCTCCTACGCGCGAATGGATTCTATATGCAAAGTCAATGGGGGTAGAGCCGCGCTTTAGCGTAATCACTTCCCCTTTGGGCGTAAAGACGAATACTTCGTCTGTAAACATATCCAAGCGCGTTACATCAATGGTTTCTTCCGGGTCAGGCTCATCATCCTTTACATTTTTTAGATCTCGGAACCAAGCGATCTTTTCATCAAAGTCCTTATCCTCTTTTCCCTCCTTGTATTTCCAATGGGCCGCTACCCCGTATTCAGCGGTGCGATGCATTTCAAAAGTACGGATCTGCACCTCAAATAAAATGCCCGCAGAATTGATCACTGTGGTATGCAGCGATTGATACATATTGGATTTCGGCATCGCAATAAAATCTTTGAACCTGCCCGGAATGGGCTTATACAGCGTATGAACCATCCCCAGCGCCGCATAACAGTCCCTCACGGTATTGACAATGATGCGCATTGCCATCAAATCATAGATCTCGTTTGGCTCCCTGCCTTGGTTCACCATCTTTTTATAAATAGAGTATACGTGTTTTTCCCGCCCCTCTATTTCACATTCAATGCCCATTTCCGTAAGCTGTTTTTTGAAAAAGTCCATCTGCTGCTGCAAAAAGTCCGCCTGCCTGGGGCGCAGCTTGGCAACCTCAGATACGATGTACTCATATTTTTCCGGCTCTAAATATTTGAGCGCCAGATCCTCCAATTCACTGCGGACGGCATAGATCCCCAGCCGATGCGCAATCGGCGCATAAATATCCAGCGTTTCTTGGGCAATCCGCCTGCGCTTTTCCTCGCTGAGCGCATACAGGGTGCGCATATTGTGCAGCCTATCCGCCAGTTTAATGATGATGACACGCACATCCTTGACCATTGCCATCAGCATTTTGCGCAGGCTTTCAGCCTGGCGCTCCTGCCGGCTCACCATATTGATCTTATCCAGCTTTGTCACGCCATCCACCAAATGAGCCACGACAGCGCCTAAACGCTGTGTTATATCCTCCCTGCTCATGTCTGTGTCTTCTACAACATCATGCAGCAAAGCGGCGGCAATGGTTTCATAATCCATGCCGTAATCAATGAGAATTTTGGCTACGGCACAGGGATGGGTAATATATGGCTCGCCGGATTTTCTAAACTGCCCGCAGTGCGCACGCGCAGCAAAATCGAGTACGCGATCCACCAGATCATATTGCTCCTCCGGTAAGGATTGTTCAAGCTGTGTCATCCAAGGCGCATAATTCTGTTTTTGCTGCTCTAGCATTTCCGCCGTCATCTCATGTCCTTCCATCGTATCACCATCCCTTTTGCAGTGCCCTAAAAATACTGCTTTCTCCCAAATCTTTCTTTTGGGGCCGCGCATCTACCCACATCGTCCTCTGTTCAAAGCCTAAAAAAGCCAATTCCTCAAAAATCGATAAGGCCGCAGCTGCCTGGTATAGGCCAACGCCGGCATGCATTGCAAGCTGCTGGCACCGTGTGCGAAACTCCATGGTACCGGAACCCATCTTCTTACACTGTAAGTATACACGAATCAAGTCCTCCCGGCACAGCTTCATCTCAGAAACCGCCGATTTTATTTCCGCATCTTCATCCAGCACCGGAAGCCCTTCTCTCCACGCACCGCCCCCGATAAGCAGCGCATTCATCCGATGCTTGTTTTGCGGGTAGTGCAAGATGGATAATTCTATCAGCGCCGCCAACCCATCTCCTTGAATCTGCTCTGCGAGCCGGTTGGCTGCAAGCGGCGTTAAACAGCAGGCATACGTTCCAAACGGATGTTCGTTTGCTGTCTTGTAAAAGTCGCTGTAATCCTTAAATCGCGGCATCAAGAAGGGCAGAATTTTAGCCAGATCAAATATCATTTGGCAATCCAGCGCCTTTACCATATCTTGAAGCTCCTCTACATGGATACTATGCTGTTTATATAGGCATTTGGCCCGTTTTACCTGGC
Organism: uncultured Bacillota bacterium; assembly: GCA_905208455.1. GTDB lineage: Bacteria > Bacillota > Clostridia > Christensenellales > QAND01 > UMGS1975. The sequence goes on from CAJLPK010000002.1 coordinate 35,470, forward strand.
GGAACTCATCGAGCTCCAGCACAGCGGATACGTCTATTTTTTGGTTAGGGACCGGCATATCCTTTCCCGCTATGCGGAATGCAATCATCTCCGCTGTATGCTGATTTTTTTCCAAAACATATTTAGCATGGTCTCCTGTTTTGCCAAGAGGGGCAGAGGAGATCACCCGCACATTTTCAAACAAAGCCGTTGGCGTAGGATTCCCCATTCCAAACGGCGCCATTGCAGAAAAGCTCTCTGCCAAAGGCACCGTCACATCCTCCGGCGTCAGCAATACATCGCAATCCACTTTGGGAATCCAGGTAGAGAGCGGGTAGTGCGTACAGAAAAACGAATTGTACCGCTCCATAAACGCGCCGAGATTCTCCTCTTTCAGTGAAAATCCACCTGCTTGCGCATGCCCGCCATATTTAATCAACAAATCCCGGCACGCATCCAACGCTTCAAAAATATGTACGCCTGGAATGCCTCTGGCCGACCCCGTTGCTACTCCATTTTCTAAGCAGATCACCGCGCTTGGCCGTTGATATAGCTCTACCAATCTTGATGCTACTATGCCCGCTACGCCGCTGTGCCAGCCTTCCTTTGCCACAACGGCCACACGCTGGCTGTCCACATACGCATCCAACAATGTGCAGGCCTGTTTTAGCATCTCCTGCTCTGTTGCCTGTCTGCGTTGGTTCTCTTCGTCCAGCTCCACTGCCAGGCTCATCGCAGTTTGTCGATCTTCCGCCAATAATAAATGCAATGCCCGCTTTGCATCGCCCAACCGGCCGGCGGCATTGATCCTCGGCCCAAAGCCAAAGCCTATATTGCCGGAACCGATCTGCTTGCCCTGTAAACCACAAACTTTGCTCAGCGCTTCAATGGCATATCTGGGATGCTGGTTCATATAGGCAAGGCCTTTTTTTACAATCGAGCGATTTTCATCTAGCAACGGGACAATATCCGCCACCGTTGCCAATGCGACTAGGTCGATGGCCTGCATAGCACGATCAAATCCAAACAGTGCATGGCAAAGCTTAAAAGCGACCCCTGCGCCGCAAAGCATATGAAATGGATAATCCGGTGAAATATGCGGATTGATGACAATTGCATCAGGAAGCTCCTCCAAGGGTTCGTGGTGATCCGTTACAATCAGCTGTAACCCTAGCTGTTTGGCCAGCGCCGCTTCATTTATATTTGTGATGCCGCAGTCCACCGTGATAAGTAAATCACTTGTCTTTGCGATCCGTTTTACAGCCTCCGTATTTAGGCCGTATCCATCCTTCTTCCTATCTGGTATAACGATGGATACCTCAGCGCCTGCCTGCTCCAGCATAGGCGCCAAAACGGCACAACTGCACACACCGTCGCAGTCATAATCCCCATACACCGTAATGTGCTTTTTTTCGGATAACGCCTGCTCGATACAGTCCACAGCCTGTTCCATATGCTCTAAAAAAAACGGGTCGTGAAATACATTTCCTTGTAAAAAAGCGTCGGCCTGCTCTACCTCATGTATCCCCCTGTTGTATAAAAGACTGGCAGCCTGGCGCGTCAATCCTGTATGCTTTGCGATCTTTGCAATGCAATTTTTTTCCTGTTCCGTATATGCCGGCACGCGAAAGGTCAGCATCCCCATTCCCCCTTCTGCGGGTATAGGAAAAGCCTCCCGCTCATTCGAAAGGCTTTTCTGCGCAATTTAGCTACCCATGGATTTATTTCTGCTTTGCTTTTTGCGCTTTTTTGTTTTTGTTCTTTTCATACGCTTCTTTCTTTGCCTGCTTATCCATCGGCAGAGATACAGCCTCCTGCCCTTTTTTGCTCCGGCGAATCATAATATCCCACAACGGAGCCGCCAAAAACAGGCTGGAATAAGTGCCCGCTATCAAACCAACAATGATCGGAAATGCAAATTCCTGAATTGATGCAGGGCCTAGAATAAACAAGATGACGATGGTCGTCAATGTCGTGATAGAGGTGTATAAGCTTCTTGTCAAAGTCTTTCTCAGCGAAGAATCCACCAGGTCGTCCAATTCTATCGAAGGGTCCGACTTTCTCGTTTCACGCATTCTGTCAAACACTACAATCGTGTTGTTGATGCTGTATCCTACAATCGTCAAGACCGCCGCAATAAACGAGCTGTTGATCTCCACTCGGAAAATGCACACAAATGCCATCATAATCAATACATCATGCAAGAGGCATACAATGGAAGACACACCATAATGAAATTCAAAGCGAATGGAGATATACAACAAAATCAATACGCCGGCAATAGCAACAGCAAGGATGGCGTTTTTGATCAATGAAGAACTCGCCACTGCGCCAATACGCTCTACGTTTGTCAACTCCGCATCAGGATATACCTCATGGATCTTTGCCATGATGGCATCCCTCTGCGCAATATCCGCAGCCTCATCTGTTTGGGGGCGAATCCTCATCTGCGCCTGGGTCCCTTCCCCCGTCTTATCCAGTCTAAATACAGTAAATCCTTTTTCTCCAGCATTGGCTACACAGTTTTGCAGGTCGTCAATTTCATAAGCCTGTTTAAGGTCTACCGTTAAAATCGAGCCGCCCGTAAAATCGATACCCAGATTAAAACCGCCCATAAAAATGGCACTTAGAATGCCAATGATGATAATGGCCGCTGAAAGAATCATAAACTTCTTGCTATGCTTTACAAAAGAAAACCTCATCGCCATCACCTCACTGTTTTATAAGCCATTTTCTGTTTTTGACGCCGATTTTTACAATCTGGCGCAGCAGGAAGCGTGTAACAAAAATGGCAGAGATCATTGAGCAGCCAATGCCGATGGCCAGCGTAAAGGCAAACCCTTGGATACTGCCAACGCCAAATATCATCAAAACAACCGCCGCAATCAATGTTGTGACGTTGGAATCCAGGATAGCGGAAAAGGCCCTTTTGAAACCGTTTTCCACGGCCGTATGGAAAGACTTGTCTGCGCGAAGCTCCTCTTTCATCCGCTCAAAAATAATGACGTTGGCATCTACTGCCATGCCGATGGATAACAGTACGCCCGCAATCCCCGGCAGCGTCAGCTGTACCTTGGGCATAGTGAGAATACAGAAAAACATAATGACAATATAGAATAAAAGCGCAATACAGCTCATCAGCCCAGGCAGTCTATAAATAAAAATCATAAACAGCATGATCACCGCAATCCCAATGATGCCGGCCAATACGCCTTTGCTCAATGCATCATAGCCTAAAGTAGCGCTGATCATGCGCACTTCCTGCTCCTGCAATGTCAAAGGCAAGGCCCCGGATTCAATCTGTGTGGCCAACTCCTGCGCACTTTCCGCGGTAAAGCTGCCTTCAATCACGCCACTGCCTCCAGTAATCGCAGAATTGACCGTGGGGCTGGAAATCAGTTTATCATCCACATAGATGCTGAGCTGCTTGCCGATATTGTTCGCTGTCGCATCGGCAAAAGCGGCGGTTCCTTCGCTGTCCAAGCTAAAGGAAACCACCCATTTCCCATCCATATTGCCAGCCTTGGCCTGCGTAACATGCTCTCCCTCTACCACAACATTGCCGTCGGCATCCTTCCATTCCAGCTTGGCTGGGGAACTCAAGTATTCACTGATGGTAGACGGGTCCTCCTCCGCAGACGGAATTTCAACACGGATCCCCTTATCTCCTTGGCGTGTCACAGTTGCTTCCGTCATCCCTTTATCGCTTAACCGCTTTTGCAGGATGGATATTGTCCCGTCCATTTTGCTGTCAAAATCCTCTATGCCTTCATCGCTGGCCTCATACACGGCAGAAAAGCCGCCTGTCAGATCCAGCCCCAGCTTGGTTTGCTTCAGTTGGGTCGCCATCGGCAAAATCTCCTTTACCCCAAATGAAACGCCAAACAGAGAAACATAGAGCATCACAGCCAGAATGACTAAAAAAACGGTCAATCTGACGATGCCTTGTTTTTTCATTCCCACAACCTCCTGGGCTTGTCCATAGAAATAATGTTTATTTTTTATTATATGGTTTCTCGATTCTTCCGTCAATATAACAAAAAGGGATGGGCTCCCTTCCCATCCCTTTTTTGCATATTTATGCCCTTTTATAGCCAGCATGCTTTGGCTTGCTTAACAGCGTTTGGAAAATAATGCCCCCAATCAACCCCACCAATAAGCCTGTTAGTAAATCCGAAAGCAAAATCTGCCACATCCCCATACCGCCGTCCAACAGTGAAAAGACAAAAAAACCAAGCGCCATATATACCACGCCGCTCAGCGCGCCGATAAGCCAGGCCGGCCCTCCTGAGTTTTTTGTCGCTAAGTATGCCGTAAGCAGAACCGCAATCATTTTGATTCCCTCATTGACAGGCGCAATTACGCTGTCTGATAGAGACATGGATTTCAATAGGTATGCAAATAACAAAACCGCTGCAACTGTAAAAATGATGCCTCCAATGCACCCTTTTAGAATCTGTGCCGCATTTCCAGCCAATGAGGTGTTTTTTTCCCCACCGGTCCTCTTTTGTTTTTTGACCTTTTTTGCCATTTATCTCACCTCACACTCTCTGCTAAATGGTATGTGCCGGCAAAGATATATATGATAAAAAAGTATCTTTTGAACAAACGCAAAAAAAGAAGCCCTGAAAAGGGCTTCTTTTGCATTCTTATAGGCATGCCTTATAGATCTTGATGATGTCCTCTTTTTTCAGCGGCACATACGCAGCATCCAGGCCGCGCGCAGATTTTTCTGCCATGATCTCAAAGTTTTCTTCACCAATTCCCAGTTCACTCAAAGAGGACGGGATCCCCATCAGTTTGAAATATTCCCTGGTTTTATCGATAGCCTTATGCGCAATATCATATTTATCCAGGCTCTTATCAATATCCCAAACATTGACGCCGTACTCTGCAAACTTGTCAACCGTTTCATCACTCAGCACATATTCCATCCACGCCGGCGTCAGGATCGCGAGCCCTACCCCATGGGTGATGTCATAATATGCGCTCAGCTCATGCTCAATGCCGTGAACGGTCCAGGCCACTTCTTTGCCCAAGGTCAGCAAGCCGTTGATCGCCCAGGAGGAAGTCCACATCAGGTTTGCGCGCGCTTCATAGTTGTCCGGTTCATTGACGGCAATGACGCCGTATTTGATGCAGGTTTTCAGCAAAGCTTCCGCCATACGATCCTGCATGTACCCGGATTTCACACGGCTAAAATACACTTCAAAAATGTGGCTCATAATATCCGCCGTACCCGCTGCCGTCTGATACTTGGATACGGAGAAGGTATAGCTTGGATCCAAAACAGAGGCCTTTGGCAGCATGCCCGGGTGTGCAATCGCCTCTTTGTCGTTGGTTTCCATATTGGAGATAACTGCCGTTGGATCCATCTCAGATCCGGTTGCAGAGAGCGTCAAAACGCTGAATACAGGCAGCACCTCGGTAATTTCCGCTTTACGGGTTACAATGTCCCAAGCGTCGCCGGGATAGGCCACGCTTGCTGCAATCACTTTGGAGCAGTCGATGGTGCTGCCGCCGCCCACAGCCAAAATGACCTCAACGCCATTTTCACGGCAAAGCTGGACCCCTTTATTGACCGACGTAACACGCGGGTTCGGCTCTACCCCATTGAGCTCTACCCACTCAATCCCGTTTTCTTTGAACAAAGAAACGATCTTGTCATACAGGCCCATCTTTTTGATGCTGCCGCCGCCGTATACCATCAATACCTTTTTCCCATACTGCTTGATGGCGCCCGGCAGGTTCTCCACCTGTCCTTTTCCGAAGAACACAGTGGTCGGAATAGAATACGTAAAGTTATTCATATTCTCTTGCTCCTTCTTTCCTTTAAGATTTTTATTCCGGCACACGGCAGATCTGCGCAATCCGCCAAGTGCTAGGGTACGTAAGTATAGCAGTAATCCCGGAGAATTCCCCGGGATAATCCTATGGCTGCGTGCCAGCTTTATTTCTCTTTTTTATCGTCCTTTGTCGCCATTTTAATATCGGATTCTGCTAAGCCGTCCGCCTCAACCTCGGCATCTCCTACCGTGGCAATCGCACCCTTGGTAAAGGTAACCTTGATCTTATCCGGGCCAGTCTCGAGAATCACATTTTCTCCCTTTACGGCATAAACCTTCCCCACAACGCCGCCGATGGTGCGCACCCAATCGCCCTTTTTCATCTCTTCCAGCATCTGTTTCACTTGCTTTTCGCGCTTTCTCTGCGGCATAATGGTAATAAAGATGATCACAGTAATCAGCAATAACAAAGGCAGGATTTGTGTGATCATTGTCCCTATGTTCTGATCCATGTTTTTTCCTCCATAAACAAGCTATTCCTATCCTACATGAAACTAACCATGGCGTCAAGCATCCGGCATGTTTTCCTGCGCAAACTCCGCCATGCGGTCCTGCAAGATCGCTTCCCTCATTCTGCGCATTAAATCAATGGTAAAGTATACGTTATGCATACTAATCAAACGCGCTGCTAAAATTTCCTGCGCATAGATAAGATGGCGGATATATGCTTTTGTGAACCCCGCTTTGCATGCTGGGCATTGGCACCCTTCCTCTATCGGCGTAAAATCGCGCGCATATTGTGCATTCCGTAAATTGATGCGTTTTTTCCTTGTGAAAGCAGCGCCTGTTCTTCCCATCCGAGTCTGCATCACACAGTCAAACATATCTACGCCGCGCAATACGCCTTGGATCAGGCAGTCCGGGCTCCCTACTCCCATCAAATACCGCGGCTTTGCAGGGTCTAAAAGCGGCGTGGTAGCCTCTAAAAGCCGATACATTAAAGGCTTCTCCTCCCCAACGCTCAGCCCGCCGATCGCGTTGCCCGGAAAATCCAGCGCATCGATGGTCTTGGCACTGATCGCCCTTAGATCCTCAAACATACCGCCCTGTACGATCCCAAATAAGGACTGTTTCTCCGTATCGGTATGCGCTTTTTTGCATCGCTCCGCCCAATTGTGTGTGCGGCGCATCGCTGAAATCGCATATTTTTTATCCACATCATGGTGTGCGCATTCATCAAAAGCCATGATGATATCAGCGCCCAGCTCATTTTCTGTTTTCATTACGCTCTCCGGCGTAAAAAAGTGCTTGCTTCCGTCAATATGCGAACGAAACTCCACCCCTTCTTCCGTAATCTTCCTGGTTCCGGATAAGGAAAATACTTGAAATCCTCCGCTGTCCGTTAAAACCGCGCCGGGCCAGCGCATAAATTCATGCAATCCTCCCGCTTCATTCACCAGCTGACTCCCAGGCCTCATCGCTAAGTGATACGTGTTGCTTAGGATAATGCGAGCACCCATTTCCCAAAGCTCCTGCGGCGTCAGCGCTTTTACCGTTGCCTGTGTGCCAACGGGCATATAGACAGGTGTTGGTATATCTCCATGCGGCGTATGCAAAATGCCGGCACGCGCTCCCGTCTGCTTATCTTGATGCACCAATGTATAGGAAATCGCCATGTTATCTCCTTTATTTACAACTCATTTTCCAAATACCAATGTGTATATTGAATTTGTATATTACCATATTTTACTGCTTCATTCAATGTTATGCTGCGCGTATCCATCATGCTGTATCGTTTTGCAGTCCTCCCTTCCTGCTCCTGTCCATGCTGTCCGTAACCGATATGTTTTCCCTTTGATAGCAATACGAAATGATGGATTTTGTTTTTTGTAAGCGGTTCTCTTGCCTGCATCCCGCTGTCTTTGTTTGTATTTTTTACCAGATTGCACTATAATAAATATGTTGAGACTAACTATAAGCCATTATTGTAAATGGGAATATGGCTAAAAAAAAGGAGTGTTAGATAATGTGTAACGAAAAAGTTGCCAAGCTGTTGAATGAACAGATCAATAAGGAGCTTTATTCTGCTTATTTGTATCTGAGTTTTGCTAACTTCTATGATGATAAGGGATTAGACGGTTTTGCAAACTGGTATCAGGTGCAGGCACAGGAAGAACGCGATCATGCCATGCTGTTTGTCCAATATATGCAAAACAACGATCTTCCTGTAACTTTTGAAGCCATTGATAAGCCGGATGTTTCCGCTTTGAAAGAAAATATGGATCCCTTAAAAGCTGCGTTAAAGCATGAGCAATATGTCACAGACTTGATTCATACGATTTATGATGCTGCTGCGGAAGCAAAAGATTTCCGCACTGTACAATTTTTGGATTGGTTTGTGAAAGAACAGGGCGAAGAAGAAACCACTGCAACGGATCTAATTAAGAAAATGGAGCTGTTTGGCACAGATGCCAAAGGCCTATATATGCTGGATCAGGAGTTGGGCGCCCGTACCTATACAGCCCCTTCTTTAACACTATGATCCCATCAAAAAAAGGCAGCAATCTGCTGCCTTTTTTGTTTTGATATATTGTAATCAATTTTCTGACGCAGCATTTTATCAGAGACCCGGCAAGCAATCCCATTCAAAAATCATACCATCCTTTTTTCATCCATCCTAAACCGAAGGGTTGACGTGTCGATTGTAATATGATATTTTAGTTAGTATAAACTAACTATCTGTCCTTTTCCTTACTCTTTCTTCCGTATAGTTATACTGTATATTTTTTTTGGAAAGCGGGGTGATATAAGAATTGCATATTCATGAATCCGCAGAGGATTATTTGGAAGCGATCCTTATCCTTCAAAAAAGAAACGGGCAGGTCCGGTCTGTCGATATTGCAGCCGAGCTTTCCTATTCCAAGCCCAGCGTAAGCGTCGCTATGAAAAATCTGCGTTTGAACGGCTTTATCCAGATCGATCAGGATGGGCATATTTCGCTGCTGGATAAAGGGCTTTCCATCGCAGAAAAGATGTACGAACGCCATACCCTGCTATCAGACTGGCTCATTGCACTCGGGGTTCCTCCTCATATCGCAGCTATGGATGCTTGTAGAATGGAGCATATCATCAGTACAGAAACCTTTGAAGCATTCAAAGCATTGGCAGCAGACTATATCCCATGAAACTATAAAAAGCACCCGAATGGGTGCTTTTCTTTTTTCAATCCTAACATAACCATTTTGGTCTTACACACCTATAAAAGCCTGTATCATACAAAAAAACGTCTTCCTTTTTCTTAAACAGCAATGGGCCTGTATGCCCAATCCCGCCCAGGCTGCAAAAAATCCTGTCACTTTTCATGCGGTAATATATGTCTGCGACGATCATACCCAGTTTGGTGTCTATCACTCTCATGTCAGCGTCCTGGGATTCCTTGTTGAAAATTTTTGTTTTGCTGACTGTAAAATTTCTTGATGGATCTCTTCAACTTCTCCCGGCATAACCTCCCCTTCATTTGCCAGCTAGGCTCTTTTACTTTATAAGCATCAGACTGGCTGTTTCCCTCGCCTCCCTTGACGCATAAAGCCATCTGTGTTATTTTTAATTAGTCTTATCTAACCATGGAATTGCATCCAATAACCTATGGGCTTTCAATGGCAATCCATTTTTTAACCATGCAAAGGGAGGAATCAGTATGACAAAATACATAGTAGCGGTGGATGGTATGCAATGCGGTATGTGTGAATCCCATGTCAATGATGCAGTACGCAATGCTTTTGCAGTCAAAAAGGTTACTTCTTCTCATAGTAAAAGGCAAACGGTCATTGTATCCGAAGTTCCCTTGGATGAACAAAAGCTGACAGAAACCATCAATGAAACCGGATACACTGTTCTGTCTATTTCCAGCGAACCCTATGAGAAAAAAGGGTTATTCTCCCGAAAAAAATAATAGCTATATCAAAAGCTTGGGAACCCCAAGCTTTTTGTTTTATACAGCCTACTATATGTATTTAACGTCGGCTCGCTGTTTCTAAGCCTCCGCTAAGCCTTCGCAATGCAATACTCTTTTCGGGCAAAGTGCAATCCATCTGTAATCTATATTTTGAAAAGTCATTTTGCAAGCAAGCAAACCCTTTTACAAGGGTCCTGCTGACTGCGTTTGTTTGCTTTTCCGGCATCCCTCACATCAAAAGCATTGCATCACCAAAGCTAAAGAAACGGTATCTCTGGTTCACTGCCTCCTGATAGGCCTGCAAGATACGCTCCCTGCCTGCAAATGCGCTTACAAGCATCATCAAAGTAGATTCAGGCAGATGGAAATTGGTAATCAGCGCATCCACAACTTGGAACTGAAAGCCCGGATAAATAAAAATATCCGTCCAGCCGCTCTGTGCCTTCAATACACCGCTGCTGGCCGCTGTTTCCAAAACACGCACACTTGTTGTTCCTACGGCAAAGACACGATGTCCCTCCCTTTTTGCTTGCTGTATACTATCCACAACCGGCTGTGCAATCTCAAAATATTCCGAATGCATGACATGTTCTTGTACATTCTCCACGCTTACCGGGCGAAATGTTCCCAGCCCTACATGAAGCAAGACCTTCTCCAGCCTAACGCCTTTTGCCCGAAGCCTCTCCAATAAAGAAGGCGTAAAATGCAGTCCCGCTGTCGGCGCAGCAGCACTGCCCAAGGTCTTTGCATATACGGTCTGGTATCGGGATCCGTCTTCTAGCTTTTCATGGATATAAGGCGGCAGCGGCATTTGCCCCAATTCTTCCAATATCTCCATAAAAATACCCTCATAAGCAAATTTTACTACTCTGCCCCCTGCCTCTGTGCGTTTTTCTACAAAGGCGCGCAGCTTTCCCTCTCCAAAGCTCAGCCATTCGCCCTCTTTGACCCTGCGTCCTGGGCGTACAAGCGTCTCCCACCTGTCATCCCCAATCTGTTTTAGAAGCAGCACCTCGATGTGTGCCCCTGTGCTTTCCCGCAGGCCGAGCAGCCTGGCCGGCAAAACCGCCGTCTCATTGACCACCAATACATCCCCCGGAGAAAAGTAATCCTCTATATCTGTAAAAATCCTATGCTCGAATGCCCCCTTCTTGGGGACGACCATGAGCCTGGAATGGTCTCTTTCCTCAAGCGGCGTCTGCGCAATAAGCTCCTCCGGCAAATCATACCAATAATCTGATGTTTTCATTCCACATTCCATCTTATCTCATCCTTATCCTGAAAAAACAGACCCTATGGCCTGTTTTCTCACATTTATTCACCCTCCAGCATTGATGTTTGCTGAGGGCCCTGCTGCAGGGAAGCCGGCACTTCAGCGCCCAGATGCTTGTATGCCAGGGCTGTTGCCACACGGCCGCGCGGCGTTTTCTGCAAAAAACCAAGCTGCAGCAGGTATGGCTCATATACATCCTCAATCGTCACCGATTCCTCGCCCGTGGTTGCCGCCAACGTTTCCAGCCCCACCGGCCCGCCGCCGAATTTGTAAACAATGGCCTCAAGGATACTGCGGTCCGTCTGATCCAGGCCCAGCTCATCCACTTCGAGCAACCTTAGCGCCTGATCCGCTACCTCCCTTGTGATCACGCCGCCCGCCTTGATTTCCGCATAATCCCGTACACGGCGCAGCAGCCGGTTGGCAATACGCGGCGTTCCCCTGCTCCGGCGTGCAATTTCCCTAGCCCCTTGCGTCTCAATGCCCACCTTCATAATTCTAGCGCTTCGTTCTACGATGCATTGCAATTCGTCATCGTTATAAAGCTCCAGCCGATTGATAACACCAAAGCGGTCCCTCAGCGGGCTGGATAGCATGCCCGCCCTTGTCGTAGCGCCTACCAGCGTAAACGGGTTAAGCGGCAAGCGCATCGTTTGCGCGCTCGGGCCTTTGCCGATGATAATATCCAGCGTAAAATCCTCCATTGCCGTGTAAAGCTTTTCCTCAACCACATTGTTCAGCCTGTGAATCTCATCGATAAACAGCACGTCCCCTTCCTGGAGATTGGAAAGCACGCTGGCCAGGTCCCCTTGATGCTCAAAGGCAGGCCCCGTGGTCTGCCGCATATTCACGCCCATTTCATTGGCGATGATGGAGGCCAGGGTTGTCTTTCCTAGGCCGGGCGGGCCATAGAACAAGACATGATCCAACGCCTCGCCCCGGTTTTTCGCCGCTTGGATAAAGATTTTTAGCTGCTCCTTTACCTTCTCCTGCCCGATATATTCATCCATGCTTTTGGGCCGCAAAGACTGATCGATCTCGATGTCCTCGCTCCGCATCGTCGATGTTAAGATCCTATCTTCGTCCATCTTTTCTCCTTACCCTTACTTCATACGATCCAGTTTCCTCAGCGCTGCCACTGCCATTTCCTCTGCGGTGCCGCCCTCCGCCTTGATCAGCGCCACCGCCGCAGCTGCATCAGAAGACGCAAAGCCCATCGCCGTTAAAATCGCAATGGCATCCGTCACCTGTTTTTCATCGCTGACAGGGCCTGCTTTGGGCATTTTCCCAATAAGCGCTTGGTTTTCAATCGTGCCTTTTAGCTCTAATACCAGACGCTGTGCGGTCTTTTTCCCAATGCCGGGCACTTGGCTTAGCGCCTTATCATCGCCGGAAACAATGGCAATCGCCGTTTGCTGCGCAGACAGCGTAGACAGGATGGACAGCCCTACCTTCGGCCCAATGCCAGAAACGCTGATGAGCCGTAAAAACATCTCTTTTTCATCCTTTTGCAAAAACCCGTACAGCGCCATAGCGTCTTCCCTAACGGAAAGATACGTATAAAACCGTTCTTCCTTTCCAACGGCACACTGGCTGATGGTACGGTGGTTGGTTAAAATCTCATATCCTACCCCGCTGCAGTTCACACTGACCCGATCCTGCGCTATATCCTCTACTGTTCCCTGTATAAAAGCATACATTGCTTGTTTATCTCCCGTTTTATTCTATCTTAAAGCTTTGCGGCATCCGGCAGGAATTGGCATGGCAGATCGCAATGGCCAACGCGTCCGCTGCGTCGTCCGGTTTTGGTATCTCGCGAAGCTTTAGCAGCGTCTTCACCATAAACTGCACCTGCTGCTTGTCCGCGCGTCCATAGCCCACCACCGCCTGTTTTACCTGAAGCGGCGTATATTCGTATAATTCCTTCGTACGCCGTGCGCATCCTTCCAGGGCTACGCCCCTAGCCTGCGCCACCATAATGCCTGTTTTTACATTCTTGGCAAAAAACAATTCTTCCATAGATACGGCATCCGGCTTGTACGTCTCAAACAGCATGGCAATTCCGTCAGAAATTTTCATCAGCCTGTCAGGCAAAGGCGTATGCGCCTCCGTAAACACGCAGCCATAATCCACTGCCTGCATCTTTTTCCCCGGCAAGACCTCGATCACGCCATATCCTAAAATCGCAAGGCCCGGATCCAATCCCAAAATGACCAAACCATTTCCTCCGTTTATCCGCGGATCTGCCCGGCGCCGGTCACAATATATTTATAGCTCGTGAGCGCCGGCAGGCCCATAGGGCCCCTGGCATGCAGCTTTTGCGTACTGATGCCGATTTCCGCCCCAAAGCCAAATTCAAACCCATCGGTAAAGCGCGTAGAGGCGTTGGCATATACGGCAGCCGCATCCACTTCTCTTTGAAACTTTTCCGCTGCAGCTCGATCCTTGGTCACAATGCACTCACTGTGCCCTGTCCCGTACCTCGTAATATGCGCAATGGCCGCTTCCAGCGAATCAACAACCTTCACAGCCAGGATCAGGTCATTATATTCCGTTGCATAGTCCTCTTCCGTTGCGGCTTTCATCTCTGGCACCAATGCCGTGCACCGCATGCATCCGCGCAGCTCCACACCTTTTTCGCCTAAAACTTTCTCCACCCTCGGCAAAAATTCCGCCGCTATATTCTCATGTACCAACAGCGACTCAATGGCATTGCATACCGAAGGACGCTGGCATTTCCCGTTGACGATGATTTCCAGCGCCATCTCCAAATCTGCCTCCTTGTCCACGTATACATGGCAGTTCCCAACGCCGGTTTCAATAACAGGAACACTGGCATTTTCTACAACGGAGCGTATCAGCCCAGCGCCGCCCCTTGGAATCAATACATCGATGTATCCGTTGCAGCGCATCATCTCCAAGGCAGATTGTCTGTTCGTATCCTGGATGAGTTGGACGGCGCCTTCCAGCATACCACATTTTTGTGCCGCATCTGCCATAAGAGAAGCAATCTTACAATTACTCAAAAATGCTTCCTTTCCGCCACGCAATACACATGCGTTCCCGCTTTTGACGCAAAGCGCAACAGCGTCCGCCGTTACATTGGGCCTGGCTTCAAAAATGATTCCAACAACACCCAGGGGCACAGACCTTTTCTCTATCTTCAGGCCGTTGGGGCGCTCGATGGTTTCCAGCGTCAGCCCTACGGGGTCCGGCAGCGCTGCCACCTGCTCCACACCGGCAGCCATATCCATGATTCGCTGGCTCGTCAAGGCCAGGCGATCCATCATCACCTGCCTTACCCCGTTTTCCTTCGCATGCGCCAAGTCCTCCTCGTTGGCCTGCAGGATCTCTTGCTGCCCTTCTATCAAGGCTTTTGCCATCGCCTTAAGCATTTCGTTTTTCTGTACAGCATCCAGCAGGCCCATCCCCATGGCCGCTTGCCTTGCTTGCTTTGCCTGCTCAAGTACAGTCATCATCTCTGTCCAGCCCCTTTCCATATATGGTAGATTGTATCCTGTTTTCCGCGATTGCGCAATAACGGTTCTGTCCCGGAAAAGCTCAATCTGCATTTTGCTCCATTTCACGTTTGGCCATCATAGCAAAGGTGGAAACAGGCAGCCCTAAGCGTTCCGCTGCTTTTTTCTGCGTGATCTCTCCTCGGCGCCATTGGGCGAATACTGCATCGAACCAAGGCGGCTTCTCCCGGCGGGGGCGTCCAAACTTAACCCCTCTTCGCCTGGCGGCCTCTATCCCCTCAGCCTGCCTTGCGCGAATCATAGCGCGCTCATTTTCTGCCACGAACGACAATAACTGCAACACCAAATCACTGATGAATGTACCCAACAGATCTTTGGCAATCGTGGTATCTAAAAGCGGCATATCCAGCACTCTGACGTCCACGCCCTTACTTCTTGTCAAAAGCTGCCATTGCTCGATAACCTCCCTGTAATTGCGCCCCAGCCTGTCTATGCTTTTAATGAGAATAAGGTCTCCTTTTCTGATCTCCCGTATCATTTTCCGATACGAAGGCCGCTCAAAATTACAGCCGCTTTTCTGGTCTAAATAGATGTGCTTTCTCGGCACACCTCTTTTTTCCATCTCGTCCATCTGCCTGTCAGCGTTCTGATCTCTGGATGATACCCGCACGTATCCTACAATCTTTCCCATTTCTTTCCCCCTGGTTATTATTTCGTTTTCTCTTTTATAAAACATCACCTCTTATTTTCCTACAAAAAGCAACGAAATAAAAAAAGCAGCAAATGCTGCTTTTTTCGTTATCGACTAACTCTCTATATTTTCCAAGTAGCTTTCCACCTGCTCCAGGGAATCAAAGATAATCCCCTCTTCCAGCGCCGCATCATTGACCGCGTCCATCTCAATGCTTTTATATAGCTTTGGCTCCGCTTGGTTTTCTTGCGGCTGATAAATATTCAGCATACCATTTTCGTATTTAACGATATAGTGCAGCGTGCAAACGCTGGGCGTTTCTACCAAAAACACAGCCTTTTCTTTGGAAAATTCCGTCATCTCCGCGTTTGCAAATTGGTTTTCCAATTCTTCCCGCGTCATGCCCACATATTTTTTATCCGTCACATCCGTTTCCACCATGTGTCCGCATTTCGTATACTTTACCTGCAAATACACCTTGCCATCCATACCCAGCCGCTCCGGCTCAGCGGCCACCGGCTGCTCACTTGCTTTTTGTGCCTGCTGCTGTTGGGCTTCTTGCTTTGCTTCCCACTGCTCGTTTTGGCTGCTTTGAGCCGCATTATATCCAAAAACCGTCGCTATGATAACCAAAACGCTGGCTGCCAATGCAATTTTAAGCGCCATATGCCCGTGGGTATCGGTGCGTTTTTTTACTGTAAATTTCAAAACTGATCCCTCCGCTTTTCACAAGCTTTGGAATCAGTTTCTCCACATTTTTATATTTCATGCATATTTTGGTATTTTATTCCATTTCTCCATTATGGAATACATTTTGCACATCGTCCAAATCCTCTAGATTTTCCACCAATTTATCCAGCTTATCGGCATCCGGCCCGGCAACGGAGACCATTGTCTGCGGCACCCATTCCAATTCGGCAGATGTAAATGCGTACCCGTCCTCTTCCAGCTTTTCGCGGACCTGGGAAAACGAAGCGATGTCTGTATAAACGATAAACTCTTCCTCAGTCGCTTCAAAATTCTCCGCGCCTGCATCCAGTGCAGCCATCATTACCTCATCCTCATCCATCGCGTCGTCTTTTCCGATCGCGATCACACCCTGATGAGAAAACATGTATGATACGCAGCCAGTGGTTCCCAGGCCGTTCCCAAATTTATCAAACAGATGGCGCACATCGCTGGCAGTACGGTTTCTGTTATCCGTCAAAGTCTCCACCATCAAGGCTACGCCGCCATTGCCATAACCCTCGTATACGATCTCCTCATAGCTTACATTGCCCAGCTCTCCAGAGGCCTTGGCAATGCTGCGGGAAATATTGTCATTCGGCATATTGTTTGCCTTTGCCTTTGCCACGACATCTCTCAATTTGCTGTTTACATTGGGATCCGGCCCGCCCTCTTTCACCGCAATGGCAATCTCGCGTCCGATCTTGGTAAACACACGTGCACGCTGAGAGTCTGTCTTTTCCTTTTTATGTTTAATGTTGTTCCATTTGCTATGCCCGGACATAATGAACACACTCCTGTTTTGAGAATTGACAGGCTATTATATCATCTTTTGTCTTGTGCTGCAACGAATCTTACGGCACTAAATACAGCAGATCCTTTTGCTCCCCTGCTTCTAAATATGTATTGGGCACATTGCCTACAATGACAGTCTCATAAATCGGTAGTGTATTTTCATAACGAACCACTATGCTCTGCCCGGGCATCGTATAACGCAAGAACACTTGGATGGTCGCCGTTATCCGATGCTTTGTCTGGTTGATCCCTGCACTGGAAAATTCACTGTCGATATCCACATTGACCTGCGCATACGGAGAAGCGTACATTTCGATGATGGGGCCTGTGCTGGAAAATATCTGGCTGTTCATCACAGCGCCGAACGGAACGGAGATGCAGACTTCTCCCTGGTTCATCAGCCGATCTTCGCAGAGCTCCACCATTTCCCGCGTAAGCTCGTTGAGCACATACCCATTGACCTTGACCATCGTGATATTGCCAAGCTCATCCTTTTCTAGGCTGACCAGCTCATCATATTGGTGTTGAGAACCGCTTTGGTTTACCGCAAAGCTCACAGCCTCGGCTGCCAGGCTGTCTCCCTGAGCCTCCGCCATCTCCTTTGCCACAGCGCGCAGGCTAAATTCAAAGCACAATGCCAATGCTGCCGCCACTGCCGCTGTCCAGAACACGATCAGCCATTTTTTAGGGATTTCCCGGTATATAGCGGTAAAATCGGGCTTTGTCCGTTTTTTTTGCTCCAAGATTTGTTTCCTCCCTCAATTATGGTATAATATGCAAAATAAGAAAAAGGTTTGCCAAGGAGGCTCTATATGGCCAAACAGCAAAAACAGAAAAAGAAAGCAAATAAGGAGGCCCGGCAACGCCGCGGTATTTTCGGTGCTTTTTTACACTGGTTTGATTCCCATACCGATTTTCACGGGGACAAGCCGCAGGCAATTTTTGTGCCGCGCAGAAAGCCGCCGGCTTTTGGTCTGTCCGTGGCCGTCACTACCTTTAAGCTGATGCTCATCACCATCCTGGTGCTTGGCTTTATCATGGCCGGTGCGGTATTCGGCGTAGCGCGCGCCTTTATCTCTACTGCGCCGGATCTGGATGTCACGGAAATTTCAGACGTCAGCCTGTCCAGCTATATTTACGATTGCGATGGCGAGCTTATCACCATGTATTCCGGCGTGCAGAACCGCATGTGGGCTACCATTGATGAGATCCCGGACAACTTGAAAAATGCTTTCATTGCAACCGAGGACGCGCGTTTTTATTCCCATGGCGGTGTGGATATCAAGCGCATTGTAGGTTCTTTTATCAGTAACCTTACCTCCTCCAGCATCCAAGGCGGCAGTACCATCACTCAGCAGCTGATCAAAAATAGGATGCTGACCAGCGAACGCAGCTATAAGCGCAAGATCCAGGAGGCGTACCTGGCTTTGCAGCTGGAAAGCAAATATACCAAGGATCAGATCCTGGAAGCCTATCTCAACGACGTAAATATGGGCGAGGGCAATTACGGCGTAAAAAGCGCGGCACGTGATTATTTCGGAAAATCGCTGGATGAGCTTACCTTGCGCGAATGCGCCATGCTGGCAGGCATTGTCAACGCGCCTACTACCTATAATCCGCGCCGCAATTACTATGTGAAGGACAGGCCGGAGGTTACCAATGATCGTACGGATCTGGTCCTAAGCCGTATGCAGCGCGAAGGATATATCACAGTAGACGAATACAATGCTGCAAAGGCAGAGGAAGTGCATATCCAAGAGACGCGCACGAATACTGCCACCGGCATCGCCCCTGATTTTGTAAGCTATGTCATCGACGATGTCGTGCAGGGCTTTATCACGCAGCGCGGTTTGGAAAATACCAAAGAAAACCGCAATGCCATTGAAAATGAGCTTCGCACAGGCGGTTACAGCATCTATACGACCTTAGACCAAGAAATGCAGAGTGCAGTCGAGGATGCTGTATACAATTATGATAATTACCCGAAAACCGCAAAATCTTCCGAGTCTGTCATACGAAAAACAAACTCGGACGGCTCTGTGACGGAAACTGAGCAGCCGCAGGCAGCCGCCACCGTGGTTGACTACCACACAGGCGAGGTCAAGGCCATGGTCGGCGGCCGTACGCCTCCGGCCGGCCTGAAGATGCTCAACCGCGCAACGGCCAAAATGCCCGTCGGTTCTTCCATCAAGCCCATTACGGTGTATGGCCCTGCGCTGGATGCGGGCATGGGGGCCGGCACTATCATCCAAAACCTCAAGGGCGCCGTAAACGGCTGGGCTGCCAGCAGCAAAGAAAAGTCCTACCCCACACAGGGCAGCGTCAACGGGCCGGTCACGATGCGTACAGCCATCCAAAAATCCTTGAACCTGTCCGCAGCCCGCGTTTTGATGGAGATGACTGCCGCTACGCCTACGGAGGGCATTGAAAATTCCGTATCCTACTTAGCAAAAATGGGGATTGATACGGAATCCTCCGAAACGACCGTTCAGCGTACAGGCGCAGGGATCGCGCTGGGCTCTTCGGCATACAGCACGGTGGAAATGGCTTCCATGTTTGGTACCATTGCCAACAAGGGTGTCTATATCTCCCCTACTTCTTTTACAAAGGTGACCGATAGCAGCGGCAATGTCATTTTGGATGGCAAGGCACTGCAGCAGACCAATCAGGTCTATCAGCCAAGCACAGCATGGATGTTGGTGGATATGCTGGAAACCGCTGTGCAAAGCGGCACCGGCACGCGGGCGCAGGTCAGCGGCATGACCATTGCCGGCAAGACAGGCTCCAATGAAAACAAAGGGCTGTACTTTGCAGGGATGAGCCCCTACTATTCTGCAGCCGTTTGGATCGGGCACGACGAGTATAAATCGCTTGCCAATTCAACCTTTGGCGGTGCTTACTCCGCCCCGATTTTCCAGAAGTTTATGACCACGATTCATCAGGAAAAAGGCCTGGCCAATAAGGCCATCATTGAAGATTCTCCGGAATCCCTTGGCCTGGTCAAAGCGACAGTCTGCCAGGTATCCGGTATGAAAGCAACCGACGCCTGTGCGCATGACGCAGGCGGGCTGACGCCTGTGACAGATTGGTTCAAGGCCGGCACAGAGCCCACAGAGTCCTGTACGTACCACATGTCCCTGCCGATCTGTACAGAATCCGGCAAATATGCAACGCCTTATTGTCCCTCTACCACAGGCAGCGCTTCCCAGGTATTCGTTCCTTCAGATTCTGTCCTGCGGAATTGTGATTTAGGAGGCTTGAGCTGGTATCATTTGACCAGCGCTTCCGACTTCAATTACATCAACAATCCGGATCAGTTCTGCCCGCTGCATACAGTGCCCGGTGCCACGCTGGCTCCCTCTGCTACACCGTCTACCGATCCGTCGGTAACGCCAAGTGCAGTCATCCCCTCCCTGCCGATTTTCACCAATACGCCGGCGCCCAGCAGCGCCCCATCCACAGGGACAGACAACTAGGCCAATTCAAAAAAGGCAGCCAATGCGGCTGCCTTTTTCTCTTCTTTCATTTTTTGGTTTTCGGGTTAAAGATCAGGGCATTCAGATAGCCGAAGAAAATCGCTGCGGCAATGCCCCCGGCTGTTGCCGTGATACCGCCGGCTAGGATCCCGGTAAACCCATCCTCCAGAATCATTTTCTGAGTGCCTGTCGCCAAGGAATGGCCGAATCCTGTCAGGGGCACAGTAGCCCCTGCGCCTGCAAAATCCACCAACGGCTGGTATAAGCCGATTGCTGATAATACAACGCCTGCTACTACGTAGATCACCAAGATCCTGGCAAACGTCAGCTTGGTTTTGGCCAGCAACAGCTGCCCAATCACACAGATCAATCCGCCGACGATAAACGCCTTTACAAACATCATCGGGCGTTCCTCCTTTCAAACCGAACGGCGTGCGCAATGCCGGGGATGGTATTGCCCTGCATGCTGCTCGTCGTACTCAGCAGCGCGCCGGTAGGGATAAACAATATCCTTTGCCAGGAGCCCTCCCAAAGCTTGGGCAGCAGCTTTGCGCTCAGCGTAATGGCGCTGCACCCACAGCCGCTGGCGCCCATATGGGTGTCCTGGTGCGGCATGTACAGCTCCGCCCCGCAATCATGAAACTTCGTCATATCCTCTGCGCCCTCGTCGGCCAGCATATCGCAGAGCATAGATAGGCCCAGCTTGCCCAAATCGCCGGTATAAATGGCATCGAAATCCGCCTCTGTCGTCTGGGTATCGCGAAAATGCGCCGCAATGGTATCAAAGGCAGCCGGCGCCATCGCGGCCCCCATATTGTTTGCATCCGCAACGCCAAAATCCACCACCTTGCCGGGGGTTACATGGGAAATGCAGACATTTTTCTGTTCCTTGACCGACAGGATCGTAGCGCCCGCCCCTGTCGCGGTCCGCTGCTGCGAAGGAGTCTTTTGCGCGCCCATTTCCAGGGGAAATCGGAATTGGCGTTCTGCTGTGGAAAAATGTGAGGAGGCACAGCATACTAGCTGATCTGCAAAGCCTGCTTCCAAAATCATGCTGCCTACGACAAGCGATTCCGCCATCGTGCTGCATGCGCCGTAGAGACCCAAAAACGGCGTATTGATTTCCCTGGCGGCAAAGGTGGCGGCGGTCAGCTGGTTTAACAGATCCCCACCCAGCAAAAACCCCATCTCTTCAATGGTTTTTCCGCTCTTTTCCACTGCCTTGCGCACTGCCTCATAGAATAGCTTGCTCTCTGCCTGCTCCCAGCTGTTTTGGTCCCATAGGTCGTCCTCTATCGTTACGTCAAAGAGCCCTCGGAGCGTACCGCGCGCTTCGGTAGGCCCTGCAATGCTGCTTGCAGCGATAGGTGCTATATATTTTTCCATAAACAAGGTTTGTCCATTTCTGTATCCCATACGGCTTACCTCCCAAACAGAAAAAATACAATGCCGTATAGAATGGCGGCAGAAATGCCGTTGACCAATACGGGGCCTGCAATCTTAAACAGGTTGGCGCCAATGCCGATCAGCCCTTCGCGCTTGAACTCCATCGCCGGTGAGACAATGGAGTTGGAAAAGCCCGTGATCGGAACAACAGAGCCCGCGCCGGCATATTTCCCGATGACATCGTACACACCAAGGCCTGTTAAAATTGCTGCAATGACGACCAGCACAATGGAGGCCAAGCCGGCCGCTTTTACAAATTCCAGCTGCAAATAGGTCTCAAATAGCCAAATCAGTCCTTGGCCCAGCGTACAGATCAGCCCGCCGACCCAAAAAGCGCGCAAGCATCCCCGCAAAAGATCGCTGGGCGGTGTTTTCTGCTCTACGTACTGTCCATATTTTTTATCCCTGTCATTTTTCTGCCGCTTTTGCTGCGCTTGATCAAAGGAATCCAAGTTGCCGTTCCTCCTTATAGGCCGTTGTTCTCATCCGTTCTTCTTTTTCTTCCCGGTTTGCCCCTTCCAGATAAAACAGCTCCGGCTGCGGAGCTCTGGTTTTGTTATTTTTCAATACATTCACTCCAAACTTGTTTTGCGCCTGTTACGCTGTTTTCCCGTGTCATCTGCCATAGATTGGCGGCCAAAAGCACAGCGACTACGGCCAGCCCTATGCCGATAGAGATCCAAAAACGCTTGGTTTCCATTGTTTTTTGTTTCATCTGTTCAGCCTCGCTTTCTTGCTGTTAGTATGTACAGAAAATAAAATAATATCGCATTGTTGCGCACAAAATGTTTGCATAAAAAAAGAACGCCGCCGCGTTCTTTTTACGTTTCAGCCGCCTGGCGCATGCGCTTTAGGATCTTGCTTTCCAGCCTGGATACCTGTACCTGGGAAATATCAAGCGCCTTGGCCACGTCGCTTTGCGTTTTATCCATAAAATAACGCAAGAGAATGACCTGCCTCTCCCTAGGCTCTAAGCTGGCCAGCAATTCCCGAAGCAGTACGCGGTCTATGGCTTTATCGCTTTCCTCCGCTGTGGCGCCTAAGCAATCCTCCAGGGCCAGCGGCTTGCCTGATTCATCGCTGAGCGGCGCTTGCAAAGAAGCCGGCCTTCTAGCCGCCTCCATGGACATGGAAACCTCTTCCGGCGTACTGCATAGCGCCTGCGCGATTTCCCCAATCGTTGGCTCCCGGCCGGTATCCGCTGCATACTGCCTGGCGTATTTCATGGCCTTGGCATAGAGCTCCTTGAGCGGCCTTGCCACCTTAACTGCTCCGTCATCCCGTAGGAACCTTCTTATTTCTCCCATGATAAGCGGCACGGCATAGGTGGAAAAGCGCACCTGGTACTGCGCTTGATAATGGTTGATCGCTTTTACAAGCCCCATACAGCCCAGTTGAAAAAGATCATCATATTCATATCCTCGCCCTAAAAAGCGTTTGACCACGCTTTTTACCAGCGCAGTATGCGCCTTGACCAATTCTTCCTTCGCCTGATCGTCCCCCTTCTGCGCCTTTTCAATCAAGGCCAGAGAACGAGTATGCAATTCTAAATTAGCCTGTGCCTTATCAAGCATCTTCTATCGCTTCCGTTCCAGGAACCGCCTTCTTTTTCATCTCCACTCTTGTGCCGCGGCCCTGGCTGCTCTCCACAGAAAGCGAATCCATAAATGCTTCCATTACAGCAAAGCCCATACCGCTGCGCTCTTCCCTCGGCCCGGTCGTATAGAAGGGCTGCCTTGCCTTATCGACATCTTCGATGCCAATGCCGTTGTCCTCTACTACGACAGTCATGGTATCGCCCTCTATGGTGCACTCCATCCTTACCTTTCCCGGTTTATTCTGGTATCCGTGAACAATGGCATTTGTCACCGCTTCGCTGACCGCTGTTTTCACATCCGCCATTACCTCCAGCGTAGGGTTCAGCTGTGAAAAAAATGCGCCCGCTGTGACCCTTGCAAAGGCCTCGTTCTGCGAAACCGCATCAAAAATCAATTCCATTTGGTTCTTCATCCCACATTCCCCCTTTTCCCGTCTGCTCGTTCCAAAATTTGAAACAGGCCGGAAAGCTGCATTACCTTTTCTATGCTCTTGTTCATATGACATACGCTGACGCTCCCACCCTTTGCTTTCATGCGTTTATACCGCCCCATTAAAACTCCGATGCCGCTGGAATCCATTAGAGTAAGTCCCTTCATATCCAGCCTGAGCTCCTTTAGGTCCTTGTCTCGGATATATGCATCCAGCTCTTTGGCCAGCTTTGGCGCGGCCGCATGATCCAATTCTCCTGTGAGCTTTACGATCATCACTTGGCCGCGGCGCATGGCGATGGTTTTCATTTGCCTGCCCCCTTTTTTATCATTCCTATATAGGTTCGTTTTCCCTGCTCATTGTCCCTTTGATGAAAAAAATCGTATCCTTGCTAATTATTTCCATTTTTGTCGAATCTATTCATACAAAATATTTCCAGGATATGGCATTGTTTTGTTATAACCCTATCCCAAAGCGGGCATACTGAAACCATGGCAGCTGAAAACAAACAAAACAAGAATCCGGCTTCCCGGCGGACGACCATAAAAACATTGAAAACCGCTTTGCTGTTCTTATTGATCGGCCTTCTGTGCCTGGGCGCTTTTGCCACCTCTTATCTTTTTAGCCTGGATCTTTCGCAAAAGCTCGATCCACAAAAAATCTATGGCGTTGCGCAAAGCACGCTGGTTTACGATAAGGAGGGAGCCGTCGTTGCCAACATCCATGGGTTGGAGGACCGTGTATGGGTCCCTCTTTCAGACATTCCCGCGCATGTGCAGCAGGCCGTTATTTCCGCGGAGGATGTACGCTTTTATTCACATAACGGTGTAGACATCAAACGAATTTTCGGCGCGCTCTGGCAGGATATCAAATCCGGGTCTCTGGACCAGGGCGCTTCGACCTTAACACAGCAGCTTATCAAAAACAGCATGCTGACGCGCGAAAAAACCTGGACGCGAAAAATCGAGGAGGCCTTTTTGTCCATCGAGCTGGAACGGCGCTACACCAAAGATGAAATTTTAGAGATGTACCTAAACTATAACTATTTCGGGGCCGGCGCCTATGGCATCGAAGCCGCGGCGCAGACATATTTTGGTATCCCTGCCAGTGAACTGTCTTTGGATCAGGGGGCGCTTTTAGCGGGCATTCTAAAATCCTCTGCCAACTATGCGCCGCACCTGAATCCTGATAATTCAATAGAGCGCCGCAACCTTATCTTATCGCTGATGGAAAAATACGGATACATCACCGCCGAACAATGCGATCAGGCACAGGCAGAGCCGCTGGCGCTGCATATGAAAGAGGATGAAACACAGTACGGATGGTATGTAGACGCCAGCCTAGAAGAGGCCGCTTCCCTGTTGCAAATCTCCTATGATGATCTGCAAAAAGGCGGGTACCGCATTTATACCGCGATGGATCAGCGCATGCAATCCATTGCCGAGCAGTTGTTTGCCGATGCAGAAAATTTCCCGGAAAGCGCTTCCGACGGAACAGCGCCACAGGCTGCGCTTAGCGTAGTCAACGCATCCACAGGGCATGTGTGTGCGCTGATCGGCGGCAGAGAATATGAAGTGCAGCGCGGCCTGAACCGCGCCATACAGGTAAAACGGCAGCCTGGTTCCGTAACAAAGCCTCTGCTGGTCTATGCCCCTGCTTTGGAAGAGGGGAGCTACACGGCCGCTTCCCTGCTCCAGGATGAACCCACCGACTTTGACGGATACCAGCGCAAAAATTTCGGTGATAAGTACAACGGCACGGTTACGCTGCGCACAGCAGTGGCAAAATCCTTGAATGTGCCGGCTGTTTCCGTATTAAACGATATTGGTCTGGATACAGCCGTCTCCTTTGCCAATTCTATCGGCCTTACCTGCGGCAAGGAGGATTTGGGGTTATCCCTGGCACTCGGAGGCTTAAAAGAGGGATTTTCTCCGCTGCAAATCTCTTCCGCTTATGCAGTCTTAGCAAACGGCGGCACCTACCATGCCCCGAAACTGGTGACACGCATTGAAAATAGCGCCGGAGAGGTGCTCTATCAAAGCGATGAGGCCGGAACACAAGTGCTCGGGGAGGATACCAGCTTTATCTTGTGCGATATTCTGCAGTCTGTGGTAGAGGAAGGCACCGGCAAAAAGCTTTTTGTGGAAAACGTGCCGCTTGCCGGCAAAACGGGAACCAACGATTATGAAGGAAAGGGGAATCGGGACATTTGGTCCGCCGCCTTTAATCCGGACTTTGCCGCTGCTGTCTGGATGGGGTATGACACGACAGACCAAACGCACTGCCTGCCCTCCTCCGCCACCGGCGGCACCTACCCTGCCAAGCTCATACAGGCCTTATTCTCCAGCTATTACGAGGAGCAGCAAGGGCCCTGGTTTGCAGCGCCGCCGACTGTGGAAAAGGTCTCCTTGGACCAAACAGCGCTATTGAGCGGCGAAACAAAGCTCGCTACTGAAGAAACACAAGAGGTTCTGGAGGAATATCTTTCCGTGGAGCAAGCCGCAGCTCTGACCCAGACGGATTACGGCGCCGCCGTGCTCGAGTTTACCGTAAGCAGCAATGAGCTGGGACAGCCTGTGCTGTCCTTTGCCCCCAGCAGTTCTGCAGCAAAGTACCAGGTCATCCGTGTACTGGATGGGCAGGAAGCGTGCCTGGATACGCTTTCCTATGCGCAGACGCTCAGCTACACCGATACCACAGCGCCCATAGAACAAAATCTGCAATACTATATACAGCCTGTAAACGACACAGGAGAAAAGACAGGGACAGCTTCCCAGCGCATCATGATCCGCCCTATGAAGCCTGTCCCCTAAGCCTTGGCATACAAAAAAAGCCGCAGCATGCTGCGGCTTTTTGCATTGATTAAAAATGATCGGCCATGTATACATCCTTTTCCACAAAAACCTTTGAAAGGATTTCACGATTCCCCTGTATCTGCACGGTGTCACGGTAGGCTATTTCTTCTAACCCCATCACGCCCAATACAAGCTGGGTAAAGTCTGCAATGTCCACAGAAAGGTCGGCGCTTCCCTGCGCCTTTACCACTGACTGTGCCTGCCCATCATGATACTGCACCTCGTAAACGCCCTCGTTTTCAGACAAAAAGGCATCCTTGACCTCTATGGCAAATGTGCCCGTGCCCTGCGGCATCTTCATCGTTTCCAGGACTTTTTGCACATGGATCACACGCGCCATATCGTGCGTGATAAACCGGTGCTTTGCCAGGTCCGCGTTGGGCAGGTATTGATAAAATTTTATGCGGGGCGGCATTTTCAGCGTTACGTTTCTTACCTGTGCACGAAGGCCTGCCAAAAATGATAAAATGCCCTTTAATGCATTTTCATCCACAAAGTCCAGGTCCGTAACGTGAATATCCAGCGGGTCCTCCCCTACCGGAGCAAAGATCAGATACCCCACCGGCACTTCCTGCTCATCATAAAAGAGGTATCTATAATCCCTATGCAGGTACGGGTCCCCTCCCATCATCTTGAGCCATTGCCTCTCCGTGCGGACCAAGGCCATATTGTAGCGCGCACTGGCTGTATTGTGAACAGCGTCAAAATCGTCCAGCGCATCGCCCGGCTGGTGCAGCCGCGCTGTGAACGGCACCTTAGCATAAGGAAGCAAGCATTCCAGCGAAAATGTATATTCACTGACTTGGTTGGCTACCGCATAGCCAAACTGGCGGTAATATGGCTGCGAAAACGGGCTGAGCACGGAAAACATAACGCCATGGCTGCGGTCTTCTGAAAGCACACCATGCAAAATTTCCCTTACCCGGCCCTTTCCCCTCGCCTCCGGCAGGGAGGATACCGCGGAAATGCCGCCCATACGCACCCTTTGGCCGTCCAAAAACATCGTATAATCAATATTGCGTACCCGCGCTGTCATGCGCCCCTCTTCATCAAAATACGCCCAAATAGATCCAAAGATCTCCTCCGGCGTATCCGCCTTGTTTTTGGCCTCTTCCCTGGTTGTCCGCAAAAAAGCGACCCTTTTGATTTGATCAGCTTTTTCATACTCCTGCAGGGTAATCCTTCTTACTCCCATCAAAACGCCTCCTTTGGTTTGGTTTTATTCTTTAAGGTTCCTGGTATCCCTGTGGATTCATCTTTTGCCAGCGATAGCTATCCTTACAGCACTGCTCTATGTTTTTTTCCGTTGCGAATCCCAACTCCTCTTTGGCTTTTGTGACCTCCGCGTAGCATACCGGCAGGTCCCCGGCCCGCCTAGGCGCAAATTCGTACGGGATCTCTACCCCCGTGGCCTTTGTAAAAGCGTGCACCAATTCCAGCACAGAAACGCCATGCCCGGTGCCAATATTGAATACTTCCAAGCCTTTATTTCTCAAGGCATAGTCCACTGCGGCCACATGGGCCTGCGCCAAATCCATGACATGGATGAAATCCCTGATACAGGTGCCATCCGGCGTATCATAATCATCGCCGAAGATGGAGAGCTTTTCCCGTTTCCCTACTGCGACTTGAGAAATATACGGCATCAGATTGTTGGGAATGCCATTCGGGTCCTCTCCGATCAAACCGCTTTCGTGCGCACCAATGGGGTTAAAATAACGAAGCAGCACGAACGACGATTGCGCATCTGCCCGGTTTATATCACGCAGGATCTGCTCGCCCATCCATTTCGTCCATCCATACGGATTGGTGCAGGCGCACACATCCTCTTCCTTCAGCGGCATTGCATTGTGGATATCGTAGACCGTTGCAGAGGAGCTGAATACAAAGCATTTTGTACCAAACTCCCCCATTACCTTCAAAAGGCTCATCGTGCAGCCTAGATTGTTCTGATAATACATCAGCGGCTTTTCCACCGATTCTCCTACGGCCTTATACCCCGCCCAGTGAATCACAGCATCGATCTTATGCTTTGCAAAAATCACACTGAGCTCGTTTTCATTTTTTATATCTACCCGATAAAAGGGGATCTCTCGTCCTGTGATCTTTTGTACACGCTCCAAAGCCTCTTTTTTACTATTGGATAAATCATCCGCTACAATGACCTTATGGCCTGCCTGCAGCAAGGCAATGCAGGTATGTGTCCCAATATAGCCCGCACCGCCTGCGCAAAGAATCGTTGCCATCGATCTGTCTCCTCTCCTTTGTTGTATAACACACGAATGAATTATACCATAGAAACATATGGATACCGGCACAAGAGCAATATTTTCTATAATTGGGGTTGCATTTTTCTTGGTTTTGTAATAAAATTGTAACAAATCACCGGGGTGGGATAGAATTTCTTAAAAATTCTATATCCTTTTCATACGATTTATAGTATAATATTTTGTGTTGAATACCCGAGAAAAGAAAGAAAGGATGTACCAATGAAACGTTTTCGATCTTTTGGTGTCGGTATGTTGGCTTTTACGATGACTTTCATGCCAGTGCTGGAATTCGTTTCGGCTGCGCCGGAAACGAATGAAAATCCGTTTTCCGTGCAGATCCAAACGGCCATCGTTCAAAGTCTTGAGACTTCGATGACTACCGGCGGTGAAGTAGAACAGGATGTTGCTATCGGCAATGATGGCACGGAGGCGCCTGTT
>CAJLPK010000003.1 GCA_905208455.1 uncultured Bacillota bacterium
GACCCCCGGGCCGGAAACGCCGACATTGATCACACATTCCGGCTCCCCGACCCCATGAAATGCACCGGCCATAAACGGGTTGTCCTCAACGGCATTGGCAAACACCACCAGCTTGGCGGCGCCTAAGCCACCGTTGTCCGCAGTAAGCTCGGACGTTTTTTTGATGATAAACCCCATCTCCCGAACAGCATCCATATTGATGCCTGCCTTGGTGGAGCCGACATTGACAGAGGCGCATACGCGCTCGGTAGCTGCCAGCGCTTCGGGGATGGATTGGATCAGCACGCGGTCTCCGTTGGTGAACCCTTTATGTACCAATGCGCTAAAGCCGCCAATGAAATTTACGCCAACCGCTTTGGCCGCATCATCCAGCGCCTTGGCGATGGCAACATAGCTGTCTGCGCCGGTATTTTGCGCGATCAGGGAAATCGGCGTCACGCTGATACGTTTGTTTACAATGGGGATGCCCAGCTCCTCTTCAATGGTCTCGCCGGTTCTTACGAGATTTTCCGCCCGGCGCGTGATTTTATCATATACATTCTGCGCCGTTTTTTCCAGGCTGCCGGCGCCGCAATCCAAAAGCGAAATGCCCATGGTAATGGTGCGGATATCCAGGTTTTCCTGGCGGATCATGCGTAGGGTATCCAGAACCTCATTTTGGTCAATTCTCTGCATGGCGCTTCCCCTCATATCCGATGCATGGAATTGAAGATGTCCTCATGCTGGCAGAGGATGGATAACTCCAATTCTTCTCCCAGCTTGGAAAGAGCTTCCTTCAATTCATGGAAAGAGACAGTGCAGGGCGCAACATCCACCAGCATGACCATGGAAAAATACTCCTGCATGATGGTTTGGTTGATATCTAAAATATTTACGCCGCATTCGTACAATAGGGTTGAAACTTTTGCGATGATGCCCGGTTTATCAAAACCGAGAACAGTTACAATGGTTTTTATCATAAGATCCTCCTGCTAGCATGCCAGTTCGCCAAAAACAAGCATTATTCTTTATTTTAATCGCATTGGCACAGCCGCGCAACCCAATCACTGTGATTTCCAGGAAAAAAGGCCGGGAGATGCCGGCCTTTGGAGCAAAATCAGTATTCTTTTTTGCTGCATATACGGCAGGAGAGCCGGTAGGAGAGAAAGACGAGGGCCGCCAGCAGCAAGGGAACGAGAGGCAGCAGCCAATCCAGCAGGGCAAGCAGGCGATCCAATGCATAGGCATAATTTTGGGCGGCAATCATTACACCTACGATACAAAGAGCGATGACCACGGCATAGATGCGCCCGCGGTCCACGCCGAACCGAAAGGCAATGGGCATGATAAAGGAAATCAATAGCAAGCTGACGCCTGCCACGGCAAACGAACTGTATAGCAGCAGGGAAAAGGATTCTTTGCTGAAAAGCAGGATGATACCACCGCAGGCTAGATTGAGGAGAAAGCAGATTGCCACGGTGCTCAGAGCGAACAAGTACCGCCCCTGGACGAGATCTCTGCGGGAAAGAGGCAGGGACAGCGCATAGCGGTCCCAATTTGCATAGGTATCGTATGTAAAAGCGCTGAAGGTTACGATGACAGCCGCCATGGCGGAGAATCCCGCAAAAAAGGAGACTTGCTGGCTGAAAACGCTGGTGATCAAGTACAGCGCCAATAGCAATACAAGTGCACTAAGATTTTTTTTGAGAGAGAGAAATTCTTTATATAGCAGACCCTTCATAGCGACGGTACTCCTTTACTGTAAAACAGCATGATCTGTTCGATGGTAGCGGGTTCCAGAGCCATTTGTTCGGATAGGCGAATGTGTTCTTTTTGGGTCACCAGCGCCTCGCAGTGGAAATCATGGGGGATGACGCGCACGATCTGCCGGGGATCCAAGGTATGGAGGGCGGAAACACTGCACCGCAGTACGCCATACTGCTCTTTTAGACGATCCTTCTCCTGGCTAAAAAGCATCTTTCCTTGATGCAGCAGCGTTACGTAATCGGCGATTTTGTCCAAATCGCTGGTAATATGTGAGGAAAAGAGGATAGAATGCGTTTCATCCTGGATAAACTCTAAAAACAGATCCAGAATCTCACTGCGCACGATAGGGTCTAACCCGCTGGTAGCCTCGTCTAAAATCAATAACCGGGGATGATGAGCCAATGCATTGGCGATAAACAATTTCATGCGCATGCCACGAGAGAATTTTTGTATGGATTGCCGAAAGGGCAACTGGAATTGATCCAACAGCCGGCGGTACAGGGCAGGGTCCCATTGCTTATACATCCCAGCCATGCAGCGCTGCACATCTTGCGCGGTAAGCCCCTCATAAAAAAAGCTGTTTTCCCATACGACCCCGATTTGCTCTTTGAACAAAGCGCTGTCCGAACAAACCGGCCTGCCAAAAAGGCGGATTTCTCCGCTGTCAGGGTGTACAATATCCAGCAAAGCCTTGAGTGTGGTGGTTTTGCCGGCGCCGTTTTCTCCAATAAGCCCCATGATGCATCCCTCCGGCAGAGAAAAGGAAATATCCCGGAGCGCAAAGGAAGCGTAAGATTTGTTTAAGCCTGAAATCTCTATCATATTTGGCATGGTATCAAATGTCCTCCTGATACAAAAGATGAAGGATGGGAAGCAGCTCCGACTCTTCAATGCTGCACTGGCGGGCCAGCAACACGGCCTCGTGAAGATGGCCCTCTATGAGGCGGAGCTGCTCTTCCTTTAGGAAATCCTCGTTTTTACTGGCGACAAAGCTGCCCTTTCCTACGATGGTTTCTATAAAGCCTTCGCGCTCAAGCTCTTCATAGGCCCGTTTCGTAGTGATGACGCTGATGCGCAGATCTTTGGCCAGCAGCCGCATGCTGGGCAGGGCGTCCCCCGCCTGTAAGACATTGGAAAGGATAAGCTGCTTGATCTGTGAGACGATCTGTTCATAGATCGGTTTGCCGCTGGCATTAGAAATGATGATATTCAACGGGAACCTCCCACTATATATATTGTATATAAAGTATATATACAATATATGACTATTTGCCGGTATTGTCAAGAGCAAAAGGCGGATGTATTCAATGCATTGACAAATCATACGCTGGCCGATACACTGAACACGATTGCCCGAAGGGCGTAAGAGACAGAGGTTTATAAAGCATGAAACAGAAAAAAAGCAAAAAAAGCATACGGCGCCCCAACGGTTTTTTATATACGGTGGGCTGCATGGCGATCACGCCGTATCTTAAAATAAAATATAAGTTTACCAAGGATACGGCTGGTATCCGGGGGATAAAGCCGCCGTATCTTTTGCTTTGCAACCATACATCAGGGATGGACTGGCTGCCGACGGTAGCGGGTATGTATCCACAAAAGATGAATATTGTAACGGCACAGCACTATTTTTACGACCAGCCGCTGAAAACCATTTTGCCTTGGCTGGGCGCGATTGCAAAACAGCAGTTTCAGGTAGACGTGAGCAGCATACAGAAGATGAAAAAAGTCGCAGCCATGGGCGGAATCATCAATATATTTCCCGAGGGGCAGGTAAGCATAGACGGGAAATTGGGCTTTGTGCATCCCTCCATTGCCAAACTGGTACAGTTTTTGGGCATTCCCGTGGTCATTGGCAAGCTACAGGGGGCAGGCGCCTGCAAGCCAAAATGGGCGAAGGCTTGGAGAAGAGGCCCTGTCAAATTTACAGCCAGGCCGCTTTTAACGGCTGAGCAGGTAAAGCAAATGCCGCGGGATGCGCTGTATCATACGCTGACAGAGGCGTTGGCTTTTGATGAGGGAGAAAGCATCCGAGCAAACGCATGGCACTATAAGGGGAAGGACCTGGCCAGGGGCTTAGAAAATGCATTGTACCAATGCCCAAGCTGCGGACAGGAATTTTGCACGTTTTCGGAGAAGGATCAGCTGATATGCAGGGCCTGCGGCAACGCAGTGCGCATAGACGACCAGCTGGTATTGCATGCGATGAGCCCAAAGGACAAGGCATTCCCGACGATTGCGCAATGGCTGGATTGGCAGCGTGAAAGGTTAAGGGAAAAAGCGGCGCAGCCCGGGTTTGCGCTGGTGGAGTCTGTTGTATTGAAGGATCCCAGACAGGCAGGCAGCGGGTTTGAGAAAAAAGGGTGCGGAAAAGCCAGCTTTACATGGGAGGGCATGCGCTATCAAGGCGAAATTGACGGGCAGACAGGGGAACGCTTATTTCCCAAAGAGCATCTTGCCATGATCCCCTATGCCTGCGGGGTTGATCTTGAGGTCCCTTACGGACGGAGTATCTGCGTGCTGGAACCGGAAAACAAGCAGTCTGTCATGCAATGGATCTTATTTTCTGAGCTGCTGCGGGAAAGGAAACAGGAAAAGAAGGCATAGGCCTTCTTTTTTTCGCCAAAGCCCTTTTTAAGGCATAGAATAAAGGGAAAGGGGCGTAGGGTATGAAGAAAAAGGGGAATTGTGTGACCACCATACCGATGATGGCGGCTGCTGTTGCCAGTGCATTGGCCTGTGGCCAGACAGAGACACAAATTGAGCAATGGCGCTGCTTTTTAGGGGCAGTCATCAGCAATCTAACGCTGATTCTGGTGCATTGTGATTTAGCCCCGGAGCTGGAAGCGATTTCAGAGGAAGTGGAAGAGCTAGCAGAGCAAGCGGAGCAAGACGCCTAATGGGTGCTTGCCAAACGTCTTATGGCTGATTACAATAGAAAACAGACCATGAGAAAAGAGGAAACGGCATGTCGGTAGACAAGGTAAAGGCATATTTACATCAGTGGGGCCGTGCGGAGGATATATTGGAATTCCCCGTTTCCAGTGCAACGGTGCAGTTGGCGGCGGAGGCTTTGCAGGTGATCCCGGCTCGTATCGCAAAGACGCTTTCTTTCAAGGGGAAGGAGGATCGGGGCATCCTGATCGTAGCTGCAGGGGATGCAAAGATTGATAATGCAAAGTTCAAGCATTTTTTCGGGCTGAAGGCAAAGATGCTGACGCCAGAGGAAGTGCTGCTGTATACAGGACATGCCGTGGGCGGCGTATGCCCGTTTGCCATAGACAACCCGCAGGTCGATTGTTATTTGGATATCTCCCTGCAAAGATTTGAAACGGTATATCCGGCTGCCGGCAGCAGCAATTCTGCCATTGAGCTGACTTGTGATGAGCTGGCTGCCTATGCGCACAGCACAGCATGGATCGACGTGTGTAAGGGATGGCAGGAGGAAAGGGTTGACAGAGGAGAAAACCCCGCACTATAATGGAAAAAAATACATTGTCTGTTTCGGGGCGAGGTGTAATTCCTCACCGGTGGTGAAACGCCGATAGGCGGCAAGTCCACGAGCTTTGGCCGAACTGGTTAGAATCCAGTACCGACGGTATAGTCCGGATGAAAGAAACAACACAGAGGATTGTTTTCTGTGCGCCCTTTATCGGATGGATAAGGGGCCTTTCTTTTTCTCTATCGGGCAGGCAACAAAGGAGAAGAGAAACATGAACACATCTACAAAGATCATCCTGTGGTCAGTGCTGGCGGT
Source organism: uncultured Bacillota bacterium (assembly GCA_905208455.1). Taxonomy (GTDB): domain Bacteria; phylum Bacillota; class Clostridia; order Christensenellales; family QAND01; genus UMGS1975. The sequence goes on from CAJLPK010000003.1 coordinate 5,504, forward strand.
GTTTTTGGTCGTCTTGTTCGTTGTGGACCTCAACAAGAAGAACAAAAAACGCCAGCAAAATACCCAGCGGCTTGTTATGATGGCGGTGCTGGTTGCGCTTTCCATCGTCATGCTGCTGCTGATCCGGTTCCCCATTTTCCCAAGCGCCGCGTTTTTGGAATACGATCCGGCAGACATCCCCATTTTCCTGGGCACCTTTGCCTACGGGCCCTTGGCCGGCTTTGCGCTGACGGTGGTGGCCTCCATCATACAGGGTATGACGGTAAGCGCCGGCAGCGGCTTTATTGGTATCTTGATGCATATTTTTGCGACAGGGTCGTTCGTGCTGGTGGCAGGCAACTGGTACAGGCTCCATAAGACAAAAAAACAGGCAGTCGTGGCGCTGGTATTGGGCTGCGCAGTGATGACGGTGTCGATGATGGTATGGAATTACTTTGTCACCCCGATTTTTATGGGCATGCCGCGTGCAGCTGTGGCCCCGATGCTTTTCCCGGTCATTTTGCCGTTTAATTTAATCAAGAGCGGGGTCAACTCACTGATTACCTTCCTGCTCTATAAGCGGTTTTCCAAGGTACGGTATCTTCCCCTGCACAGCAAATAAAAAAAGAGCCTTATGGCTCTTTTTTTATTTCTGTATCTGAAGCCTGGGGATGGTATCAATGTCATACGGGGTTTCCTGATAGACAAAATTCAGCCAGTTAAAATAAAATAAGTTGGCGTGTGCCCGCCATTGCACGAGGGGAGGCAGGGAAGGATCGTCATTTTGAAAATAATGCTGCGGGATCTGGATCCTTGCACCGCGCTGCACATCGCGTTGATATTCATATAACAGCGTATCTCTATCATATTCTCCATGCCCGGTGATAAAGATTTGCCGGCCATCCGGCGTCATGACCAAGCCTACCCCTGCTTCTCCGGATTCGCAGACAGTCTCCAGCCCGCGTATCTTTTCAATGTCCTCCTTGCGCACCTCGGTATGGCGGGAATGAGGCATATAAAAGACATCGTCAAACCCGCGGAGCAGCGGGTTATGCTCTGTTAAAATATGGTGCGAGAATACGCCGAACAGCTTTTCCTGCAGCTCATATTTGGGTATGCCGTAATGGTGATACAGCGCCGCCTGGGCACCCCAGCAAATATGGATGGAGGAGAATACGTTTTCCAGGGACCATTCCATCAGCATTTTCAGTTCATCCCAATAGGCGACCTGTTCATAGTCCAGCTTTTCCACCGGAGCCCCGGTAAAGATCATCCCGTCAAATTTTTCCGATTGAATTTGTTCAAATGTTTTATAAAATGTCTGCAAATGAGCCAACGGCGTATGCGTAGAAAGATACGATTGCGGATGAACCAGCGTAATGTCTACTTGCAGCGGCGTATTGCTCAGCAGGCGCAGCAGTTGAGTCTCTGTTGTGATCTTTGTCGGCATCACGTTGAAAATCGCAATTTTCAATGGGCGGATATCTTGTGTCGTGGCGCGGTCCTCTGTCATCACAAAGATGTTTTCACTGGACAGGATCGCGGCGGACGGCAAAGCATTGGGAATACGAATGGGCATCGCTGGACCATCTCTCTTTTTGGTTTTTCGGCTATTGTATCATGGCAAAAAAATGATTGTCAATGCGCAAAGAAAAAGGAGGGCTTACCCCTCCTCCGGCATTTTGTAGACCAATGCGCCGCTTCGCTTATGCTGTGTAGCTTTATGGGCCCGCTGGATGACGGCGATGTCCTCCGGCCGGCCTGTGCCATGTAAGATGTATTCATCAATGGCGGCATAGGTAACGCCCATTTCCTGCTCATCGGTCTGCCCTTCAAATAGCCCTGCGGAGGGGGCCTTTTCGATGATTTCGGCGGGCGCACCCAAATAACGCAGGAAATCAAAAATCTCTGTGGCAGTCAGATCGGCAATGGGATTAAAGTCAAAAGCACCGTCACCCCACTTGGTGAAATATCCCATATACCGCTCACTGCGATTGCCGGTGCCGGCGACAAGGCAGCCTTTACTCTGCGCCAATGCGTAGAGCGTTGTCATGCGCAGCCGCGGATTGATATTCATACCGGCAGGGCCATCCAGAGACGATACCGGCCCCAGAGCCTGGATAAAGGAAGCCTTGATGTCCGTAAGATCTACTTGTACTGCTTCAATGTCAAATTGCTGACTCATCAGCAGTGCATGGTCCCTGTCTATGCCGAAATTACGGCTGGAAGAACACGGCATGATAACGCCTGTTACCTGCGGCGTAGCCAAACGACATAAAATACCGACCAAACAGCAGTCCTTGCCGCCGCTGTTGCCGAAAACGACCCCTTTGGCGCCGGATGCTTTGAGGACGGATTGTATAAAGGAAACACGGGCTTGTTTTTCTGCGGCCCAATCACGCAGCATGATCCTTCACTCCTTTACAAAACAAAAGGGAGAGCGGTTCTCCCTTTCTTTGTTTAATATTGGGTCAGATAGCGGTCCACTTCCCACTGATGGACCTGCACACGGTATTGGTCAAACTCCAGGCGCTTGGCCGTTACATATTTATCAAACACATGGTCGCCCAGGGTTTCGCGCATCAGCGGGTCATTCACCATATCCTGAATGGCTTCATCCAGCGTGCCGGGCAGATTGCCCACCTTTTTCTCAATGCGTTCCTCTTCGCTCATGTGGTAGATATTGCCGTCCACGGGCAGGGGCGGCATCAAGCCGCGTTCAATGCCGTCCAAGCCGGCCCGGAGCACCAGCGCCAGCAGCAGATACGGATTGCAGGACGGATCAGGAGAACGAAGCTCCACACGGGTAGAATTGCCGCGCGCTGCCGGCACGCGGATCAGGGGGCTTCGGTTGCGCGCGGACCAGGCGATGTATACAGGCGCTTCATAGCCTGGCACCAAGCGTTTATAGGAATTGACCAACGGATTGGCAATGGCCGTGATGCCCTTAGCATGCTCCAGCACGCCGGCGATGAACTGCAAGGCTTCGGTAGACAGGCCAAACTGCTTATCCGGATCATAGAAAGCATTTTTGCCGTCCTTGAATAGCGACATATTGGTGTGCATGCCATTGCCCGCCACGCCGAATAACGGCTTTGGCATAAAGGTGGCATGCAGCTTATGCTTTTGCGCGATGGTTTTCACTGCCAGCTTAAAGGTAACGATATCGTCTGCGGCAGTCAATGCCTCCGCATACTTGAAATCGATTTCATGCTGGCCGGGCGCACATTCATGATGGGAAGCCTCGATCTCAAAGCCCATTTCTTCCAGCGCCAAACAGATGGCGATGCGGGCCTCTTCCCCCATATCCACGGGGCCGAGATCAAAGTAACCGGCTGCGTCATGGGTATGTGTGGTGGGCGAGCCGTCCTCCCTGGTATGGAAGAGAAAAAATTCCAATTCCGGGCCGACATTGAAAGAATATCCCATTTTGGAGGCATGGTCCAGCGCACGGATCAGGACATTGCGCGGATCCCCTTCAAACGGGGTATGGTCCGGACGGTATACGTTGCAAATCAAACGCGCGATGCGGTGCTCCTCCGGCGTCCAGGGATAGATGACAAAGGAATCCAGATCCGGATACAAACGCATATCCGATTCCTCGATGCGCACAAAGCCCTCAATGGAAGAGCCGTCAAACATACAATCGTTTTTCAAAGCCTTTTCCAACTGTTTGTCGGTGATCGCCACGTTTTTCAGCGAGCCCAAGATGTCTGTAAACTGCAAACGGATAAAACGCACATTGTTTTCGCGTACCATTTGCATGACCTGTTCTTTGGTATACTTTGCCATAGATGCCTCCTAAAGATTTTCCAATGGGATTCTATATGAGGAAAGCAAACAGAGAAGGCCCTAAGGCCCAGCGTTTGCATACCGGTTTATGAATAAAAGTATCATACCATAAAAATAAGAAGTTTGAAACGAAAAAGAAGAAATCAGGGAAAATCAAAACAGCACGCAGGGCAGCGTGCTGTTTGGCGATGAGTATTTAGGTTGGTCAGTCCTCCATTTTATCCGGGCTGACCCGCTTGTTCTCCAAGCCGATCTCCACAACAAAGGAAAACAGCGAATACAATACGGCCATCAGCGGAACGCCCAGGAACATGCCGACAACGCCGAAGAACCCGCCGCCGACCAGGATGCCGAACATGACCCAAAATGCGGACAGCCCCATTTTGTTGCCGCATAGCCAGGGGATCAATACATTGCCCTCCAAAGCCTGGACGATGACCACAGTGATAAGGAATAATAGAAAATGGCTGGGGCTAAAGACCAAAAGCAGCAGCAAACAGATGATGCCGCCCACAATCGGCCCAAAAAACGGAATGAGATTGAAAATGCCCATGATCAGGCATAGCAGCAGCGCATAAGGTATGCTGAAAATAGAGCATACCACAAAGATAACTACGGACACCAGCAGAGAGGTAAACAGCTTGCTGTTGATGAACATGGAAAACATCATGTTGGCATTGTGCAGGATCAACAGCGTCAGATCCCCCTTGGATTCCGGCAGGATCCAGTACAAAATCTTTTTAGACTGCCGCATGAAGTTTTCCTTGCCGTATAAAACATAGACGGACAGCAGCAGTGCCAGCAAAAAGTTGATGGCGCTGTTGGTGATATTCTGCATAACAGAGGCCAGGGAAACAGTGATCAACCCAAACGATTCCAGGACCTTTTCTCCCAGCTCAGTCAAGCTGCCGGCAATTTCCGTGATTTTGTCCGGCGTTACATGCCAGTGGGACAAAACGGAATTCAGCGTTTCATTGATGCCGCCGACATATTGCGGGAAACGGTCTATCACGGTGGTGATGCTTTCAATGAACTGAGGGACAATGGAAATAATGAGAAATACCAAAATGCCAATGACCAACAGATACACAATGGCAACGGAAAGCGCACGGACGGCCTTTTTTGGCAGTTTGGTTTTGGACAGCAGCTTTTCAAAAAACATCATAGGCCGGTTCAGCAAATAGGCCATGACAAAGGCTAAAATAAAAGGGAATAAAACATTAAGCACCTTACCGATAAAGGCAAGGACGCCGGGGAAATTATCTAAAAAAAAACAAATAGGATCAACAGAACGCCTACATACAGCGCACAGTTTGCGATTTTACGTACATCACGCGCATTCATGGCTGGATCCTCCTTTATAAAAGTCTCTTTTGAACATACCTTATTTTGCCTAATGAAACAAGTCCTATCCTTAAATTTCGGAGAAAAATCAATCAAAAGACAAGGATCCCCAAGAAAAAAGCAGCCAAGGGCTGCTTTTCCTTTTATTCCAATACAAGGCGCACCTTTTTGAACACATCCCCGGAGCCTACGGCCACGACAAGATCGCCAGGCTGCCAATGCGCATGCAGATAATCCCGAATATCCTCAAACGTGGGCAAATATTCAACCTTGGTGCCGTTGTTGGCAATTTTGGCGACCAGGTCTTTGGCGTGGACGATGCCGGTATCGATATCGCGGCCGGGATAGATGTCCGGAACCAAGACCTCATCAGCATCTTCAAAGCATTTCCCATACTTTTCCATCAGCGTTTTGGCGCGTGTATAGGAGTTGCATTGGAAAATACACCACAGCTTTTTGTGCGGGGTTTGTTTGGCGGCCTGTAAGCAGGCACGGATCTCGCTGGGATGATGGGCGTAATCATGAAACAGCTTTACGCCGTCCTTTTCGCCAAAAAACTCGAACCTGCGCGCTACCAGCCGGTATTCGGCCAAAGCGCCGGCAATGCAGTCGTATGGTACGCCCAGCTGACGCGACACCGCGATGGCGGCCAACGCATTTTGCACGTTATGGCGGCCGGGTACGCCCAGTTGGATTTTCTGCACAGGCACGCCTTGCTCCAGCACCGTGAAGGAGGGATGGCCATAACCGTCGTATTCGATGTGCTGAGCCTGATAATCAGCCTTGGTATCCAAAGCATAGGTCACCGTGCGCACAGGGCAGTCTTTGACCAGCGCCGCCACGCGCCAATCCTCTATGTTGGCGACAAAAACACCCGTTTTTGGCATAAGGTGGATAAACTCATCAAATACGGAAGCGATCTCGTCGATATCCTTATAGCAATCCAAATGATCGTCGTCGATGTTGTTGATGACCTCGATGGTGGGGTGCAGCGTAAGAAAGCTGCGGACATATTCGCACGCCTCGGTGACGAATAGCCCGCTCTGCCCTACACGGGTACCGCCTGTTAAAAACTCTACCTCTCCGCCAACATGGATGGTGGGGTCTTTTTTTGCTTTCAGCAGGATCAGGCCAAGCATAGAGGTGATGGTGGTTTTGCCATGGCAGCCTGCGATGCCGACGACCTCCTCAAAATGTCCGGAAATCATGCCCAGCAAAACGGAGCGCTCAATGGCAGGAAGGCCCTTTGCCAAGGCGGCGGCCATTTCCGGGTTTGTCGGCTTGATGGCGGCGCTGTATACAATGGCATCCGCCCCTTCGATCTGGCTGGCCTTTTGGCCGATATATACCTTGATGCCAAGGCTTTCTAAATGGTCAGTAAAGGCAGAAGCAATGCGGTCCGAACCGGTCACGGTATATCCCTGATGATGCATGATCATCGCCAGGCCGTTCATGCTGCAGCCGCCAATGCCGATGAAATGCAGGTGTTGTCCCTTTTTCAGTGTAAATGAGCTAGACAATGCTTTTCCGCTCCTTTATATGGTTTGTTTCATTATACTCGCTGGATTGCCGGTTTATCAACCTTTAGGGACAAAACCGAAAAAACAGGAACACAATAGGGGGCATAAAATGGAAGGGTGCGTCATAAATTGCAGGGGAGAGGGGAAACAACATGCCGCTAACGGATAGGGAAATTTTTGCACGTTTGATCCAGTGTGAAGCTGGAGGAGAAGGTGATAACGGAATGAGGGCCGTGGCCAGCGTCGTGATGAACCGCGTCAACGCAAGCACAGGAGAATACGCCCGCATAGGGCAGGGCAGCATCCGAAAAATCATTTTTCAGCCGGGACAGTTTGTATGTGCGTCCGAAACGGAACGCGGCCGGTATAACCCACAAAACCTATATAATATGAGCCCGGAGCAGATCCATTTTGATATTGCGGACTGGGCCATCGCAGGCAACCGGCTGCTAAATCTAGGGCAGGCTCTGTGGTTTTTCAATCCATACAGCCCTACCTGCAAGGAAAACTTTCCCAGCGAGGTGGGGTATTTTGTCACGAGGATCGGAGACCATTGCTTTTATAACCCCACAGAGGCCTACAATGAGACATAGTGAAAGGAGAGGATATTATGGAGGTAGATCCGCAGATTTTGGATGATTTGATGAAAAATTCCGGCTATGAAGGACAGCAGGCCAATACAACCTCGGAATTTTATACAGAATCGTTTTCGGAGGTGCTCGCCAAAAGCATCGGCTATTTTGTAACGGCGGAATTTCTCATCGGCAGCAACAATTTGGTAGAGCGTTCCGGCATTTTATACGCTGTGGGCAATAATTTCATGACCCTACAGGAGGGGCCGGACGGACCGTTTATGATCTGTGATGTATATTCAATCAAGTTTGTTACGATCTACAATTCACGAACCCGGCCGGAGATCCTGAGCCATAGAAATTTCCAGACCAATGTATACCGCAATGCTTCTTATCCGGGGCAGCGGCGCTGAGAAAAAATCAAAAAGCCTTGCAGGCACAAATCGCCTGCAAGGCTTTTGCCTATACAGGATTAGTGCTTTGAGGCGTAGGCTTCACAGGATTCTATCACCCAGTGAATATGCTCGCTGGGAAGAGAATAATGGATGCTGCAATCTGAGCTGATGATGAGGTTCTGCTGGCCGGCGCTTTGCAAAAACGCCTCTGTCTGGCGTTGGATTTCTTCCTTGCTGCCGGTATAGAGAAGGGCGCCAGGCCGATGATCGAAGCCACCCATCAAAGTAGTCCCTGGCTTAAAGAAAGCGCGCGCTTTTTCAAAGGTATCGATTTGCTCTACGCGCATATCCCAGTTTACAGTTTGGTAAGGCAGGTCGTTCCACAGAGAAAGGTCATTTTCTCCGAGATCGCCGCAGATATGCATGATGTTGTGGGCGAAATTTTCATTGGCATGCTCTAAAAGCTGGCGGTCCAGAGGAAGCATTTCACGGCGAAATTCCTCTTCATCAAACTGAAAGGTCTTATGGTTTCTACGAAAGGAAAGCATGACGCCGTCCAGCGCGGTTTCTTCTTTATATGCATCCAGCAGCAGATCGTTGCAGTCACGCGCAAAGGCGACAGCGTCTTGTACAATCTGCCGGTGATTGCGCCAGGCAGAGAGCATATCCATACCGTTGAAATCCAGGCGCATGGATTTGCGGACATTGTTGAATGCCGTATACAGCAGCCCGAATACAGCAATATCGCCGGAAAGGGCTTCTGAAACCCGTTTGGCACGGTCTACTTGCTGGGCGATGAAGGGGTGTGTACGCTTGACGGGGCGAAGATGCTTAAAGTCCTCAATGGTCCCGGTGATATTTTCAATGGGACAGCCATCATTGCCGTCGCATTGCAAGAGCAGCATGTCCACCTTGCTTTCGCGGGCCCATTTGATATAGGCTCCTACGGAGTTGTCGGCATCCTGCTCGGGGAAATGCCGGTAAAGCATAACGGGAACCCGGTCGACAGGCAGCCCCTCCATAGCGTGTAAGGCCCTTGTTTTTGCGTTCATACTCAATTCTCCTTTATGATCAGATAATTTCATTTTAGCATATTTTGTGTGCCTTACCAACGTATGTTACAGGAGGAATCAAGGGAGGCGCATTTCGGGGCCCAAGAGGGTAAAGCGGCTTTTTGAAAATAGCAGGAGGCCGTCCCGGCGCATTTTGCCAAGCTCAGAGGAAAGGGCGCTTCGGTCTACGCATAAATAGTCCGCCAGCTGCTGACGGTTCAGCGGGATGACAAATGTAGGGCTGTGTGCCAGCCGGGCCTGCTCGGAAAGATAGGAAAGCAGCTTTGCGCGCAGGCTGCGCTTGGAAAGGTGTTCAATTTTTTGCGTCAGCATCTGGTTTTTTTTCGCTAGAATGTGGAGCAGGTTTGTTACCAATGTAAGGGGACAAGCAGAAAGCGTATCCGCTTGACGGAAAAGATCGGCTTGCAGAAACAGCGCCTCTACATCGCTATCGGCCAAGACAGAGACAGGAAGGGCCGGCGCTGCGCTCAAGGAGAACGATTCCCCAAACAATGCGCCTGGGCCAAGGCGTGCCAACAGGCTGCGGTGCCCCCAAAAATCCTCTTTTACGATGTGCAATTCTCCCTCCAGCACAAGCCCGAACTGCGGCGGCTGCCCGCAAGACATCAAATAAGCCCCCTTTGGATAACGGCGAGTATATGCGTGGAAGCTTTCCAGCGCCTGATGGATCTGCGGCTCTGTCAGGCCTTCAAATAAGGGGAAGCTGGCAAGTGATGCAATCAAATTTTTCATATTCTGCTCCTTTTGTTGTAAAAACAACGGAAAACCTTTTGATTGTATAGTACGATATACGCATCCAAAAAGCAAAGAGGATGAGGACAAGGAGAGATGAATCATGAGACGAAGGATCATTAAAATCGATACAGAAAAATGCAATGGCTGCGGGCTGTGCGCCAAGGCATGCCATGAAGGCGCGATTGCTATGGTGGATGGAAAAGCCGTGCTGGTACGGGATGATTATTGCGATGGGCTGGGGGATTGCCTGCCGGCCTGCCCAACAGGGGCGATCTCCTTTGAAGTCAGAGAGGCGGAAGCGTATGACCAGGCAGCCGTGAACCAAAGGCTTGGGAAGCAGGGGGCTTGTGCGGGCGCGCAGAGCCAAAAAATGACAAGCCGCAATTCGGGAAGCGCGTTGATGCAATGGCCGGTACAGATTCAGCTGGCCCCTGTCAATGCGCCGTATTTCAAGGGAGCCCATTTGCTCATTGCCGCAGACTGTACGGCGTATGCCTACCGGGAATTTCACACGGCCTTTATGGAGGGGCGCATTACGATGATCGGCTGCCCGAAGCTGGATGAAGCGCCGTATATAGAAAAGCTGAGCGCGATTTTTCAGCAAAATGATATCAAAGACATCACATTGGTTCGGATGGAAGTGCCGTGCTGCGGAGGGATGGACCGCATCATCCAGCAGGCCCTTTTGTTATCCGGCAAACAGATCCCCTACCGTGTAGAGACCCTTGCATTGGACGGCACTTGGAAATGAGAACGGACAAGCCGCGTTAAAATACCAAAAAATGGAGGATTTGCAAAACAGCGCATTTTTGCGCTGTTTTTGTTTCTTTTCAGGGGGAAAGCCATCGATTCTTAATGGAATTTTTATTTATCCCGGATGTTTGTTTGCACCTTCTTCATGAAAGATGGGCTACCATAAGAATTGCAAGGAGGGGAGAAATATGGAAAACAGTATCCTCTATACGGAAAAGGGAAAAAACGCTTTCATGCTAAGCTTCATAAATCTTTTCAGCAAGCATCCAGCTTTGAAATGGGCGCTGGTATGGACAGTGCTGCCGGTTCTCTCTGTGGCGGCGGTAGCGTTGGCAACGGGCGCCTTGGTGCTGCCCATCGCCCTGGTATGCGGCTGGGTGTAAACAGCGGGTATAAAGCTTTATAGGCTAAAATAAAGATCGTGCGGAGACAGCGTATAAAGGTTCCTTTATAGAATCTTTATACGATTTTAATGTCCCCGCACGATCTATTTATGCTGTTTTTAACAGCTCGTTGCTATACTGACTGGGTACTAAATCAGACGACAAGGAGGCATGATTTGATGCAGGTCATCATTTCGTTGATCGGAGTTGTAGCAGTTGCACTATTGATCTATTACGTTGTCATTCTCATGAAAGGAGATAAACAGTAATGGGCGCGGTTGTTCAGTATGCGGTATACCTGGCAATCCTGGTATTGCTCGCAATCCCGTTGGGTTCGTACATTAAAAAGGCGATGAACGGGGAAAAAACTTTTCTATCTCCCGTGCTGACCCCCTGTGAAAAGGGACTGTACCGGTTGATGCACGTTGATGTAAACGAGCAGATGAACTGGAAAAAGTATTTGGTCAGCGTCCTGCTCTTTTCGGGAGCGGGCCTTATCTTTTTAACGGCATTGCAGATGCTGCAGGGGGTGCTTCCCGGCAACCCGCAGAACCTGCCCAATGTCAAATGGGATTTGGCCTTTAATACGGCCTCCAGCTTCGTGACGAACACGAACTGGCAGGCATACACCGGCGAATCTACGCTGAGCTATTTGTCCCAGGCACTGGGCTTGACAGTGCAGAACTTTGTTTCTGCTGCCACCGGCATTGCGGTATTGTTTGCCCTGATCCGTGGGTTTACCAAGGTAAAATCCACAGGCTTAGGCAGCTTTTGGGTGGACATGGTCCGCAGCCTTGTACATGTGCTGATTCCGTTGAATCTGGTCATCGCACTGTGCTTGGCAGGCGGCGGCGTGATCCAAAACCTGTCCCCGGCCCAGGAGGTTTCCCTGCTGGAGCCCATTGCTGTCAGCGCTGATGGGGAGATCCTGGAGGGCGCAGTGGTCGATCTGGAGAGCCAGACGGTCACAGTAGACGGGGCCGTGGTGCCGGATGCCACGATTGTAACCGAGCAGTTTGTTCCGATGGGCCCGGCAGCCAGCCAGGTAGCCATTAAGCAAAGCGGGACCAACGGCGGCGGCTTTATGGGTGTAAACTCTGCGCATCCGCTGGAAAACCCGAATCCGTTTACCAATTTATTTGAAATGATCTCGTTGCTGCTGATCCCGGCTGCATTGTGCTTTACGTTTGGAAAATGCGTAGAAAACAAAAAGCAGGGCAGGGCGATTTTCATCGCCATGTTTGCGATGCTGCTCATTGCCTTGAGCGTGATTGCGGTCAGCGAACAAGCGGCAACCCCGCAGCTGGCACAAAACGGCGCGGTAGACATTGCTACGGTGGACCAGGCCGGCGGCAATATGGAAGGAAAGGAAAGCAGGTTCGGGATTGCGACGTCCGCAACATGGGCTGCGTATACCACGGCTGCTTCCAACGGCTCGGTGAACTCCATGCACGACAGCTACACACCGCTGGGCGGCATGATCACGATGCTGCAAATGCAGCTGGGCGAGGTTATCTTCGGCGGCGTGGGCTGCGGATTATACGGCATGCTGGCCTTTGCGATCCTCACGGTCTTCGTGGCCGGATTGATGGTAGGCCGTACGCCGGAATTCCTTGGCAAGAAAATTGAATCCTATGAAATGAAATGGTCGGTATTGGTCTGCTTGGCGACGCCAATCGGCATCTTGGTAGGCTGCGGAATCGCGGCGCTGGTGCCGGAGGTCAGCGACAGCCTGCTCAACAGCGGCCCGCATGGATTCTCTGAATTGCTGTATGCTTATTCTTCCTGCGGCGGTAATAACGGCTCTGCGTTTGCAGGGTTCAACGCCAACACGCCGTTCCTCAATGTATCGCTGGGCTTGGTTATGCTGTTTGTACGCTTTTTGCCCATCATCGGTACGTTGGCAATCGCGGGCAGCTTGGCCGGCAAAAAGAAGATTGCGACAACGGCTGGGACGCTTTCTACCACAAACACGCTGTTTATCGTATTGCTGGTGATCATCGTCCTGTTGGTTGGCGCGCTGAGCTTCTTCCCGGCGTTGGCACTGGGACCGCTGGCAGAATTCTTTATGATGTAAAAGGAGGCTTGCCTGATGTCTAATCAAACGAAAAGCGCGCTGGCAGACAAAAAATTGGTTGCCAGGGCGATCAAGGATGCGTTTATCAAACTAGCCCCCAAAACACAGGCGCAGAACCCTGTCATGCTGCTGGTATATATCTCAGCGATTATGACCACGATTCTATGGGTCGTCGCCTTGTTTGGGATTAAGGATGCCGGGGCAGGCTATACGCTGGCCATTGCCATCATCCTATGGTTCACTGTTCTGTTTGCAAACTTTGCCGAGGCCATCGCTGAGGGCCGAGGCAAAGCGCAGGCAGAGTCGCTGAGGGCCGCTAAGAAAAATGTAGAGGCCCATAAGATCCCGTCTGCAGACCGAAAGGATGAGATCACCCCTGTTTCCTCCGCTTCCCTGAAAAAGGGAGACATCGTCATCGTAAAGGCCGGCGAGCAGATCCCGGCTGACGGCGAGGTCATCGACGGCGCGGCGTCTGTGGATGAAAGTGCCATTACCGGCGAATCTGCGCCGGTGATCCGCGAAAGCGGCGGCGACCGCAGCGCGGTGACGGGCGGCACTACGGTGCTGTCTGACTGGATCGTGGTAGAAGTGACCAGCGAGGCGGGGCAAAGCTTTTTGGATAAGATGATTGCCATGGTAGAAGGGGCGTCCCGCAAAAAGACCCCCAACGAAATCGCATTGCAGATTTTCCTGGTGGCGCTGTCCATCATCTTTGTACTGGTTACTGTCACGCTGTATGCGTATTCGCAGTTCTCTGCAAACCTGATGGGGGTACCCAATCCGACCTCCATCACAACGCTGGTGGCGCTGCTGGTCTGCTTGGCGCCGACGACCATCGGCGCGCTGCTATCCGCCATCGGCATTGCCGGCATGAGCCGCCTGAACCAATCCAATGTGCTGGCCATGAGCGGCAGGGCCATTGAGGCTGCCGGCGACGTGGATATTTTAATGCTGGATAAAACCGGGACCATCACCCTGGGCAACCGCCAGGCCAATGCCTTTATCCCGGTGGACGGCGCTGCGGAAGAGGAATTGGCAGATGCGGCGCAGCTGGCTTCCCTGGCAGACGAAACGCCAGAGGGCCGCAGCATCGTAGTGCTGGCCAAGGAAAAATTCAACATTCGGGAGAGAAGCCTGCAGGATAAGCAGATGACCTTCATTCCCTTTACGGCAAAGACCAGGATGAGCGGCGTGGATTATGACGGCATTTCCATCCGCAAGGGCGCGGCGGACGCTGTACGCGACTATGTCACCAATGCGGGCGGCGTATACAGCGATGAATGCGATGAAGTGGTGAAAAACATTGCCAATCAAGGCGGTACGCCGCTGGTAGTGGCAAAAGACAATAAGATCCTAGGGGTTATCCACCTGAAGGACATCATCAAACAGGGCGTAAAGGAAAAATTTGCGGACCTGCGGAAAATGGGCATCAAGACCATCATGATCACCGGGGATAACCCGCTGACGGCAGCTGCCATCGCGGCAGAGGCCGGGGTGGATGATTTCCTGGCGGAGGCGACCCCGGAAGGCAAGCTGAAGCTGATTCGTGATTACCAGGCCAAGGGCCATTTGGTGGCGATGACGGGCGACGGCACCAACGACGCCCCGGCACTGGCCCAGGCAGACGTAGCCGTGGCAATGAACAGCGGCACGCAGGCGGCCAAGGAAGCCGGCAACATGGTGGACTTGGATTCATCGCCGACAAAGCTGATCGATATTGTGCGCATCGGCAAGCAGCTGTTGATGACGCGCGGCAGCTTGACAACCTTCTCCATTGCAAACGACGTGGCAAAATACTTTGCCATCATCCCGGCGCTGTTTATGGGATTGTACCCGGGCCTGGGTGCGCTGAACATCATGGGGCTGGCGTCTCCGCAAAGCGCTGTGCTGTCTGCCATCATCTACAATGCGCTCATCATCATCGCGCTGATTCCGCTGGCGTTGAAGGGTGTAAAGTACCGCGAGGTATCCTCCGGCAAGCTGTTGTCCAGAAACCTGATGATCTACGGCGTCGGCGGACTAATCGCCCCGTTTATCTGCATTAAGCTGATAGACTTGCTGTTGGTTGCGGTAGGCTTGGTGTAACAGGACAAGGAAAGGAGAAAATAGGGACAATGAAAACCTTCAAATCCGCCTTACCCAAAGCGATTTTGCTGTTTGTGATCTTTACGATCATTTGCGGCGTGCTGTATACGGGCGTTGTTACGGGACTGGCCCAGGCCATCTTCCCCAAGCAAGCCAATGGCAGCATCATCGAAGTGGATGGGAAAAAATATGGAAGCGAGCTGCTTGGCCAGCAGTTTACCGATGAAAGGCACATGTGGGGCCGCATTATGAACGTGGACGTGGCTACCTATACGGACAAGGAGGGCAACAGCCTGATGTACGCCACCCCCTCTAACCTGTCTCCTGCGAGCGAGGAATACGAAGCGCTGGTAGCGGAGCGGGTGGAAATGATCCGTCAGGCACATCCGGAAAAGGGCGATCAGCCCATCCCGGTGGACCTGGTTACTTGTTCCGGCAGCGGGCTGGATCCTCATATTTCCCCGGCGGCAGCCGAGTACCAGGTTGCGCGCCTGGCCAGGGAAAATGATATGACCGAGGATCAGGTACGCGAAATCATCCAGAAATGCACGACGGGCAAAACCTTCGGCATTTTAGGGGAAGAGGTCGTCAACGTATTGGAAGTCAATCTGATGCTGGAAGGCATCCTGCAATAAATGGGAAGGGAGAAAGGGCGATGGCTTGCCATCGCTCTCTCTTCTTGTTTTTCTTTGGGCTTGAAATTATAGTATAATGGCCTTGCCTACAATGGGAGGAGGGAGATGCAATGGATCCATCAAGGGCCAATCCAGACAAAATATTAAAGATGATCCATCGGGATGACACTTCGCGGCAGCGCGGTCACCTGAAGATTTTTTTTGGCTATGCTGCGGGCGTGGGCAAAACCTATGCCATGCTAAAGGCAGCGCATGCGGCCAAAAGCCGCGGCGTTGATGTGGTGGCGGGCTATGTAGAGCCGCATGTACGCCCCGAGACAATGGCGCTGCTGGAAGGCTTGGAGCAGATCCCAAACCGAGTCATGGCACATGACCAGATTACCCTGCGTGAGTTTGATTTGGACGCAGCCATACAGCGGCATCCCCAGCTGATTCTCGTAGACGAATTGGCGCATACCAATGCCAATGGGTGCAGGCATACCAAAAGGTACCAGGATGTAGAAGAGCTGCTGCAAGCGGGCATCGACGTTTATACGACCGTCAATGTACAGCATATCGAGAGCCTAAACGACACAGTGGCGTCGATTACAGGCGTGATGGTGCAGGAGCGTATCCCGGATTTTGTCTTTGACGATGCCTATCAGGTAGAGTTGGTGGATTTAGAGCCGGAAGAATTGATCGAACGATTCAAGGCCGGAAAGATTTACCAGAAAAACAGGGCCCAGAGCGCGCTGGAAAATTTCTTTACGGTGGAAAACCTGATAGCGCTTCGGGAAATCGCGCTCCGGCGGTGTGCGGACCGCATCAACAAAATGGCGGAAAGCACACATGTATACGGGCATCCGGATTATTTTACCGATGAGCATATTTTGGTGTGCCTTTCCTCTTCTCCCAGCAACCAAAAGATCATTCGCATGGCCGCGCGCATGGCGGATGCTTTTAAGGCCAGTTTTACGGCATTGTTTGTGGAGACACCGGAGTTTTCGCAGATGAGCGAAGAGGATAAAGCGAGGCTGCGCGCCAATGTACACCTGGCAGAGCAGCTGGGCGCTGTGATCGAAACGGTCTATGGCAACGATATTGCCGAGCAGATTACAGAGTACGCTAGGCTTTCAGGCGTTTCCAAGGTAGTGATCGGGCGAAGCAGTGCCCGGCGCAGATTCCTTTTCAGCAAGCCTTCTCTAATCGAGAAAATCATAGCGCTTGCGCCAAACCTGGACATTCATATCATCCCGGATGAGCGTGCAGCGCGCTACCATAAAAGCAGTAGTTTGCGCAGAAAAACCAAAAGGCCTGTATGGCGCGACACGCTTTATAGCTTTCTGTCGCTGGCCATTGCTACGGCCATTGGTTTTGCGTTTTATTATTTAGGGTTCACGGAAGCCAACATCATCACCATTTATATCCTGGGGGTCCTGGTTACAGCCATCGTGACCTCGCAGAGGGTCTACAGCCTGGTATCGTCCATCATCAGCGTGCTGGTATTCAATTACTTTTTTACCGTGCCGCGCTTTACCTTTAACGCCTATGATGCCGGGTACCCGGTGACATTTGTCATTATGTTTGTAGCTGCTTTTATTACAAGCTCCCTGGCAGAAAAGCTAAAGCAGCATGCCCGAAATTCTGCACGTACCGCATACCGGACCAGCGTTTTGTTTGAAACAAACCAGATGCTGCAAAAGGCGGATGGGCGAAAGGGCGTAATCGACGTAACGGCAAGACAACTGACAAAGCTGCTGGAGCGCGATATCATATTTTATGAAGCAAAAAAAGGGCAGCTTCAGCCTCCTAGGATGTTTGCCAGGGAAGAAGAAAACCAGGCCTATATCACAGAAAATGAAAAGGCGGTTGCGGCCTGGGTGTATAAAAACAATAAGCGGGCCGGGGCCACCACGGATACGTTGGGCAGCGCTAAATGCTATTACCTGGCCGTGCGGGTCAACGAAAATGTATATGGCGTTGTAGGCATCGTTATTCACAAAGAACCGCTGGACGCTTTTGAAAACAGCATGGTGCTTTCCATTTTAGGGGAATGTGCGCTGGCCTTGGAAAATATACAGGCGGCAGAGGAGCGGGAGCAAGCGGCTGTGCTGGCGAAAAATGAACAACTGCGGGCCAACCTATTGCGCTCTATCTCCCATGATTTGCGTACCCCGCTGACATCCATTTCAGGCAATGCTGGCATGCTGATGGCGGATCACGGGGGCCTGTGTGAAGAGAAAAAGCAAGCGTTATACCAGGATATTTATCAGGATGCGTTGTGGCTGATCAACCTGGTAGAAAACCTGCTGTCTGTGACACGGATAGAAAACGGCACGATGAAGCTGAATTGTACCACCGAGCTGCTGGACGAGGTTGTGGACGAGGCGCTCAGGCACATCAATAGGAAAAGCATAGAGCATGAGATAATCTTACACCCGGCTGATGAGATCCTTTTGGCAAAGATGGATGCCAGGCTGATGGTGCAGGTCGTCATCAATTTGGTGGACAACGCGATCAAATATACGCCGGTAGGGTCGAAAATTGAGCTTTCGATGTTCAAAAAAGGGCATGAAATCATCTTGGAGGTGGCGGATAACGGCAAAGGCATCCCCGCGAATGAAAGGGAAAAGATCTTTACAATGTTTTATACCGTCAACAATACCTTGGGAGACAGCCGAAGAAGCATGGGCATTGGGCTGGCACTTTGCAAATCCATTGTGACGGCCCATAAAGGACGTATTTATGTAAGGGACAATCAGCCAAGCGGCGCAGTGTTTGGGATTGCGCTGCCGGCAGAGGAGGTAGATTTGGATGAATAAACCGCTGGTGCTCGTCGTAGAGGACGACGCTGCCATTCGCAACCTGATCGCCACAGCGATGGAAACACACGAATATAGATTTTTTACGGCTTCAACGGGAGAAAGTGCAATTCTGGAGGCGGCATCGCACAATCCGGATATCCTTCTGCTGGATCTGGGGCTGCCGGATATAGATGGAATCAATATCATCAGAAAGATTCGGTCCTGGTCCAATATGCCGATCATTGTAATCAGCGCACGCAGCGAGGACAGCGATAAAATTGATGCGCTGGATGCCGGCGCGGACGATTATTTGACAAAGCCGTTTTCCGTAGAGGAATTGCTGGCCCGTGTGAGGGTAGCGCTCAGGCGTATCAATGTGATGGCCAATGCAGTGGGGCCGGATGCTGCTGTATTTATCAATGGCGGCATGAAGATCGACTATGCGGCAGGCTGCGTTTATATGGAGGAAAGGGAGCTGCATTTAACGCCCATTGAGTATAAGCTGCTTTGCGTTTTGGCTAAAAACGTAGGCAAAGTGTTGACACATACCTTTATTACCCGGGAAGTATGGGGCAGCTCATGGGACAATGATGTCGCTTCATTGCGCGTATATATGGCTACGCTGCGAAAAAAAATCGAAAAAGATCCGTCCGCCCCGCAATACATACAAACACATGTAGGGGTGGGTTACCGCATGCTTAGAAAATGATCTCTGCTGCCAAAGCAAGCCCTTTTGGGCTTGCTTTTTGTTTATGGACAAAGAGAATTGCTATTGGGATTTTCGATAATGATGGGAGGTTCATGTGAAATATATTGATTTCTTTGGGCGATATGCTATACTATACAAAAAAGGAACATAATTGTTCCTATATTTTTGTAGGGATAAGGAGGGTGTCAATTGAAAGCATTTGTCAAACACCTGACTCGAAAAAAGCCGATGTGGTTGTATATTGAAAATGGAAAAGTGAAGGGCCCGGTAAGCGAAGAAAAGCTGTCGCGTTTCATCGAAGAGGGCAGGCTTGGCAGGAGCAGCAAGATTGCAAGGCCGCAGAGCAATGATTGGCATGCTGTTGGGGATGCCGGGTTTGAAAAGCAAATAAGCCTATCAGAGGCCCAGCCGATACCGCGCCAGGCGCGGCCATTTCTTATCGGGGGTGTGGCGGCCGGATGCATTGGGCTCCCGCTTGCTGTTTGGAGTGCTCCCTGGGGCTTTATCCTGCTGGGGGCAGGGCTGTGCTTTGGCAGCCTGGGGCTCAGCCTTAGACAAGGCACGCAGGCATCGACAATTTCCAAATAACAGGAAAAACCGCTTGTATTAGGCAGCGCCCGACAAGGAAGTAAAAGGATTCGGTGTAGGAACCGGCGTGTTGAATCACGCCGGTTCAATTCGTTTTAGGGCTCTCTTCCAATCTTCAAAGAGAGTTTGCCCCACATAGATGAAATACAGGTCGATGCGCACCTGCTTCCTCCCCTTTTCTACGAGGCTGTGTACCATGTCTTATTCGCCGGCGCATTGGGTTTTCCGCTCACATAGAGTTTTCTTATGTCCCGTTCGCTTGGCATAGGTCAGTATTTCGCAATACTTCTATATGCTCCTCAGCCATGGGCAAGCGGTTTTTTTCATACCGGCAAACAGCTGGGACAGAGTATGGTCGGTATCAAGCTTGGTTCAGATATTCTTCCAGGCAGATGCCCTGCTCCATAATCTGCTTGGCGGCATCTTTGCCGACATAGCGATAGTGCCAAGGCTCGTATCCGATGCCGGTGATGCTGCTTTTATCGGTAGGATACCGCAGGATAAACCCGTATTTCCAACAGTTGGCTATCAGCCATTTTTGTTCTTCTGTATGCTCCTGTGTTTCATCCAGGATCTGATGATCCATGGCCACGATATCCACAGCAAGGCCAAGCTCATGCTCACTGGTGCCGGGCGGCGCTACCCATTCGGCCGCCTTTTCTTCTGCCTGGGATTGAGTATATCCTTGAGAAAGGAATTATTGTATCTGCTTTTTATACAGATCCTCCTGCTTTGCGTGGGTACGATAGGACGAACAGATCAAAGGCGAAAGGCCGGCGCTGCGGGCATCATCCATCATCTCTTGTAAAGCGGCATAGGCCCGGCGGTCAATGGATTGCCCGTTTTTGAGCTGTACGAGGCTGACCTTCCAATCGGAGGGGACAGGGTGCTTGCTGTTCACCAGAGTCAAAAGCTCGTTGCCGCTTGCCGTACCGTCGCTTACAGGGGAGGCATCCGGCGCAGCGCCGGGGTCTACCACATCCAAAGAGACAGAAGAAGAGGAGCAACGCCCCAAAAAGAAAAACAAAACACACAAAGCAAGCACTACGATAAAAGCGAATCGCTGCCTGCGTCTTTTTTGCCTGAGCCGGTATTCGCTGGGGCGCAGCCGCTTATAGCCCATTGGAAACATCCTTTCTCGTCCTACCCGTTTTTGATAGGGACAGTATAGGACGGCAAGGCATAGGAATGGGCTCAGTTTTGCATCAAAGCTGCATCAGATATGATTCATGTACCGTATGGACTTTAGCGCCAAAATCACGGTGCTGTTTTCCTGAAATACGAGGTAGTAAAGCTTTTCATGCTCTTCATCCAGCAAAAGATAGCGGCTGAACGCAGAAAAGACTGCCTGCGTATCAAGGGAAAGGGAGCGGCCATTGAGCTGAATGCTGTATTGATAGACTTGGTTTGTATCCGCATCCATGGAAATGGTACAGCTATAATCCTCTGTGTAAAAAGAATAGTCGCTGAGATTGACGGCGCGGGAGGGATGGTCTACATCCATATAGGTATAGGAGGTAGAATCATACAGCGTCATCCCATCATCAAGAGGAAGCGCGGGAAAGGCGCCAAGCGATTGCATCTTTTTTAATTCTGCAAGTACGGTTTCTTCCGGAAATAGTTCACTTTCTCCGGATGGATAAGGTTTGGAATACTGGCGTCCAGTGATCACAATATTGGAGCCGATGCGCCCATAATCACAAATCAATAAGACTTTTTCGGCAGCACTCAGAGGCTGGCCCTCCTGAAACGGTTCGTCGGTGGACAATGGCTCCAAGTGCGCTACGCCAAGGAGGGCCTTGTCTTGAAGGCGGCAAAGGAGAATAGGAAGAAAGGCAGCGAAAAACAGCAATAGAACGGCCAGGAAAAAAGGTGCAATGGCTTTAATCCTCCGCATGATGATCCCCCCTTAGCCAGATGCGCGCGCAGGTCCCCTTGCCAGGCTGGCTGACAAATTCCAGCAGCCCTCCATGCAAACGGAGGATCTCGCTGCATACAGCCAGCCCCAGGCCCGCGCCCCCTTTTTTGCGGGAGCGCGTTTTATCGACCATGTAAAATGCTTCTGTAATTTTGGCAAGCTCTTCCTGCTCCATGCCGCAGCCGTTATCGATTACAAGGATCTCGTACCCCCCGTCGCACCGCCGTCCCAGCAGAGAAATCTCTCCCTGCTGCCCCTCATCGATGGCTTTGCGGGCGTTATCCAGCAAATTGATGCAGACGGTTGCCATCAGATCCGGCTCTATGGTGAGCAGCGCATACTGGGATTTTACCGTAAACCGAATCTGATTTTGCTGCATGACAGGCAAAATCGTTTGATAGACGGACTGAAAAAATTGCTTGCTGGATATACGGCGCATCGGCAGATCCTCGCGCTTTAATACAATGAGATCCATCAGCTTCATGGAAAGGGATTCCAGACGCTTTCCGTCCTGAACGATTTGGTTGGCAAACAGGATCTGCTGCTCCTCCGTCAGCTTTTTGGAACGCAGCATATCCGCATAGCCGATCATAGAGGTCAACGGTGTCTTCAGCTCATGCGCAAAGTTGCCGGCAAACATCTCCTGCCTGGTGGCAGTCTCCTTTAGGTTGTCCATGGTCTGTAATAGCTTTTGCGACATGGCGTTGAAATCAGACGCCAGCATGCCGATCTCATCGTTATTCGCCACGCGGACCGGGCTTTTGAAATGGCCGGTGGCCAGCTGCCTGGTAGCTTTAGACAGCGCCCGGATGGGGCGCATCAGCCAGCGTGCCAAAAAGAAAATGACAAGCGCACAGCCGCCGAACAGAATCAAAACCAGCATGATAAAGGTACGGTACTGCTCCTGCTTATGCTGAAATACCGGTGTGATATCCCGGTAGTTTTCAATGTAAAATACAGTGTCTGCGAGCGCCAAAGGCTGGGCAGTTTGAATATAATAGCGTCCCTCTGTTTCTAAAATCCGATATCCGCGGTTCGCAGCGGTAAGGGAAGGGGCCAGGGATTCCTGTACAGTAAAATGAATATCCTGAAAGACAACCTTTCCCGTTTGATCGCTCAGGCGAAAGGGGATATTGCCGTTCGCATTTTGGACAGAGATATTTTCCGCTACATTTTGCAGCACGGCGGAAAGCTCATCGGACAGCGCATCGGCATCAAGTGCACTGCTGTCGAAAACAGCAGCAGGGCCGGCGCCGTAATTGGTGCTGAGAATGCGTTCAAAAGAGATATAAAGAATATCATTTTCTTGATAGGCGGCCTCGGTCTCCCGGCCCAACGAGGTATGGAAGCTGGATTGGATCAAAACATAGCCGCCAATGCCGAAGCAGACGGTAACGATGAGCATGATGCTGAAGTACAGCTTCCAGAAAAAGTTCACTTAGGTTACCTCCAACCGATAGCCGATCTTATACACGGGTACGATTTTATCTTCCAGCCCCAGCTTTTTCCGCATTCTTTGCACATGCAGATCCACCGTCCTGCTGTCGCCCATATACGCTTCGCCCCAAACCCGTTCATAGATGCGATCGCGGAACAGGGCAATGTTTGGATTTTGCAGAAAGAGAACCAAAAGCTCGTACTCCTTGACCGTCAGGCTGACGGGTACGCCGGATTTTTTAACGATGCGCGAAAGAGTATCTACCGTAATATCGTAAATACCCAATATCTTGTTCGCCTTATGATACCGGCGCAGCACAGTTTCCACGCGTGCAAGCAGCTCGATGATCTCAAAGGGTTTTACGATATAATCCTCAGCGCCCAGGCGCAGCCCCTTGACCCTGTCGTTGACATGCGCTTTGGCGGTAAGAAAGATGACAGGGATCTGCAAGGGGCGGATGTATTCAAGCAGCTCAAACCCGTTGATCTTGGGCAGCATCACATCCAGAAGAATCAAGTCGTATACATTGCTTTCCAGCAGCGTGGCCGCTTGCTCGCCGTCATAGGCGCAAAAGCAAGCATAGCCTGCATCAGTCAAATTCAATCGAATCAATTCAGAAATGGGTTTTTCATCCTCGACAATGAGTATTCGGTTCATAGCCATCCTCCCTTGTACAGGAAAACCTTACATCATAGTTGCGTCAAAGTTGTATCACGATTCCCATCATAGCATATACGCAGGCGAGAATACACCGAAAACAGAAAAAGCCCGGCGGTAAAAATCACCAGCCGGACTGCCATAAAAAGGATCGTTCACTTTTCAAATTCTGTTTCCAAGCCATCCGTTAAACGCTCCATCAGATAGTTGAGCTGTTTTTGCTCAGCTACGGTCAAAAGCGCGTAAGCGCGCATTTGCGCTTGGTTTAACTGGGCAAGCAGCCCGGAAATATAGGCTTTGCCGCTGTCCGTAAGCCGAATGACCTTGCGGCGCCCGTCGCTGGGATGGAAGGAGCGCACGATATATTCATTTTTTTCCAAATTCCGAAGGATGCCGCTCATCGTTTGGCGGGGCAGGTACAGACGGTCTGCGATCTCCGAGGGAAAGCCGCCTTCAGGATATTGCAGCAGCTTTTCCATCACCATAAAGGTGGAAAAGGGGACGTTGTGTTTCCAGCCCCAATGATCGTACAGCCGTTCATGCTTTGTAATGGAGCGGGTCAGATCCTTATAGCGCAAATATGCGTCGGTTTCAATGCTGTTGTTTTTCTTCATGGAAGCACACGCTTTCTTTTTTTGTTTTATTATATTGTTTCGTATTATCTCTGTCAAACAAAACAAGGGAAAAAACAACAATAAAAAATTTTTCAAGGAAAGTCCTTGACATATAATACTATAAAGGATAATATTAAATAGTACTAAGTGAGAAAGGGTGATACGATGAAGGCTGTGACGATTACACAGGTAAACAAAGCGCAGGTCTTAGAATATCCCATGCCGGAGGTAGGGCCGAACGATGTGCTCATTCAAATCAAGGCGTGCGCCCTATGCACCATGGAGCAGAGGATCTATTTGGGGAAAAAGGATGTGGGCGGTTATCCCGTAATCGCCGGGCATGAGGCCAGCGGCGTTGTCGTACAGGTAGGCCGGCAGGTAAAGCACTGCAAGGTGGGCGACCACGTAGTGTCTACCGATCCGTATTGCGGAACCTGTTATTACTGCCGCACAGGCAGAGCCAGCCAATGCCATTACGGCATTGCAGACGCCGTATATAAACGGCCGGACGGCGCCATCAATATGGTGGGCTATTTAGCAGAGTATGTCTCGGTGGATAAAAGCCGCGTCATTGTGGTATCGGATACGCTGCCCTTTGAGCAGGCGGCGCTGACAGAGCCGCTGGCCTGCTGCCTGCACAGCGTGAACAAGGGAGACATTCAGATTGGCGATGTCGTGGTCGTCATCGGCGCGGGTATTATGGGCCTGCTGCATGTGCAGCTGGCAAAAAGAAGAGGGGCTTATGTCATTTTGGCGGAGGTAGACCCGGCCAGGCGAAAAAAGGCGCTTGCCATTGGCGCAGACGATGCGTTTGACCCCACCCAAACGGACCCGGCCGCCTATATAGAAAAGAAAGTAGGGCATAGGGGGGTACAGGTGGTATTCAATACAACGGCTGTGCACGAGGTATGGGCGCAGGCATTATCCATGCTTTCCCCTTATGGGAAGCTCATTGCATACAGCTCGCAGTACCCGGATACCCCGATCCCCATCCGTATGGGAGAGGTGCACAACACAGAAATCGAGATCATTGGCACAGTATCGCCCAATCAGGCGGATATGTACAATGCGGCCTGGCTGATTGAAAGCGGCTTGGTTGACGTAAAGCCCGTCATCCAAGAGCTGGTGCCCATGGCTCGGGGGGCGGAGGCCTTTGAAAAAGCCGTTGTGCCCGGCGCGTACCGGATCATCATTACAATGTAAAAAGCCATGAAGCATGGTGTATAGATAGAAAGGAAAAGACAAAAATGCTGATTACGATGAAAAAACTACTGGATGTTGCCAAAAAAGAAGGCGGCTTTGCTGTTCCGGCGCCCAATGTGTTTTCCCTGGAAACAACGGAAGCTGCCTACCAAGCAGCCAGGGAGATGCAGGCCCCGGTGATTTTGAACGTATGGGATGCAGGGGCAGACTGGATCGAAAAGCAGGCCAACTTGGCGCTGTATTTTGAAAAGAAATACCCGGACGTCATCGCGGCACTGAATTTAGACCATGGCCAATCCTACGATTCCGAGGTGGCGGCCATCCGCAGCGGATTCACCTCAGTGATGAGCGACAGATCCATGATGCCGTTTGAGCAAAATGTGGAGCAGGTCAAAAAAATCGTGGATACGGCGCACGCCGTCAATGTATCTGTCGAGGCGGAGCTGGGCCATGTGGGCCAGGGATATGAATACGAGCAGACGCGCGATGCCTGGCTGACCAACCCGGATGAAGCCATCGCCTTTGTGGAACAGACCCAGTGCGATTGCCTGGCTGTGGCGGTGGGGACCTCGCATGGGGCGTATAAGGGAACGCCAAGGCTGGATTTTGCGCTTTTGGAAAAGCTGAACCGCCTGGTTTCCGTGCCTTTGGTGCTGCATGGCGGCAGTGGTACAGGGGATGAAAACCTGGCCAGGGCTGTGGCGGTTGGCATTCAAAAGGTAAACCTTTGTACCGACCTGATGGATGCGTTTGATAGAAAAGTAAGGGAAACGGCCAAGACCAGCGGCGACTTTTTGGAGATCTATGAGGCCGGCGTACAGGGCTGGAAGGCTGAATTGATGCGGTATATGGAATTGTTCTGCGCCAAGGGCAAGGCATCGTTGTACAAGGAACATCTGGCGCAGGCCGAAGGACTGTATTATCATGTGGAGGACGAAAGCTTTACGGTTCAAAAATAACAGTAGGTTTGAAAAAGCAGCCGAACCGGCTGCTTTTTTTGTGCATTTTCCGGATGAAAAGACATTGCAAAACAAAGATGCGTTGATTACAATAAAGTTAGTGTCAAATGTATTTTATTGTTTAGAGGTCCTTTTTTACGGTATGTCCAGTCGATGACGCGTCGTATAGATAAACAACGGTAGATTTTCAATCGAGAAGCAAAAGAGATGAGGAGGATTCATATGCTGAAAGACAAAATTGCACTGGGACAGACAGGCCTTGAGGTAAGCCCTCTTTGCTTAGGGTGCGGCTCCTATGGAGGCAGCATGAAGGAGCCGCTGGCCGTAGAGATGATGGATGATTACTATGAACTGGGCGGACGCTTTTTGGATACGGCTGTAATCTACTGTGATTGGTTTGAAGGCGAAAGATCCTCTTCGCAAAATATCATCGGCCGCTGGATGCAGGCGAGGAAAAACAGGCAGACGCTGGTGTTGTCCGTAAAGGGCTGCAATGGCAGGATCATCACGCCTACCAATGATTTGGCCACAGCGCCGCGTACGGATACCCGGCTGCACCGGGAAGATATCATAGAGGATATCGAGGCTTCGATGAAAAACCTGCGTACCGATTACCTGGATATTTTCACGCTGCACCATGACAATGAATCGGTGGAAATCGCAGAAATTTTAGAGACCCTGCAGGAGCAGAAAAAGCGGGGTGTCATCCGCGCCTACGGGTGCAGCAACTGGAAGGTGGAACGGCAGAGGGAAGCCTATGAATATGCCAAGGCACATGGTTTGGATGGGTTCATGGTTGACCAGATCAACTGGAGCCTGAATGTCTTTGCGCCCGGCTCCAAAGGCGCGGCCTCTCCCACGGTGATGGGGCCCAAAGCCTATCGCTTCCATCAGGAAACAGGAATCCCGGTTATGGCGTACGGGGCCAATGGCCGAGGGTATCTTCACTGCCTGGCCAATGGCCTGCCGGTGCGTGAACAGGACCATAAGGAATACGACTGCGCGGAAAATGAAAAGATCTTGGCGGTGCTAAAGCAAGCTGCGCAGGATCTGGGTGCAGAGGTAAATACCTTAGCGCTGCGCTATCTAATGCAGGGGCACGGATTCCAGGTGATCCCCATTGTGGGCATCAAATCAAAAAGGGAAATGGAGATTGCTGCCGCGGCTGCTGCCTGTGACCTGCCGCAGGAGATTTTTGACCAGCTCAGCCGGCTGCGCGGCCTGGACAGCTGAAACCCCGTTGTTTTACAAAGGCATAGAGCGTATACTGAGAGCATAAAACCCGGCTGCATGAAGCGGAAAAGGAGGCATTCTTATGTGCGATACATTAGGGGCGATTGGGAAAAAGTCAGTGGTCTTTGGCAAAAACAGCGACAGGGACCCAAAAGAGCCGCAGGTGACAGAATGGCGCCCTGCACAGGAACACGGTGAGAAGAAGGTCAAATGCACCTATATAGAGGTGGATCAGGCCAAATATACCCACGGTACGCTGCTCAGCCGCCCCTCCTGGCTTTGGGGCGGGGAGATCGGCATGAATGACCAGGGCGTGATCATCGGCAATGAAGCGCTGTTTTCCACAAACGAGGGAAACCAGAAAGAAGCGCTGATCGGCATGGACCTGCTGCGCCTTGGCTTAGAGCGCGGAGATTCTGCCCAAGCTGCGATGCATGTGATCATAGAGCTGCTCGAGCAATACGGCCAGGGCGGAAACTGCGGATATTTGAACCCGCTGTATTATGACAATGCCTTTTTGATGATGGACCGGAAGGAATTGTACGTGCTGGAAACGGTGGGCAAAAAATGGGCCTATAAAAAGCTGGATAAAGCGGCAATTTCCAACTGCTTTTCCATCCGGGACGATGCGGATGCGTATAGTGGCGAGCGGTGTGATTTCAGCCAGTGGGCTTCGCCGCTGGAACCGGAGCACGGCGGACATGAACGCCGCTGCCTGAGCCGGCGTGCTCTGGACAGCGGCGAGGGGATCGATATGGTGTTCCGTGCCCTGCGCTCGCATGAAGACGGTTTCAGCTTGCCTATCACGGAAAAGAACAGCAGGAACGTATGCCTGCATGCCGCGCCGGACGGCGGCTCGCAGTCCACAGCCAGCTGGGCGGCCGATTTCCAGACCGAGCGCGTTTTGCTCTATATAACGGGCGGGGCGATGCCGTGTGTATCGCTGTATAAACCGTATGTATTCGACGGCACTGCCATAGAGCAAGGAGCCTATGCCCTGTTTGACCAACAGGCATGGGAAGCGCATGATGCCAAGGTCACGGCATTGGCGCAGCAACAGCCGCCGGCAGAGTTTTATGCCGAGCGTGATGAATTGGAGACGGCATGGAGAAAGCAGGTGCAAACGCTGTCCGGCAAGGACAATGCGGAATTTATGCGGGCGTGCCTGGCAGAGGAAAGCCAGCTCTACCAAAAGTGGGTGCGCTGATTCGATACGGACAAGAGCCTGCCTATGCGGCAGGCTCTTTTTATCTCTGTTTATACGGAAGGGACATAGGGCGCGGATAAAAAAGCAATCGAAGCGCCATCAGAGAAAAAGCATTGGCATGAAGAAAAAATGTATGCTAAAATAAGAACCAAAATCAAATAGAACGTAAGCAGCGCGTAGTGAAAAACGTAAATCCAGTTGTTTTTCCGCGCGTTGTTTTTTTGTATGGAGGGATGGAAGTATGCCGAAAACAAAGGGAGAAAAGCTGTTTTTCTCCATCGTAATGTCCATGGTTATGGTCTATGGCATGGAATTGTACAACCTTGCGCTCGAAGCCGGCGGCTTGCAAAATAGGCTTTTTGGGGAGGTGTTTGCAGACCTGCCGCTGATGTGCCTGTTTGTGCTCGTGCTGGAGGCTTTCGTTGCGGGGCCGTTTGAAAGGAAAATGACGCACCGCTTATTGCCTCCCGACGAACGGCCGATCCTTATCACGCTTTGCATGGCGGCGCTCACGGTCAGCCTTATGTGCCCGATGATGAGCGCAGTGGCGACACTGATGTTCAAGCATCCCAGCGTACAGTTTCCCGCTATCTGGCTTCAGACTGTGGCGCTTAACTTCCCCATGGCATTTTTTTGGCAGATGTTTTTTGCCGGGCCGTCTGTGCGCGTGCTGTTTCGCCTATGCTTTCCGCATAAACCCGGCGCTTAAAAAAGAAAGCTGTTCGGAGCGCAGCGCACCGCTTTTTGATGGGATATGACAGCCTCTTGTATAAACAAGGCGGTTATGATACATTTACTTCACGAACGATAGAAGACAGGTAAGGAGAAACGCATGAGGTTTGTCATTGAGCATTTACAAAAATGCTATGAGAAAAAAGAAGTGCTGCGCGATATAGATTTTGCTTTTGAGGCTGGGAAAATTTATGGGCTTTTGGGCAGAAACGGCGCTGGGAAAACGACGCTGTTTAACTGCTTAAACAGCGATATCCGCATAGATGGAGGATCGTTTTATCTGGAAGAAAACGGGATTCGCCGTGAGATAAGGGCTGAGGACATCGGCTATGTGCTTTCCACCCCTACTGTGCCGGAGTTTTTAACGGCCAGGGAATTTCTAAAATTCTTTTTGGAGATCAATGAGGATGCATTGTCCTCCGTGCAGCGCTTGGATGATTACTTTGATATGATGAGCATTGGGCCGGAGGACAGGGACAAGCTGCTCAAGGATTATTCTCATGGCATGAAAAACAAAATGCAGATGCTGGTCAACATCATCGCGCACCCAAAGCTATTGCTGCTGGATGAGCCTCTGACCTCGCTGGATGTGGTGGTTGCGGAGGAGATGAAGCAGCTGCTCCGTACCTTGAAGCAGGGAAGAATCACCATCTTTTCGACCCATATCATGGATCTTGCCTTGGATCTATGCGATGAAATCGTACTTTTGAATCATGGCACGCTGGAAGCTGTGGAAAAGAAAAATTTGGACAGTCATGGCTTTAAGGAGAAAATTATCGCGGCCCTGCGGGAGGAAGCGCATGTATAAAACGTGGAAAATTTCCTTTGCGCTAAAAAATACATATCGCGTGAATACGATTTTGTATGCGCTAAAGCAGATCCCTCTTGTCAAAAGGCTGCTGCCGGAAGCGCTGTACAGCGCACGGGGCCTTAAGATCTTTGCCAATGTCATAGCGGCGCTGTGGGAATTCTTGTCGGTCTTTTTGGGCAAATTTTTGTATTTTATTACCATGGTATGCGGCCTGGCCTTTCTCTACGAAAAAGCAGCTCCAGGCGCTGTATTTTTGCATATCCTGCTGATGCTCTCTGTCATCGGCGCATTTGCCAACACCAGCCTATTTAACCCGACACGCGATAAATATTACGCCATGATGCTCATGCGGATGGACGCAAGGAGTTATACGCTTGTCAATTATGCATATTCAATGGGAAAAATCATAATTGGCTTTTTTCCATTTACCGTTTGGTTTGGCCTGGAAAATAACGTGCCGCTGTGGATATGTATATGCCTTCCGTTTTGTGTGGCAGGAATGAAGGCGGCGGCAGCGGCTTCCTCTTTGCGCGCATATGAGCGGAACGGGCAGGTATACAATGAAAACAGGCTGGGGAAATATCAATGGCTTTGCATAGCGCTGCTTTTGGGATTGGCGTACGGGCTGCCGGCAGCCGGCTTGGCAATCCCGCAGCTTATATCGGCTGCCTTGCTGCTGCTGTGTTTGCCGGCGGGCCTGATAGGTTTGCGAAAAATCCTCTCTTTTCGAGATTACCGTGCTGTCAATCAGCAGCTGTTGAGCCAGATAATGACCCAGATGGATAGCGCTGCGCAGCTTTCCAAGCAAATGAGTGAAAAGAACATTTCGGCAGATACGGCGCTGACAAGCCGTAAAAAAGGATTTGAATCCCTCAACGAGCTGTTTATAAAACGCCACCGCAAGATCCTGTGGCGGTCGACCGAGCGCATATCCATTGTATGCTGCTTTGTGGTGGCAGGCCTTTTGGCTGCGGTGTATGGCATGCCGCAGATCAGGGCGCAGGCCAATGACATGCTGCTGACCTTTTTGCCTTATTTTGTGTTCATTTTGTATGCGATCAATAGAGGCACCGGATTTACCAAGGCATTGTTTATGAATTGTGACCACAGCCTTTTGACGTATTCATTTTATAAGCAGCCAAAGCATATCCTTCATCTGTTCCGCATCAGGCTGCGGGAAATCATCAAGATCAATCTGCCGCCTGCGATGATTTTGGGGATTGGCTTGTCTGCTCTGTTATATGCGTCGGGCGGTACGGATTCATTGTGGAATTATATAGTCATAATGATCTCCTTGCCTTGTCTAAGCATTTTCTTTTCTGTACATTATTTAACATTGTATTATCTTTTGCAGCCATACAATGCGGGCACAGAAATGAAAAGCGGCACCTATCAGCTTTTCATGTCGCTGACTTATTTGGCTTGCTTTGTACTGATGCAGGTTCGCATGCCTACACTGGTCTTTGGGGCGATGGCCATTGTATTCTGCATTGTGTATTGCTTGGCGGCATGCTTGCTGATTTACCGCTTTGCCCCCAAAACCTTTCGTTTGAGAACCTAATGAAATTCATTTTGGGCATGAAAAAGAATACAAGATAGGTATTAGACATTTCAGCTTTGTGCCCGTACAATAAAGGTGTCCGTGTAGGGACACCTTTCTTTTGTTTCTCTATCAGGGAGCAGAGACGCGCCTTTGTAAAAGGGCCTGGGGAAAAGGAGGAAAAGAGCATGCAATATACAAAGCTTGGCAATGCAGAGCTGACGGTATCTCGCATTTGCATGGGGTGCATGGGATTTGGGGATGCCGAAAAGGGGCAGCATTCCTGGACCATCAACGAGGAAGAGAGCAGAAAAATCATACGCCAAGGCCTGGATATGGGCATCAATTTTTTTGATACAGCCATTGCCTATCAGAGCGGCACCAGCGAGCAATACTTAGGGCGCGCTCTGCGTGATTATGCACAGCGCGATCAGGTTGTTGTGGCCACAAAATTTTTGCCGCGTACGGCTGAGGAAATAGCAGAGGGTGTTTCCGGACAGACGCATATCGAACGCATGCTCAATAAAAGCCTGCAAAATCTGGGCATGGAGTATGTAGATTTATATATTTATCACATGTGGGACCACCAAACGCCCTTGTATGAGATCATGGAAGGCCTAAACCGTGTGGTAAAGGCAGGCAAAGCGAGGTATATCGGCATTTCAAACTGCTTTGCCTGGCAGCTGGCAAAGGCCAACGCCTTGGCTGAAAAAGAGGGCTTTGCAAAATTTGTGTCTGTACAAGGACATTACAATTTGATTTTTCGCGAAGAGGAGCGGGAAATGGCGCCTTATTGCGGGGAAGAAAACATTGCCATGACACCATATAGTGCGCTGGCCGGGGGACGCCTGGCAAAGCATAAAGGACAGATGACCAAGCGCCTGGCGGAGGATTCGTATGCCAGGCTGAAATACGGCGGTACGGAAACGGAAGACCAAAAGATCATAGACCGGGTGGCAGCTCTGGCGGCGCAAAGAGGCGTCTCTATGACGGAGGTATCCTTGGCCTGGCTTTTGGCCAAGACCACAGCGCCGGTGGTAGGCGCTACCAAACAATCCCAGATAGAAGGCGCGGCCAAGGCTGTGGAGCTGCAGTTGACCCAGGAGGAAATCTCTTATTTGGAAGCGCCGTATGTACCGCATGCGCTGGTAGGGGTAATGGCGCAGAATACCGCGGATTCTGCCAAGAAACCGCATGTTTGGTCTACCGGAGAACAAAGAATCTGAAAGGGGGGCGCGTCAAATGGATAGAATAGAGCGTACACAAATAAGCCTCCAGACATGGGGCCCTACGGAACAGAAAGAAAACGAGAAACAGAATGCGGAGTTCCAACAGATTACACAGCGATTTTTATACGGCGATGTAGCCCATCATGGAACGCTTTCCGAAACGCAGAGGGCGCTGATCGTCCTAGTGGCGCTGACAGCCTGCCAGACCTGGCCATCCATTGGCAAATACACAGAGGCCGCGCTGCGCGTGGGGGCAGCTCCGGAAGAGATCGAGGAAGCGCTTATACAATGTACCCCCTATGTTGGCATGGAGCGGGTACGGTGTGCCTTGGATGAGGTAAACCATGTATTCAGGGCCAAGGGCATACGCCTTCCGATGGAAAACCAGGGAACGGTTACAGAACAGACACGGCTGGAAAAGGGGCTGGAGGTACAAAGACAAATCTTTGGCAAAGAAAGCATAGATGCCATGCGCGCTTCTGCGCCGCAGGAGCTGCAGCATATACAGGCGTATCTGTCCGCCTACTGCTTTGGAGATTTCTATACCCGCAAGGCATTGGATCTGAAGATGAGGGAGCTGATTACCTTTTGCGCTATTTGCTGCCTGGGCGGATGCGAGCCGCAGGCCAAAGCGCATGCTGAAGGCAATTTACGCATTGGGAATACCAGGGAAATGATGATACAGGCGGTCACGCAGTGCCTGCCCTTTATCGGGTTTCCCCGTGCGCTTAACGCCATCGCCTGTATCGATCAAGTTACCCTTCCGTAAATAGATAGAGGATGCAAATGAGACGCCCCGCCAAGGCGTCTTATTCTTTATATTGGCATGCTTCACAGAGCAAAAAAGGTTTGCAGGGCAGGATGACGCAGCATGCAGTTCGCGCTATAAAACAAACCGACAAACCTGAGTAGATTGATGGGCAGGGGGTAGGAGGAGTGATCGTGGGAAAGAGAACGGATGCGCCTGCGGCATTTTTTGTTTAGTGCCTTGTCAAACGGCGCGTAATGATACATTTTACCGCCGCATGGCGGGCAACGCTTCACATAGGGGATGTTTTTGGGCGCATTGGTGGCAGGATCATCGCCAGCCATTGCGCTGTATCCCGTAATGCCATGATGCCTGTGCGGGGCAAAGGCATCAGAACAGTTCGCGATCACAGCCGGGGGCCTTTTTCGCGCGCATCCTTTGGCGGAAAGGCAGAGCCTGGCCTTCGGATGCATCACTGTATTTGATTATGCCGAAAAATCAAGAGAATCAAAGGAACCCATTGTATGTACATTTAGAGCTTTGAAAATAAAAATAGAATTGACACAGTATAAAGCATTGCAGAAGGGGAGGGCAGGGAAAAAGCGAAGCCGGTATGCATTTTTTCAAGCAAAGCTGTTTTTCGGCAAAAAGACAGGGCACAGTAGTATGCCTGTGCCCTGTGGCAAATCATTTCCCTATGAAAGGCTTACGCAAGACGCCACTGGGAGCTTTGCCGCTGCAATTCTACCATGCGGCGATAAAGCCCGCCCTTGGCCATGAGCTCCGCGGGGGAGCCCTCTTCTGCCACTTTGCCGTCAGATAGGACAATGATTTTATCAGCCGCTTCCACGGTGCGCATCCGGTGCGCGATAACCAGTACAGTTTTCCCGGCAAGCAGGCGGGAGAGTGCCTCCTGCACTTTGGTCTCATTTTCCACATCCAGGCTGGCAGTCGCTTCATCGAGCAATACGATGGGGGCATCCTTCAAAAGCGCTCGGGCAATGGAGACCCGCTGCCGTTCCCCGCCGGAGAGCTTTGCACCATTTTCCCCAATAGGGGTATCATAGCCCTTTGGAAGCTTGCGGACAAACTCGTCACAGTTAGCGGCTTTGGCAGCTGCGAGCACCTCTTCGTCTGTGGCGCCGTGTTTGCCAAGGCGGATGTTTTCCATGACCGTATCATCAAAGAGCACCACATCCTGAAAGACCATGGAATAATCTGTCAGCAGTGCCTCAGGATCCACGGTGGAAATATCCACGCCGCCCACCTTGATAGCGCCCTTGGTGACATCCCATAGCCTGGCAGCAAGCCGGGCACAGGTGCTTTTGCCCGAGCCTGAAGGGCCGACCAACGCTGTAACCTCGCCTTCTTTTGCAGTAAAGCTCACGTCATGCAGGACATCCTTTTTATCATAGGCAAAGCCTACATGGTCAAATACGATGTCGTGCCCATCGGGACGGAAGGCGTCCGCTCCCTCTGCAACAGGCGTATCATGGATTTCCATCATACGGTCGGCAGATACCTGGGAAACAAACATTTCGGCGATAAGGGCGAGGCTTTGGTCAAAGGGTGCATATACCCGCGTAATGACAAGCAGGAACAAAAACAGCAGCATGAAGTCAATTTGCCCGG
The DNA here is from genome assembly GCA_905208455.1 of uncultured Bacillota bacterium. Taxonomy (GTDB): domain Bacteria; phylum Bacillota; class Clostridia; order Christensenellales; family QAND01; genus UMGS1975. The sequence continues at coordinate 40,848 of CAJLPK010000003.1, forward strand.
AAAGAATCAGGCTGGCGCCTACAAGGATAGTGGTTGCTACGCCCAGACGCATAATCACGCTGGCGGCGTTGACAAAAAGGCCAGTGCCCAGTTCGCCGCGAATCATAATTCGCTCATGCTCATCGATCTTTTGGTTCAGCCCCGCCAGGTACCGCTCATCCTGATTGGTGGCACGGATTTCCCGCACATTTTCCAGAGCCTCCTGAATGCCATCCGAAACGACGAGAGCGGCTTTTTTCGTCCTCTCTGCGCTGCGGCTTGTGATTTTTCGGCTGCCGAATAAAAGAGCAAACGCCACAGGCACGCCCCATAAGCAGGCGAGGGCCAACCGCCAGTCATAGGCCAGCAGGCAAACCGCGATAATCGCCGTAGAGATGTAAGAGCCGTAGAGATACCCCAATACATGAGACCAAACGTGCTCCATGCGGTTGACATCGCCCATAAGAGTTTCAGTCAAATCGGCTAAATCCCTCTTGCCAAAGTACCCCAGGGGGAGCTTGCGCAGCCGTTCTGCCAAGCTGAGCCGGGTAGTTTTAACCTCGTTGTACACCAACCCATAGGTAGCCTTATATTGCTGCAGGTGAGTTATGAGAGATAGAATGACAAAGCCGAGCACCAGCCCAAGGCACAGAACCACGCTGGGCAGGGGCCCGCTGTCCGTGAGGCTTTCCATAAAGCCGGACATCATCAGATAAAGAACGCTGATGCCGCCCATGACGACGAGATTGACGATCACCGTCCATAAAGCACCTTTCTTGGTATTGCGAATGCCCTGGTCGGTCAGGGCATATTTTCGCTGGAACTTTTTGCTAAACATCTTACTCTGCCTCCTTTTCACTGGAGATTTTCCATTGAACCGCACGGTTGTAGTCAGCCCACATGCGGGCGTACAGCCCTCCTGCGGCCACAAGCGTTTCATGGCTTCCCTGCTCGGCAATGCAGCCCTCGTTCAGGACGATGATTTTATCCGCACCGACTACTGTGGAAAGTCGGTGAGCAATCATAATGACGGTACGGCCTTTGGTCAGTGTAGCAAAGGCTTTTTGGATCAACACCTCGTTTTCAGGGTCGGCAAAGGCTGTGGCCTCATCCAGCACCACAATAGGAGCATCCTTCAAAATGGCCCGGGCCAGAGCAATGCGCTGCTGCTCGCCGCCGGAAAGGTAGGTCCCGTCAGAGCCGATCTGGGTGTGGACGCCGTTCGGCAGCTTTTCCAGAATATCCTGGCACTGCGCGGCTGCAAGCGCCGCCTGTACCTGTTCCAGCGTAGCTTCAGGGCGGGCGGCCCGTACGTTTTCCAGGATGGATGCCTTAAACAGGCGATTGTTTTGAAAGACAAAGGCTACCTGGTCCATGAGCACACGAGGATCGATTTGGGTCACGTCTACACCACCGACCTCCACGGTACCGGAAGTAGTATCCCAAAATCGGGGAATCAGGCTGGCAGCAGTGGTCTTGCCGCCGCCGGAAGGGCCTACCAGCGCTACGGTCTGCCCTGGCTCCGCTGTGAAGGAAACGTGGGAAAGGGCGGGGGTTTGCGCGCCGTCATAGGTGAAGCTTACATCCTTGAACTCCACTTTATTGCCCTGAGGCTTCTGGGGATGGGCAGACACTTTCAAAGTAGGCGCATCCATCACCTGATTGATGCGGCCCAGGGCAGTGCCGGCCAACATCATACCGGATGCTGCAAACATGATTTTTGCCAGCGCCGTAGAAATGATAGCTGAAAATACCGCGTAAAAGGCAAAATTGGTGACAAAGCCGGCAAAGTTGCCGCCGGCCAAAGCGCCGGGAGCCAAGAACAGCGCCACCGGCACCAAAAAGATAAACGCGCCTTCCGTGAAGGTCAGGTTGATGGACTGGGGCAACCGGCACACGTTTGACTGGTAATACTCGGCCTTGTTGCTGTATTCTTCAATGGCCTGCTGAAATGCCTTGAAGGAATAGACTGTCTGCTGAAAGATCTTGACCACCGGGATGCCGCGGACATACTCAGTCCCCGCTTTGGTCATCCGATCCTGTGCTGCCTGGTACTCTGCCATCAGCTTGGCGTTTTTACCGCCCATCATGGAAAACATGGCGATGATCGAGATGACGGCTGCCAGCAAGCAGGCGGCCCCCATACGCCAGTCAAAGACAAACATCAGCACCAGCATGGCCACAAACAGAACGACGGTACCGACGATATCTGCCAGGTTATGGGCAAGAAGCGTTTCAGTATCAGCCGCTGCCGCGTCCAGACGCCCGCGGATCAGGCCGGAAGCGTTGGAATCAAAGAAGCCCAGAGGGGCCTTCATGACATGCGCGACGCCCTGCTTACGGATGTTGGATGCAGTGCGGAAGGCCGCCAGATGGGTACACATCAGGCCGGCAAAGTATATGAGAATGCCGCCCACGGCAAAGGCAAACGCCAGCCACCCGTATTGGGCCACATGTTGCGCCTGCGACCACTCAGGCGCCACGGCGATCAAATCCCGGGCAGCCAGCCAGATAAAGATGTACGGCGCCATGCTCAGCAGCATGGACACCGCTGACAAGGCCAATCCCAAAAAGGTCAAGCCTTTATGGCTGCCGGCATAGCCAAGCAGGGCCGCTAGGTCGCTCTTTTTTTCTTTTTTCATAGGATAACCTCCTTACATATAATAGTTAGTAAAAACTAACTTTTGTCTAAAAAAGAGGGGAGGAGCATCTCCCTTTGGGTTTGTGTGCATCATGCCATCATCAATTTCAGCCAGCCGGCGGTATAAAAATCACGCAGCTGATCCACATAGCGTATCGCCTGCTCATAAGGCATATCATGAATGACTATCTCAAACAGGCCGCTGAACATGCCGCTGGCAAGGATATGGCACATCTGCCGGTCTAAGACTGGTACGTTCCGCCCCAAACGGCGGAGCACTTGCATATATTGCAGTGTGGACTCTACCTCAACCTCCACCATATTGTGAATAAAATTTTCATAGCTGGTCCCCTCCGCCCCGCACAGCAGCAGCTTTACGGGCTCCCGGTGCTGACAGATGTAACCCACCATCCAATGAATATAGGAGCCTGATTCTACGCCCAGATGCTCTGGCTGCTCTGTCTCGGGAAGCTCGGCAAACGAGCTCTGAGATTCCATGAATTTGCCCATCAAAGCGGCAGCGTGAGGCTCTACAATAGAGGCAAACAATGCCTCCTTACTAGAAAAATAGCCATAGAAAGCGCCAGTGGTCACACCCGCGTGTTTAACGACCTGCCGCAGGGATGTTCCGAGAAAGCCTTTTTCAGAAAACTCGTCCAAGGCTGCCTGTTGAATTTTATTCAGCGTAACGGATGAACTTTCTTGCATAAACAGTCTCCATATAACAGCGTGATATAACGATGTTATATTACGGCGAATATAGGGGTTTTGTCAAGGGGGGGGATCATACTATTTTGAAAGTCAAATGCGCGATAATGAGAATAGCCGCGCAGAAAGGCTGCCCCTAGATTTGCCGGCAGAAAAATCAAGGGGCTTTTTCCTGCCTGTAAAGATGGAACCTCGCCATAATACCAAGCCATCAATAGGATAGCAAACGCCTTTGGTATGACCATGGCCGAGCTTTTAGGCATGGATGGGCTAAATGATGATACATTTGAGGACTGATTTCTTTTTGGCATAGCCGAGCGGGTGTTTATCTCAATGCTTGTGGTGTTGATATATTAAATATGGTTTTTAACTCTGCCCTGGATTTGTTGGGAAACGGACAATGATGGAAACATGAAAAAATCACGGCCGTACACGTTATGAATACGCTGGGATTAAGACAGGATACATCCTATCGGCTGGTTAGGCAATGGCCGGAAAAATAGAGTGCCAATGAATGAGTTTGTCGAAGGCATTTGATTTTGAAAAACGGTATAATAAACTGAAAGCTGTGGGGCCCTATGGCAGTGAGGAGAATGATAGAAAGAGGTGTTTCTATTGAAAAAGAGAGCGTTGCTGATCGCAGTCCTTTCCCTGTGTACGCCTTTATGCGCCTGTGGCCAAGCGCCGGATCCAGTCAATGATGCGCCCGAAAAGCTCGGTATTTCTTCAGGCAATTATCTCAACAGGGGATATTTAGCTCAGAATGAGGGAGATCCGTTTTATTATTACTTGCAATATGTAACAGAAGGCGACCGCAGCCAAAATGGTATCTATCGAGTGAACTCGGAAACAGGAGAAAGCACCCGTTTAACGGAACACATAGGCTTTTACCTCAATCTGTATGACGGTTATTTATACTATCAAACGATAGGAGATTCTGATTGGCGCTCGCTTGTCTGGCGGGTGAAATGCGATGGCAGCAGCCCTCCGGAGCAATATTACGTGACGCTGTATGAGATTACCGGCGGCATCATGATGGCCAATGACATGCTCTTTGTGGTGAATACGGAGGGATTGTGCGCCGCTCCGCTGAAAGATACCGGGCTGACGGACAGCGATATGACGGTTATAGCAAAAGAATGCGGGAACCCGGTCGTTCTTTCGGATACCCTGTATTATTTGCATAGAAAGGATAGGGACAATAGCTACCGAAGCAAACCGCTTGATGATTTGACAGCATCTCATGAAGAAGTCGCAAGGATTGAATATATGCACAAAGTGATGGCGGGCTATGGATACGTCTATTACCTGGACAGTAGCAATTACCAGGACTATTATCGCGCGTCGCTGGCCGATGGCAAAATCGAAAAGATTTTGACGCTGCAGGGAAACATCATGACTCCGTTCAATTTATACAAGGGGCATTTATATTACATGGAAGGCGGATATATATGGCGCTGTGATTTGGATGGAAGCAACCTTGAAAAAATAGAAGAGAAGCGCTGGCGCGATGGACTTACGGAGGGGGAAGGAAAATCCTTTTCTTGGCGTTTGTACATAGCGAATGATACGGTATATGTATTCAATGGAGATTTGAGCAGACCAGTTTACCAAGTTAAAATATAATGGAAAGGGGGTGCTTTCAGCACCCCTTTAGTGTAGATTCCTTTTCATCAGAAATTTGATTTCTGCAACATTCGTCAAACTTCGTTCATATTCATATATTTGCATGATTGACAATGAATCAACACTCCTGTATCTTGAAAATGTGAAATAAATTTGTCGATATAATTCTAAAACGCATAAAAGTGCCATAATTTTATCTCATTTTGGAGTTTGCGATGAAACAGCACCTACAACAATCTTCCAAGTTCGTATCGTATGATGGGCTAGGCCCAGTTGGTTTTGTATTGCATATTTTGAAAGCAACCGCTCTTTTTTAAGAGCGTTTTTTTTGTATCAAAAAGAGTTGGGGAGAGGGAATCATGAAACAACGGAAACACAGAGCAAAGATCTTGTCATTTGCACTATCCATGCTGATGCTTTTGGGCATCCCGCTCCCGGCCTTTGCCCAAGCAGCGGCAGAAAACGCCATCGAGGAAGCGCAGAACCAGCCGGTGCTGATAACGGATAAGCTGACGGAAACCGAAACCTATTGGCAGAACGCCGATGGGTCGATCACGTATGAATCGCATCTGGAGCCGATCCGATACCAGGATGAAGAAGGAAACTGGCACGAGATTGTCAACGACGTGGTGCAGGTGGATAAGAGTGCGGAGAGCGAGGACCCATTTAAGGAGGAGGGGTATGACTACCGCTCGGAATCGTCTAAGAGCTGGGTGCTGCTGGATGAGGATATTCGCAGCGATGCACCCATCAAAATACAAAGAGGGGCATATAGCCTGGTGGTAAAGCCTCTGTGGAATGTGAATGAGCAGCCGCAGCCTACGGAAGAAGACCCGGCAACACCGGCGCCTACGGCAGAGCCTGCGCTGCAAACGCCAGAAGCCGCGCCGTCCCCAACCTTGGCAGAAGAACAGCCAACGCAAACGCCGGAACCGGTTGAGCCGACGCAACAGCCGCAGACACAGGAAGCCACGCAGGGAAGAAATGCCAAATATGCGGTCTCGGTCCAGGAGAATTTGCCCAAGGCAACAGAGGAGGCGCCACCGCAGGATCTTCCGGAAAGCAGGTTATCCTTTAACGTAAAAACAGAAACAGAACAGCCGGATACCCCTGGCAAAAAAACGGTGCGGAAGGCAAAAGCCAAAAAAGCAAATGCGCCGTATGACCCATATACCTATTCTTCGGATCTTGCGTATGAGTCTGTGGATTATTCCAATGTATTTGAAGAGGGCGTAAGCCTGCGCCTACAGCCAAACAACATTGGGATGAAAGAGGATATTATTCTGACGGAAGCCCCCAAAAGCACGGCGTTTTCCTTTGAGCTATCCGTAGAGGGCGTGGTGCTGGAACTCATGGAGGAAGACGGTGTTGTACTCATCAAAGACCAAGAAACGCTGGAAGAGATCGGCTTTATCCCGCAGCCGTTTATGGTGGATTCCGGCGTGCAGGAGGAATACGAGAACATCAGCTTTGACATCGAGGTCACGCTGGAGGATCTGGGCGATGGGCAATACCTGTATACCTTAACGCCCAGCCAAGCGTATTTGCAGGACGAAAACACCGTGTATCCCGTGAAAATTGATCCCTCCATCAATATCGACGGCGCAACAAAGACAAAGGATACCTATGTGGACTCCTCCCACCCAAACAACAACTATTATACCAACCAATACCTACGGGTAGGGCATGACACCGCGGGCGCTAAGTTCCGTTCCATCATGAGCTTTGACCTGCCGTCTGGCTTGGATAAAGCATATATTTCGGAAGCGACGGTAAACACCTACCAATCTTACAACGGTACCTCCACGCCGATGTTCGGAATGTACCGGGTGAAGATCCCATGGGAATCGAACAACCTGACCTGGAACAACGTAACACAATATTTGGAGCTGGACGGAAAATATGCGGAAGGAAGAGTGGGCGGCACAGGGTGGTATGTTTGGCCGGCGACAAACCTGGCCAGAGCTTGGTCGGTAAAAGGCAATTACGGCCTGATGTTCAAAAGCGAGGAGGAGGGCTCGCAAAGGTACAAGCGGTGGTATTCATCCGATTCCTCCATCTGCAAGCCGATTTTGACGCTGGTATACACGCCGATAGACACGGCGACGACGGTACGGGTATACCCTGGGGGAAACAATACCTCCAAGGGAGACATCAAGGTAAACTGGAACCCGCAGACAGGAGTCAAGATCCGAGCGTATTTGGACGGAGACCCGGTAGACGGATCGGGGGACAGCTATACCTGGCACGATGTGGTATCCGGGGTAGAGCACAAGGTAAAGGTAGAATTCTATACGGATTACGGCGTAAAGGTATTTTCCAGCGAAAAGACGGCCACGATACCAGACAATTCCCCGCCGGTATTCAGCGACATTGCGGACGCGTATATGGAAAACGGCGAAGCGGTATTGTCCTTTGCGCCTGCATTTAAGCCGGCAAGCATCACCAATGTTTCGTTCCCGGTCTGGACCCCCAGCGGCGGCCAGGATGACTTGATTTGGCATTCCAAGCAGGTAGTGGGCACTACAACGGGGACATGGTCTACGACAGTCGATATCTCTGAGCACAAAAACGGAACGGATATGTATTTCTGCCATATCTACGGCACAACGGACAAAGGGGATACGGAAAACTTTGGGGATATGCCCTTCAATTTTGGTACCCAGGAACGGGCATATGGGAAGAATTGGGGTACGCTTGAGGACGGCCCTGTAGCGGGTGAGATTTTATACGAAAAAATATCGGATACCAAATTCAGGATTACAGCCAGCAGAGTAACAAGAAAGGACGCGATTGCCAAGCACGAGATCTACTGGTCGGAGGTAGGGTCGGATGAAAAGCATTTGCTGGAAACGCTGGAAGGGTATCTGGGCTCAGAGGCAACGCGCCGCTATGACATAGAGAAAAGCGGGCTGCCGAGCGGAAAATCCATCTATTTTACCATCAAGGCGTATGACAATAACGGCAACTACACCACCATGGAGCTGCCCACCAATGTCGTGGATATCCCGCACTATGTACCTCCGCAAAAACCAAGCAATTTGACCGTACAAAATGAACAGGGCGACCAGTATGCCTATGACGAGGTTCCGTCATTTTCTGTCAAGGATACAGCCAATGTATACTGGGCCGTTGAAAAAGGGGTAGGGAGCCAGTTTGACATCAGGTACATCCAATACAAGGTAGATGAAGGCGAATGGAACACGATAGATCCATCCCAAATGCTGGAACCGGAATCACCCATTGCGCAAAACGGCTTTGCCGTGCCGCTGCGGGATCTTGAAGAAGGAACACATACAATCTCCATTCGCGCCATTGATACCAACAGCGCAAACCAGCTGAGCGGGCCGGAACGCTCCATCCAGGTGGTTCGGGATGTCACCGCGCCTGTGATCGACGTGGTGTATCCAGAAGGAGAAGGGGATATTCCAACCTGGTACGCCTCGGATGTTGTGACCATTACGGGCGTACAGGATGTAGCCTTTGATTCGCTAAAGGCGGAACTGGGCATGAAAATATCGGTTTTGCCTGCCATTTATCATGAGATCCCTCTCACCTATACGACAGACGAGATGGGACAGAACACATTCCCGGCGACCATTGCGCTAAACGGGGAAGCTTTGCTCAATACGACCTACACGCTTCGCTTAACGGCGACCGATACGGCAGGCAACAAGACCGTTATCGAAAAACAATTCAATTTGGTCACGGATGACAGTGTACAATCGCAAACCAGGCAACTGGTCTTTGCCTCCGATCTTCCTGTGACAGAGCAGGGCGTCTATGACATTTCACAGCCGGAAAATGAATTTGCGTTTACCATCGTGGGAGGACAGCAATCAGTCCCGGAAGGCGCGGCCGCGAAACTGTATTTTGATGGAAAAGAAATCGACTGCACAGAGACGACGATTGCAAACGGGGAAATTAAGTTTCAAGTCGATTTCTTTAAGACACTGAATATGGAAGATAATTACCGGGAGGGAACGACGCACAGCTTTTATGCCATCCTATACGATGCGAACCAAACGCCGGTGATGTATTCACAGACCCTGTACACCAGGCAAAAAACCCTCGAAATGCAAGAGAATCAATTTGAAGCGCTCCATGGATATGAGATCATAGACGGAAACTTAGTGGGCGGAACGGAAGCGGACAGCTCGTTTACCTTGCATACGGTAAAAGAGGGATATGGCATTTTAGAAGGCGTGACGATACAGCCTGAGTACGTCCAAATCCCGGAAGACGCTTTGCTGAAATTTGAAGTGACGTTCTATGACAGCAGAGGCTACTATTTTGCTCCCGTCGTTGTCGGCCCAGGGGAAACGGCAAAGATGAGGGATTGTGTAGACCCAGGAAACGTGGAAACGCCGGACGAAGCGGGAAGCTTCTGGATGACCAAACCGTTCCCGGTGGGATACCGCATCAGAGGGTATATCGAGAATCCGGAAACCATGACGGAGACGCCGATTTCGGTCTCTTCCTTTGACATACAGGAGCAGTATGTAGGGACGGGCGACCAATTCTACAAGCAGTTGATTACACCGGCAGAGGACTTGTCCGCCAAGCCCTTGGTCAACTATACAGCCTGGCTGAGGTGGACGCCGTCTCCGGACGAAAATGTGACCTACGAGGTGTGGCGTAAGAGATCGGATTGGCAGGAAGGAGACCCATCCGCAGAAAATGTGGCGTGGGATCTGACAGACCCATACTATTTTGATTTCAATCTGGATTACAGCCATGAGTATGATTACTGGGTCATCCCCATGCGGGATTTTCCGTGGCAGGATGGGGATACCATGCGGGTGCGAGGCGTCCCAATTCAAGTCGATCATATCACTATGGTAGACGAAAATGAGCTGGAAAAGCGGCTGGGTTTGCAGGATTACTGGAGCTATGTAACCAGCACAATGGGCAACGGGACAGGATATATCAACGTAAACAGCGGCAACCTGGTGTACCAAAAAACAGATTTTGCCAATACAGCGCCGTTGCTGGTCAGTGTGATGCGCAGGTCATTCAACGCGCAGGCGAAATCAGAGTCGGGGCTTGGCGTAGGCTGGGATTTCGGATTCAATACCAACATTCTCAAAGAGTTTGGTACCGATGCAATGGGCAATAGAACCACGATGGCCATTATCTTAAAGGATGGGGATGGAACGATCCATCGCTTTGAGAAGGAAAGTTCGGGAACAGGAGAGGAAAAATATGTATCTCCTGAAGGCGTATTTATAACGTTGGAGGAAGAAGGAGGCAACTTCAAGGCGACCCGTTCTGATGATATCGTATACACCTTTAATCGGAGTATGATGATCGAATCGTTTGAGGAGCCAAATGGAAACAAGCTGTTGTTTGAGTACGATGAAAGAGGGCGCCTGGTTAAAGTCATACACAATCTTTATTTGGAAGAAGGCATGGTAGAGGAAGAACAGCAGTATGTGAGTTTTGAATACGGGGATGCGCCGCATAACCTGGACAAGATCATCAAGGCCAACAATGTGTTTGGCTCGGAAAACGGTGTGCCGGTGCAGCAGACATATTTTTACGACTATTATGACGACCAAACCAAAGATGATTTTGGGATGCTGAAGTCGGTATACACTTCCGTGGAAAGGCCGCTGAAGGTATTGAATATCGCGGAGGACGGCACAGAAACGATTACAGAGGAAAGCGAAACCACTACCATGCTGGAAAGCTACCAGTATGAATACGTGCGGGACGATGCGCAGAACAAAAAGCTGACAAAGCTGACCATCCAAACGCCGTCCAACACCTCTGCCAACGCAGGGGATATGAAAAGCGACGTGATTGAGTTGGACGATGCGCAGCGAGCAGTAAACTATACCAATGCCAACGGCGATACCAGCGCCCTTGCCTATACCATGCTGGATGAAAACTGCCAGCAAACGACGGTGACAAATACGGTGGATGGCAGCGGGGCAGGCAGCACTTCATACATCACGGATCTGTCCAACCACGGCGTGGTAACGCAAACCATCTCGCCAAACGGCAGGAAAACCTATTATGAGAACTATACCGATACGCTCAAGGCGCAGACCATCCGCACCTACCAGGACGCGGCCGAGACCGTGCCGATTGCGTATACGCTCACATACGACAGCCTGGGCAACGTACTGACAGTGCTGGCGCCGGACGGCGTTTTGACCACCAATACCTATGCGGCAGGGAAGGACTGGCTGACCAGCCAGACGCTGACAAAGGGCGGCACGGTGCTCAACAAGATCGTTTACACTTATGATGATAAGGGCAACCAGCTTTCAGCTACGACGGCGGTGAGTGATCCGGTCTCGTTTACCGATACCAAGACCACGAGCTATGCGTACGATGGGCGGGGCCAGATGACCTCCCAAACGGCCTGGAACGGGCAGCAGACCAGCTATGCCTATGATAAGTTCGGCAGGCTGAGCGAAAGCACGGTATCTGGCTCGGGCATCAGCCAGACCACGCGGTACACCTATGACGCGTACAACCATCCGGCCACCACGGCCTCCGAGCGCGGAAGCAGCGATCTTACGACGGAGACACAGTACGATGCCTTGGGCTATCTGCTGAAAACCGTACACCCCACCGGCCTGGTAGAGGCATACCGGTACAATGCCAACGGCCTGCAAACCGAACAGCTAATGATAGGGTATACTGAAGGCGGGCAGTTTGTGGAGGCCAAAAAGACGACGGTGCAGTACGATGAAATCAATCGGGCTGCCGCCATTACCGACCCCAAAGGCACGGTACAGACGCAGGCTGTTTCGGCAGGCGACGGATTGATTACCACTCAAACCGAAACGATGGGCACAGACGGCGTGCTGCGCCAAAGCAGCGTACAGACAGCGGTAGACGGCGCTTATGCAACGGAGACCAACCAAGGCCTTGGCAGCAAGACCTATTACGACTATATTGGCAATATGAGCCGTGTGACCCAGATCCACGGCGGCACGGAGGAGCGCGGCATCAACGCTTCCTACGATGTCATGGGGCAGCTGATCCATACCTGGGACGATACCAACACGGTGGAAAGCTATACCGATTACGACGCACTAGGGAATGTGCAGAGGGAATGGACGTATGTAAAGACCGACGGGGAAACGCGCCTGTATGCCGTCAAGCAGTATACGCATGATTTGCAGGGCCAGGTCACCAGCGTGCGGGAGTACACCAACCTATTGCCGTATGGGGCCATCGCAGAATCAGAGCCATACCAAACGACAAGCTATACCTATGACGAAAGCGCGGGCGAAGGCCTGACCAAAAACACCGTCACGGATGCAGAGGGCGGTGTGACGGAAACCTACTACAACCAAATGGGGCAGGTGGTCAAGGAGGTACAAAAGGGGCGGAGCTCGGAAAAGCAGATCGTAACGGTCTACGCCTACGACGGATACGGACGGCAGACGGAGGTAAAGCAGGGCGACCAGAATACGCAGACGGTCAAGCAAAGCTATGAGTATGATGCGTACGACCGCGTGAAAAAGCAAAAGACCAACGGTAGCACGTATACCGAACTGACCTACGACCATTTCGGACGGCGGGACGGGATGACAGACCATACCGACGGCGAAACCATCCAAAGCAGCTGGGCGTATGATAAAAACGACCAGGCGCTGTTTGTCATGCAGGATGGCAAGATCATGGGCTTTACATACAACGGGATCGGGGAAATGACAGCGATCCGATACAGCGCGGGCAACACGATGGAAATCGAGGGCGCGGTGCGCACCGTCACGTATGACTATGACGATTTGGGGCGGCTGACGGCGGTCAAGAGCGGTGTGGTGGATACCAATAACGAGACGCTGGCGGAAAACGTCAAGACCGTGAAGGACTACAGCTATGCTGCCAACGGGGATTTAACGGAAAGCCGCGAATACCTGGAATTTGATACCAAGGAAGACAAGCAAGGCATCACGCTGACGCAAAGCTATATGTACGACGCGGTAGGGCGGCCGACAGAGGTAGCCTACAAGCAAGGGGAGGCTGTCAAAGAAAAATATACGCAGCGCTATGATGGGCGCAACTATATCACAGAGGGCAGCTATACCGACGGATACGGCGATACCGCCAAAACACTCAATAGAACCTATGCCTACGACGCCATCGGGCGGCTGACGGAAAACAGCGTATCCAACAGCGAAAAGACCAAGACGACGGGATACCAATACGACAAGGTAGGCAACCGGCTGTACCAGACGGTGGAGGACGGGACAAAAACGGTATCGACGAAATACACGTACAATGCGCTGGGCCAGTTGACGCAGATGCAAAAGGGCCTGGGCGCGGCGGACAGTGTGACAACTTGGCTGAACGAAGAACTGTATACCTATGATATGTATGGCAACCAAACGGCGGTAGAGGTATACCAGGTCAATGAGGAGGTCACGAGCAGCGAAAAAGCGGGGGATGTGCGGTATACCTACGACGAAAGCAACCAGATGGTGCAGTATGAAACAAAAGGCGTGGAAGAAACGGAGTGGACACAAGCAGCGCGGAACGTCTACAATGGAGAGGGGATGCGCATCCGCCAGTACGAAAATGGGAACGACTGGGCGCGGCAGTATTTCTACATCGGCGGGGCGCTGGCAATCTCCACAGACGGCAGCAACGAAAACTTCGTCAAGAGCGAAAACATCCTGGACCCCAGCGGCACGATTCTGGCAGCGCGCAGAGAAGCCAAGGACGGCGAGCAGATCGAAGGCAGCGCGTACTGGATCTATCATTACGATGCGCAGGGCAGCGCGACCAACCTGGTAGGAGTCAAGGATGGGGCGCTGTACCGGGCAGAGGAAAACATCTACGATGCGTTCGGCAACGAGGAAACGGACATGAAGGAGCCGGTGTCGAGCGTACAGAACGACATCAAGTTTACCGGCGCTACGCTGGATAACAGCGGGACGTACTACCTGGGGAGCCGGCACTACGATCCCAACACCGGGCGGTTCTTGCAGCAGGATACGTTCAAGGGAGACGTATACAGCCCATGGACGCAGAACCTGTACACCTACACCTCGAACAACCCTGTGAACTATGTGGATCCGACGGGACACTATTATGAACAGGTATTGGGGAGCATAGGAGGAGCATTGGACTGGATGTTTGGAGTGGTAGGCGCTAAAACGAATTTCAGAGAGAATATGAGTACCAAAGGGAAAGAACTGGATGAAAAATATGATACACATGAAACGCCAGAGGAAATGGAAGAGCTGGCACAGGAACAGAGAAAGATTAGGAAATCGAAGAAGAGCGGAGTATTTGGAGCGGGATACAATGAGCACAAGGCAAACCTCATGATGGAATTGATGATAACATTGGCGGCCGACGAGGAGGGAAGGAACGTAGAGCATGGAGCGTTTGTATATCAGAGGGAGGATGGATTGTATTATATTTCCAATGTGCTGGAAGACAAAATGTTGAATGTTTCTGAAGAAGCATTTTTGAAAGAAGCAAAGAACTTAGGCCTATTAGAGGGTAGAGAAACGGTAGAACTATCGTTTGGACATACCCATTCACTATCAGATGGGAAGGTAGCTGACCACCCATACTGGAGTTACTATCCCAATGAAAAGGCAGACGATGCTATGGCATTTTATTATGGTTCTGATACAGATGCTAAAACTGTCTACGAGGGGAGCATGGGACAAGGAAGGCTGAAGATAAAAAATTATGTCATATATTCACCTCATAAATCAGGGGATGGATGGGACGTGGAACGATGGCCAAAAGTTCCGACATGGCAGTAGAGGGGAGAAAAGATGAGCAGAAAGAGCATTAAAAAATGGGGATGGATAGGCATAGCGATATGCCTACTCCTTCCCTCATCAGGATATGCGAAGAACGATGCTGAAAACGATAGTTCAACATTTAATAGATATCCAATGGAAACAATACTTATACAGCCAGAGAAAATAAAAAATGAATTGGTACCGATAAAAGGTTATGCAAAGTTTGAAGAAGAGGGGGTTATCTTGTATTACACAAAACAGGATTACCAATATGATACAAAAGAGAATGCGGTATGGTTACCGGAAAGAAAAGAATTAAGTATAGAAGAATGTTTTCAGGATGCATCGGTATACAGGGATATAAATGGGTGTGTTGATGGAGCGTTTTACCACATTTCAGGAGTCATTCAAGAAAAAAATGAAGATATTCCCTATGCGGCAGTGGCACTGTATTACATAGATAACGATGGTGGGAATAAGATAAATCCCATGCCGGAAACAATGAAGAAATACAACAGAGACAATGAAAGCCAAGAAGCAGAGGAAGTATCAATTTATAGGCTTTTAGCTGATCCTTGGAGATATGATGGAAAAAAAGTCAGTACAGAGGTTTGTCATTTCCAAGAGTTAGAGATGTGCCCCA
>CAJLPK010000004.1 GCA_905208455.1 uncultured Bacillota bacterium
TGCGCGGTGGTGTACACGCTGACCATGGAGGCAGACAGGCCGCCCATCATGAACAGACCCAGCACGGATGCACAGGAGATGAACTTCTGAATGCTGCCGCCTTCCAAAATGGAGAGCGCGGCTTCGGTACCCATCTTGTAGCCGGTGTTGACGAAAATGAAGCTTTCCGTGTAGGTAACGCCGCCCAACAGGATGAAGTACAGGATCGGGGCTAGGATAGAACCGTTTTCCGCCAAGGGAAGAACCAGCATGGTAAACAACGGTTTCAGGGTAGACCAGTCGATGGTGTCGCCGATGCCGGCAAACGGTCCCATCAAGCCGACCTTGATGCCGGTGATGGCCTCAATCGGGATCGGAGCGCCGAGCGCGCGCTGCTCTTCCATGGCGATGACGATGCCGTGTACCACAGAGCCCCAGATGCCTTCTGTGTTAAAGAACATCAGGTGGCGGGTCAGCGCTGCGGAAAATTCCTCTTGGTCATTGCCATAAAGCTTTTTCAAAATCGGAATAAACGCTGCGCAGAAGGACAAGGACTGCAGGCGCGCAAAGGAGTTGGACATTTCTGCCATCAGGTTCCAGCGCAGTACCAGCTTGTTGATGTCTTTTTTGGACAGCAGCTTCTTGCCTTCTTTATCAGCTTCCACAGCAGCCTGAGAGCCGGTATCTTCCACAGCCTCCTGCTTGTCGGAAGCCTGAAGGATCAGGTAGTACATGAAAGCGATAAACAGGCCGGCCAGTGCCAGCGGGATGCCGCTGGTGCCGGAATACTGAGCGAAGAAGAAGCCGCCCAGGAAGAAGGGCAGGAACTGCGGACGGCCGATGACGTTGATGGTCATGGCAAAGCCGAGAGCCGGCAGCAATTTGCCCGTAGCATTCAGCGCATTGGTGATCCATTCCGGTAGCTGGGTGATGAAGTTGCCGACCGCTTCTGCGCCGAAGTAGATGGCAATGATCATCGGAATCGCAAACAGGAAGAATTTAACAATGATGGTCCACCAGGTAGCCATAAACATGATGCCCTTGGTGTTGCAGGTCTTGGCATACTGATCAGCCTTCTGTACAGGATATACCATGATCAGACGGCGGATGGTATGCAGCTGAGCGCACAACAGGCTCAGCGGTACGGCGATGGTAACAGCGCTTTCCACCGGCAGGCCACTGACCATCGTGATGGTGCAGCCGCCAATGGTGGCCGCCGTCTCATCCCAAACGGCAGTACCGCCGGCAGCCGTAAAGGCCAGGAACATCGGCTGGATCGTAGCGCCGATTTTCATAGCGGTAGAAACATCGCCCAGCACGAAGCCACAGATCATTGCTGTGAAAAGCGGGCCGGTGAATACGAACAGTACGCTGTATCCCATGTACCAAACAGCGAACCAGTAGTACAAGCCCAAAAGGATTGCTTGCAGCAAAGATAGTTCCATAGGAAACCTCCCAAAAAATAATTAAGTAGTAAGACTATTCAATGCTTTCCTGCATAAGATTCGCTTTTTTCTTCCCCCCCTATCCTGATAGATTGATGCAAGGAAAACAAAACCAAAACAATAGAAAATATAGAAAGAAAAAATTTTTACAAACATCATACTTTTTTGACCAACACAATCATACATGCTGGATAAAACGATGTAAATTACGCACTTTATTGTGGTGAAATTACTCAAAAATAATAAAAAAACATTGAGTAAGGATAGGGATAAAATAGCATGAAACCTGTAAATTAATGCCTATCAAACAAATTGGTGCTTCCTATAAAAGGGTATATTTTTATGCGCTATTTATAAATGATAAAATTCATAGCGAAATATGAGATAATACTATGTTTTTTGAAAAAAATAAGGTATAATAACACAATCATAGACGAAACTAACTCATAAGATTGTATATAACCTTTTTGTTGGTAGTCTGATTATGCTGAGGAGGTGACGATGATGGCGTCTGTTACAAAGGAAGTTGCTGCGGTTGGAGCGAATGAAAAACGGTTGTTTGAATTGGAACGCGAATTGACAATGGCGATCATATCAGGAAAGTATAAAGCAACCATTCTTTGGAACCTAGGCTGGAAAGGCCCAATGCGATATGGAGAAATTCAAAGAATTTTCGTAAATATTAGTAACCGTATGCTAACAAAACAGCTTCGTGAGCTTGAAAGGGACGGTGTGGTTCAACGTGATGTTTATCCGGATTCTCCGCCGAAGGTTGAATATTCGTTAACGAATATGGGAGAGACCCTGTTGCCGGTTTTGCAGGCAATTTATCAGTGGGGTGCCGATCACATCGACTTCTATCGAAAGCGTGCTGAAGAGGAGCTAGACTCTGAAGAATAACAAAAGAGCGTGTTTCACGCTCTTTTTTGTATCAGGAATAAAATAGTATATATAAGATCCCTTGCAAAAAGCCCTCCTTAAAGGAGGGCTTTTTAGAAGGACTTTTGGGCTTATGCTGCTGCGGTGAGATCCATGATCGGTTTGATCAGGAAACCGCCGTCGCCGATGATGCCGACTGCACCCAGCACCAGGCCGATGCCCAGGATCCAGAAAGTAGCTTTCATCATGCTGTGGCCGCTGCGCAGGTATTTATAGACCAGCAATACGGTAGCCAGCGTCAACAGGCCGGGCGCAACCGCATCGAGGATATCGCCTTGGATCGCCATCACGGAGCCTTCGCCGGTCGGGATCTGAGCGGTGGTGTATACGTTGACCATGGAGGCAGACAGGCCGCCCATCATGAACATACCCAGCACAGACGCGCAGGAGATGAACTTGTTGATAGCGCCGCCTTCCAATACGGAGAGCGCTGCCTGCGTACCCATGCGATAGCCGGTCTTTACAAAGAACATGTTTTCGGCAAAGGTAATACCGCCCAGCAAAATGCCGTAAATGATAGGCGCCAGGAAGGAACCGCCCTCTGCCAGGGGCAGCACCAGCGCGATGAGCAGCGGGCGCAGCGTAGACCAGTCGATGGTGTCGCCAATGCCGGCGAACGGGCCCATCAGGCCAGCCTTGATGCCGGTGATGGCTTCCGTCGGGATTGGGGCGCCCAGGGCGCGCTGCTCCTCCATCGCCAGCACAATGCCGTGGATGATAGAGCCCCAGATGCCTTCGGTGTTAAAGAACATCAGATGGCGGGTCAGTGCAGCGGAGAACTCTTCCTGGTCATGGCCATACAGCTTTTTCAAAACCGGGATAAACGCGGCACAGAACGCCAAGGACTGTAAGCGGGCAAAGGAGTTGGAGCATTCACAGTAGAAATTCCAACGAATGACAAGGTTGGTCACATCTTTATTGGTAAGCAGCTTTTTGCCTTCTTCATCTGCCTCCACAGCCGCCTGTGTGCCTTCGTCCATCGCTTCCTCTTTATCCTTGTCGGCAACTTCAAGGATGAGGTAGTATAGGAACGCGACAAACAATCCGGCTAACGCCAGCGGGATACCGCTGAGACTGGAATATTTCGCCAGGAAGAAGCCGCCTAAGAAGAAAGGCAGGAACTGCGGGCGGCCGATGACATTGATGGTCATAGCAAAGCCCAGTGCCGGCAGCAATTTACCCGTGATGCCCAGCGCGTTGGTGATCCAGGAGGGGAGGCTGTTCATCAGGGTACCCATTGCCTCTGCGCCGAAATGCAGGGCAAAGAACATGGGGATCGCGTAGATAAAGATTTTGATGATCTGCGGCCACCAGAACGCCATGAAGGTGATGCCGCGGATGTTGCAGGTCTCAGCATACTTATCCGCTTTTTGTACCGGGTACACCATGACGATGCGGCGGATGGTATGCAGCTGTGCGCACAGCAGGCTGACAGGAACGGCGATGGTAACGGCTTGGGAAAGCTCGATGCCGCTGAGGATCGTGACCGTACAGCCAACGATGGTAGCGGCGGCTTCATCCCAAACCACAGTGCCGCCTGCGCCTGTAAAGGCCAGGAACATGGGCTGGATCGAGGCGCCGATCTTCATAGCCGTGGGCACGTCGCCCAGGACAAGGCCGCAAACCAAAGCTACGAACAACGGCTTGGCATAGACCTGTGTCAAGCTGTAAATGGCGCCAAATGTACAAACCCAATAATAGAGCGCTAGGATGACTGATTGTAGAATAGATAGTTCCATGAGTAACCCCCTACTGGTATAGCAAAATCGTCGTCATTGCTAACTCGTCCGTATGGTTTCTGCTCTGTGCGCTATCCTCCTTTCGTCTGGAGCAGAGACAGGATTAGAATAAAGGAACCATTGTTGACAAATGGCCCTTGAAATCGCGGGCTACATTACTATATGTTTTGAAGATACAAAGAATGAATAAAGGAACTCTAGTGTTACTTATTTAGGCTCAGAATAGCATACTTTTTGATACTTGACAATAGTACAAATTTTTGTTGTAAAGCCAGCCCAAAATTGTTTCATTTTGCCGAAAACAGGGCAATTTCATTTGTAAACCAATAAATACAAAAAAGTATACATATGGCGAGTAAAAAAGGCCCTGCCGTATGGCAGAGCCTTTTGGATCTATTGAAAATCGATTTAAGCAGCCGAGTCCGCCAACGGCTGGAGTAAAAACCCTCCATCGCCCAAAATACCAACGGCCCCTAGGACAAGGCCGATGCCCAGCAGCCAAAACGTAGCTTTCATCATGCTGTGGCCGCTGCGCAGGTACTTATAGACCAGCAGTACCGTGGCCAGCGTCATCAGCCCGGGCGCTACGGCGTCCAAAATGTCGCTCTGAACGCTCATCGGCGTGCCGGAAGTGGGGATCTGCACCGTCGTGTATACATTGACCATGGAGGCGGACAAGCCCCCCATCATAAACATGCCCAGTACAGACGCGCAGGAGATAAATTTGTTGATAGCGCCGCCTTCCAGGATGGTAACGGCGGCCTCTGTGCCCATGCGGTAGCCGATATGAACGAAGAAATAGTTTTCTGCAATCGTGATGCCGGCCAAAAGCACGGCATAGATGATGGGCGCCAGGAACGACCCGCTTTCCGCCAGCGGCAGCACAAGCATGATCAGCAGGGGCTTCATGGTGGACCAGTTGATGGTATCGCCGATGCCGGCAAACGGGCCCATCAAGCCGGCCTTGATGCCGTTGATGGCCTCGGTGGGAACCGGCGCCCCCAGCGCGCGCTGCTCTTCCATCGCCATGACGATGCCGTGTACCACAGAGCCCCAGACCCCCTCGGTATTGAAAAAGGTCAGGTGGCGGGTCAGCGCTGCGGACAGCTCTTCCGGATCGTGGCCATACAGCTTTTTGAGAATGGGAATGAAGGCCGCGCAAAAGGACAGGGACTGCAGGCGGGCAAAGGAATTTGGAACCTCCGCTAAAATCTGCCAGCGGAAAACCAGGTTGTTGACGTCGCGCTTGGTCAAAAGATGCTTGCCCTCTTCGTCGGCCTCAAGGGCTTTTTGGCTGCCTGCATCCTCAGCAGCGACCTCCGGCGAGGTGGCCTGCAGGATCAGGTAATAAAGGAACGCGACAAACAGGCCGGACAGCGCCAGCGGGATGCCGCCGATGCCGGAATACTGGGCCAGGAAAAAGCCGCCCAGGAAAAAGGGCAGAAACTGCGGGCGGCCGATGACGTTGATGGTCATGGCAAAGCCGAGCGCAGGCAGGATTTTGCCGGTAATGGCAAGCGCATTGGTCGTCCACTGCGGCAAGTTGTTGATGATGCGCCCTACGGCCTCTGCGCCAAAATACAGCGCCAAAAACATGGGGATGCCAAAGACAAAAAATTCCATGATGGTCGGCCACCATAGGCACATGAACGTGATCCCCTTGGTATTGCATTCGGTGGCGTACTGATCGGCCTTTTGTACCGGATAAATATTGAAGATGCGGCGCAGGGTGTGCAGCTGCGCGCACAAAAGGCTGATGGGCACCGCGATGGTCAGCGCCTGCGACATATCCAGGCCGCCCAGGATGGTGATGGTGCAGCCGCACATACCAGCGGCACATTCATCCCAAACGATGGTACCGCCTGCCGCGGTAAAGGCCAGAAACATGGGCTGGATCATAGCGCCGATCATAATGGCGGTGGGAACATCGCCCAAGACGATGCCGCAAAACAGTGAAGTCATCAATGGGCCGCGGAGAATATGGATCAGGCTATATACGATACGTGTTGCCGCAAACCAATAATAGGCAGCAAGAATGGCGGCTTGAAAAATAGATAGTTCCATGAGTACCCCCTTGAAATATGTGCAATGTGCAGATTGGACCAGATGTGATTCTGTTCTTCCCAATATCCCTCCTTTGGCCGGAACAGAGACAGCAAGCTACACTGAAAAAACTGTTTTTAACGAACAGCTTTGATCATCATGGAAAATAAAAAACGATACGAAAAAAAGTAAAAGATATTGTTAAGAAAATAAAGAAACGAAAGACTGTAAAATGATTGAATTTTTGTGTAGCATAGCATATTTCATAGGGCATGACAAGGCGATTTGGCATCATCGGAGGGAAAAGCTCAGAAGCAGAAAAAAGCGCACAGAGACAAAAAAAAACGGACAGAGTACAGGCGTGGAAGGGAGAGGTTGTCCACAGTTTTTCAAAAACCCTGTGGATACTGTGGAAAGATTCATGAAAAATAGGGAGCTTAGCGGCCAAATGGCTGTGGAAAACTCAAAAGAAAGGGCGAAATAAGGAAAATAACGCGAAAATATAAAAAAGCGCTGTGCAGGCAGCGCTTTTTTATATTATGTATATAGATCAGCCTTAGCGGGACATACAATGGTGGCAAGGTTCGGGGGGTAATGATCGAAGCGATTGCCAAAAGGTGTAAGGGAATCTTGTATGACTAAGGAACTCATCTACGTCCCAAATAATAAAAAAAAATTGATCTTATGTCTAGTACGAACTTTTTATTCTTTAAGGGAAAATAGTTTCATAAAATAACATAATTGTGCTTAAATTCCTGGGTGAGAGTGTGAAAAAAGCTAGGATTATAGGCAAAAATCGTATGACCAAAGCGATGAAAATATACAGAACAACCAAACCGAAGCGCAAGGGTATCTTATATTTCGATAGTGGTGGATGGGAGAAAAATACTCAAAAAAAGCAGACCCCTGCGGGTCTGCTTTGCCTTTTATCCGGCACATTGCTTATAATGCCCAAACCAATGGCGCCCGATCTTAAAGGGATCTGCCATATAATCGGATTTGCCGCGGCTAAAATATGTGACATTGTCGCAGCATAAAACGCCTTCCCCGTCTAGGACCCGCTTAGCGATTGTATAAAAGCGGCTGTCCACGGGCCGTGTCTTGTAGTCCGGATCTTCCGTAGGCGTAAACTGGGAGGCCTGATAAATGACCCCCTGGATGGTATCCGGCCATGCGCTGTGCTGAACACGGTTCAGGATTACCTCAGCTACGGCCATTTGGCCTTGCTCGCTTTCACTGCCGGCTTCCCAGAATATGATACGGGCCAGCTCTTCCACATCTTTGTCAGTATAGGAGATCCCCTTGCGCGTTGTATGCTGGGCAGATGCCTTGGCTGCCTTTGGCTGCTCCTTGGGCGTCTCCTTTTTCTTTTCCTGTGTGGCGGCCGGTTTCTCCGTTGGCTTTGGCGTAGCGGTGGGTGTCGGCTCCAGGGTAGGCTCCGGCGTGGGGGCCG
This sequence comes from uncultured Bacillota bacterium, assembly GCA_905208455.1. GTDB lineage: Bacteria > Bacillota > Clostridia > Christensenellales > QAND01 > UMGS1975. The sequence continues at coordinate 7,599 of CAJLPK010000004.1, forward strand.
GGGTCTGTGTTGCCGCAGCCGCAGCGGGTGCGGCAGGCTCTTCTTGGTTCTTTGCCATGGAAACAGCATGAGAACAAAGCTGCGTTACGATCAACAAGGTTGCCAACCACTTCATAAAACCACCCCATGCGCGTATGCACAGCTTGCTTTCAAAGTTGTTTGGCAGTTTCGTATTTGCATGATACTTCCTTTCTTTTACGTGCGGGCCAAGGCGCCTTGAGCACCGCACGGCTTACACGATTCTCAGTATGCCCAAGGAACCCCTCTTTTAACACAATATTCATAAATTTGAAATCTTTGACGAAATAAAAAGAGGATTGTACGCATAAAACCACGGAAAATAGAGGAAGCGGATCAACAAAATGACGGCAGGATCTGCCTTTTTTCTTTGCGTGAAAGGAGAAAACAAAAAGATGAAACGGGTAAAAACCATGAAATATGTCTGACATATAAAAAGAAAAGCGCTGGCAGATTTTACCAGCGCTTTTGACAGAAAGCTGTGTTTTCAAAGCCCTTTGAAGGATGCGTGCGACAAACATTTGGCAAAGATGCGCTCCAAAATAAGGGCGCAGGCTGCCAAAACGGCCCAAGGCGTATACAGCACAGTGCTGAGCGCTGCAAGATCCAGCATACCGTGAAGGAGAACGACGGCAGCAAAATAGCCAGCCGTGACGGTACAGGTCAAAAACAGACGCAATGCATTGAAGGGATAGCAGGCCTTGCACACTGCCATACAGCCAACCGTACCAACAAGCAGATACATCAGAAGGGTGGTCTGCGCTCCTGTAAAGCCGAGGGAGGGCGTCCACAGATACGCTGCCATGACGGTGCAGACCACAGCCAAGGCATTGGGCAGCGCGCGCCGCAAAACGGAACCGAGGAACGTACCATGGATTCTGCGGCCGTCCGGCTCAAAGGAGAGACAAAAAGAGGGGTAAGCCTCGATGATCAAGTCGATCAACGTGATCTGGATGGGCGCAAAGGGAAAGGGAATGTTGGCAGCCACACAGATGAGGGACAGCATCAACGAATAGAGCGTCTTGACAAAAAAGATGCCTGCCACCCGCGTGATGTTGTTGACGACGCGGCGCCCCTCCAGCAAGACATTGGGCAGAGCGGTAAAGTCGGAATGAAGCAGCACAAGCTGAGACACCTGGCGCGCGGCGTCGCTGCCCTCGGCAATGGCAATGCTGCAATCCGCTTCGCGCAAGGCAAGGATGTCATTGACGCCGTCCCCTGTCATCGCGACGGAATGCCCCTGCGACTGCAGTGCCTGTACAAGCAGCTTTTTTTGCGCAGGAGAAACGCGGCCAAATACGGTATAAGTGCGTGCGGCGCGGGCAATCGCTTCGGGATCTTCTACGCCTGTCATATCGATGAAAGAAGAGGCGCTGGCAAGGCCGGCCCGTTTTGCAATGGCGCATACGGCTGCAGGATTGTCCCCGGAAATCACCTTCACCTCTACCCCTTCGCGCTGAAAATAGGCCAGCGTTTCCCGGGCGCCCTTTCGGATGATGTCTGAAATGACGATGGCACACAGCGGCGTCAATGGCGGCAGCGGCTGATCTGCCGAAATGGGATGGGGGGTCCATACGGCAGCGAGCACGCGCGCACCGTTTTCAATCTCTTGCTTGAGAGGGGCTGGCAGCGATTCAGACAAGAGACGCTCGGGAGCGCCCAGAATCAATGTGCCGTTATCGCCAAATGTCATGCTGCTCCATTTGCGCTGCGATGAAAAAGGGATCTTCTCGGTAGGAGCATAGGCGCTGCTCTTAGAAAAATAATCACTGAGAGCCTGAAACGTGGCGTTGTTATCGTCGCTATGCTGTAAAAAAGAGCCGAGCATGTCTTCCACATGCACGGGCGGCTCTTGGCATAGAGCGTGCACAGACTCCACCTGCATATTGCCTTCGGTGAGCGTACCGGTCTTATCCAGGCAAAGCACATCTACATGGGCCAGCGTTTCCAAGGAAAACAAGGCCTGCACCAAAATCTGTTTTTTAGCCAAGCGAATCACGCCGACGGCCAATGAAATGCTGATGAGCAATACCAGCCCCTTTGGCAGCATCCCCAGAAGGCCGGCGGAAGTGGAGATCACGGCATCCGGCAGGGCAGACTGACGCAGCAACACGGCCTCGATGAACAGCACAATGCCGAGCGGCACAATGAAAAAGCCGGTAAAACGAGTGACCTTCTGCATAGAGGTCATGAGCTCGGAATGGATCTTTTTCAGCTTTTTAGCCTCGATAGAGAGCTTTGTAGCATAGTTGTCCGCCCCCACATGGTCCACAACCGCCGCGCACTTGCCGCTGACAACAAAGCTGCCGGACAGCACCGCGTCCCCGGGGCTTTTATGGACGGGGTCGGATTCGCCTGTTAAAAGCGCTTCGTTGGCTTCGATCTGCCCGGAAAGCAGCGTAGCGTCAGCACAGATCTGCTGGCCGCTTTGCAGGATCAGCACATCGTCTAAAACCAAGTCGCTAACGGAGATTTCCTGCACCCTCCCATCACGCATGACATGCGCGGTAGGACGGGATAAAAGGGAGAGCTTGTCTACCAGGCGCTTGGCATGCAGCTCCTGGGCGATGCCGATACAGGTGTTTAACGCGATGATGAGGATAAACACCATATTGGACCAGGCGCCGACCAGCGCCAGCGCCAGCGCGATCAATACGTTAAATAAATTAAATAGGGTACAGATATTTTCCTGAAAGATCTGACGAATGGATTTACTGATGGCTGGAGGCGCCTGGTTTTGCAATCCTTGGCGAATCCGTTCCTGTACCTGTTTGCCGGAAAGCCCTTTTTCCGGAGCTGGCCGGAACCGGGAAATCTTATCTTGGCTCATGCCATATCCTCCTTTGCTGGGTAAGTATAAAAAATATTCTACCACAAAAGAAAAACGAGCAGAAAAAATTAACCAATTCTTAAACAAAGAGCAAAAAGCAAGCCATAATTGTGCTGACAGGATGACGGGCGCATGGCCGGGCCCGGATGCCGCAAGCATAAAAAAGAGGAAAAGAAGGTTCTTTTGCAGTTGTCAGTTTTTCACAGATTGATACGCTGTATATTGACACAGGATAAAAGCGAAAGAGACACGGGTCTCAGGCTTTTTCAAAAAGGATTTTACATGCCGGCCATGATTTTTCCTTGAGAATCTCTGGATTTTTGATGCGTTTATACGCCCAGTAAAAAAACAAAAACCCAAAAAACCATGCAAAGCCGCATTGTTCCTAGGTTTTGGGTGGCAGAGTTTTACGATATGAATCTTTCCTTTCGGGCAACAAAAATATCGCAATCCAATAAGGTGAATTGCGATATTTGCTCGGGCCGCTGCCCGTGGCGCACCTAACAGGATTCGAACCTGTGGCCTACCGCTTAGGAGGCGGTCGCTCTATCCTACTGAGCTATAGGTGCACAAGACCATTTCTTATTTTAATCAGGCATACGTGCATTTGTCAACCAAGCGGGTGCTTGTTCTTTTTTGTTTTCCCTGTGCATACAAGTGGACGGGGAGGCTGTGCCATGAAGCATAAAAGGATCGCGCAGAAAAAAAGGAAAAGACAGATCCGTGCAAAGCGGCGGCCGCGCCCGCAGGGTACGGCCAGGGCGAGAGCGCAGCACTGGGTGCTGGGGATCTTGGCTGTGGTTGCATTGTCCTGCTGGATGAGCACGTCAGAAGAGGACGGCTCATTTTGGCCGCTGGATCTATTGGCACCCAAGCAAACAGAGATCATGAGCGAAACCATAAAGGTGCTGGATACGGCGCATGATGATAAAATAGTGGAAATGCCGCTGGAGGAATACATTGTGGCTGTGGTTTCAGCGGAAATGCCGGTAAGCTATGAGCTGGAAGCGCTCAAGGCGCAGGCGGTCGCGGCGCGCACCTATACCTACGATAAGATGCTGGGGAACGGGTGCGGCCGAAGCGAAGCGGTGATCTGTACGGACAGCGGCCACTGCCAAGCGTTTTGTGACGAGGAAGGCCGGCGTAAGAAATGGGGCGATTCCTTTGAGAAAAACGAGGAAAAGCTCCGCCAAGCTGTGGAGGAGACAAAAGGCCAGGTGCTGGAGTACGATGGGGCACCTATTGTAGCGCTGTTCCATTCCACCTCGGGAGGGCGCACGGAGGATGTAGAGAATGTTTATAAGAATGCATTGCCCTATTTGCGGGGCGTAGACAGCCCGGGCGAGGAATCCGCGCCCCGCTACCAGAGAACGGTCAGCATTTCCAAGGAGGAGTTTGTCCAAAAGCTGATGGAAGAGGATGAAAAGGCAGAGGTCACGGAAAAAAACATCGCGGACTCGATAGGCGCATATCAAAGAACGGCATCGGGCCGTGTGCAAACCGTGGAAATCGGAAAGACAAAGTTTACCGGCAAGCAGATCCGCGCTTTGTTTACCCTGGATTCCACGGATTTTACCTTTGCTTTTGAGAAAGAAAATGTGCAGATTACGACAAAGGGCTATGGCCATGGCGTGGGGATGAGCCAGGTAGGCGCCAATGCAATGGCCAAAGAGGGCAAAAGCTATGAGGAGATTTTGACGCATTATTATACCGGGGTAACGTTGGCACAAATGGAAAAGCCTTGAAAAAATAAATCCATGTGTATATGCCTGCTTTGACGCGGCAACAATAGCGTTAAAGGAGGAATCAACATGGATAACCGAAATTTTAGACGCAATGACAGGGGCCCCATCCGCCAACGCTCGCAGCTGGCGGCATTCATGGATAAAAATGGAATTTACCTGGTCATGCTCGTATGCTTGGCGCTTATCGGCGTAACCGCGTACTTTACATTGGGCAGCAGCGATGGAAATACTGCTTCACAGCCAACGCCAACGGCCTCTGCCCAGGCGGCAAACCAAAACAACGGGACGACGCTTCAGCAGGAGATGGACCGCCTCAACGAAATCGCCAAGGCGACCCAGCCCCCTGCGCCGACGGCAACCCCGACCGCAACGCCTATGCCGACTGAGTCCCCCAAGGCAAAGCAGACGGTTGTGGCAGTAAAGCCCACGATGCCGGTAGAAGGCGAGGTGCTGCGCCCCTTCAGCGCAGAGGACCCGGTATATTTCCAAACGCTCAATGCCTGGATGGTACACAAGGCGGCGGATATACAGGCCGAAGAGGGAACAGAGGTAGTGGCCATGCTGGACGGCACGGTGGAGTCTGTGGAAAATAACGCAGAAACCGGGTACACCATTGTCATCAAGCATGCCAACGATGTAAAGACCACCTATGGGAACCTTCAGGCCCCGGAAGAAATCAAAAAGGGACAACAGGTAAAGCAGGGGGAGGTCATCGGCAAAGTAGGGAAAAGCGCAAACAACACCGCCAATGACCCCGCGCATCTTCATTTTGGCGTGAGTGTAAAGGGAACCGACAAAGACCCCATCGCCTACGTGGAAGGAAAATAAGCAGGGCTTCCTGCTTTTTTCTTTTGCCGCCATCCTTGCATGGCGGCAAATCTTTAACTTGCAAACCGCCCTTCTATGCCTTATCATTAAGACTTAAGAGAACGGAAAAGGCGGTGCCATATCGATGGTATTTTTGGGGATGCACATTTCTATTTGGATCGGCCTGCTGGGGTTGATTGTATACTCTGTCAACATCATCATCGTAAACCATTATATCAAGATCAAAGCGCTTCAGATCCAGGAGCAGAAAAAACAGGAGCGGCGCAGGAGCAGCGAAAACCGCAGGGCAAAGACAAAGGCAGATGAAAAGCTGATGAAGGAAGTGCCTAAGCTGAAATGGACGCTGCCGGTGGGCGTGATTTCGCTGCTGGTTGCGATCTTTGGCTTTGGATGGACGATCCTGCGCCTGGTGGGGATCCTGTAAATCTGTAAAAAAAGAAAAAGTGCGTTTTATCCGCACTTTTTTTTATTGCTCTTTTGCCCGATAGGCCTCAATGATGCGAAGATATTCCTCGTATACCTGGTCTACGATCATGGACCAGGACTTGGCCAGCGTTTTCTGCGCTTTCTGCCCGATTGCCTGTGCCTGCTGGGGATGGCGCAGACAATAGAGCATGGTATCCCTCAGGCTTTCAGCATTGTTTTCGCATAAAAACCCATTGACTTTATCCTCTACCCCTTGTGCGGCGGTGCTGCCCCGCACCAGAATAGAGGGAGCCCCCATGGCGGAAGCCTCCCGCACGACAAGGGGGGCGTTATCGTATACGGAAGGGAAGACGAATGCGCTGGCACGCAGGTATAAATAGGAAAGAAGCGTGCGGTCCTGGATGGTGCCAAGCAGGGAGGCCTGCTGGGCTAGGCCCTCATGTTCGTCAATAAACACCTGCATATCCTGCTGGGCATAGCCGGTGCCGACAAACACCAGGCGGAAATCCGGCTCGATATGCCGCAGCTGCTCGGCAGCCTCTAATATCATGCGTACATTTTTTTGCCAAATGTGCTGGCCGACAAAGACGAACAGCGGCTGGCCGGGACGGAGGGAACAGATTTTTTCCGCCTGTCGCTTGGCGCTGTCGATTTCCGCCTGCGTTTCAGGCGCGCACAGGTCTGTGCCGTTGTTGATGACGGTGACGGGGCCTTGGTAGCCGTATTCGCGCAGCGTTTCCACGGTGGCGTCGCTGACAGTCCAAACGCTGTCGCATTTTTGGAAAAATTTTATGACGAGATTGACCCCTGTACGTGCGATGTGCTCGCTATGGAAATACTGCACGAAATCGTCGTAAAATTTACTGTGAAAGGTGCCGACCAGGGGGATATGCTGTTTTTTTGCCACCCGAAGCGCTTCAGAGCCGGCAGAAAACGGCGAGTGGGAGTGAACCAGATCAAACCGCATGCTGTCCACCTGCCTGCGGTAGCCGGCATCCAGCACGGGGAACCCCAGCCGGTAAGGCTTGCGCCCGGGGATCGGCATAGACAAATAAGGCTGCACATCAAACGACTCATCGCTGTGAGAGCGTTTGGGATTGGGCGCATAGACCACGCATTTGCCATACTTTTTATTGAGCCAATAGGCATAGTTGCGTACGACGGTAACAACGCCGTCCGTAACGGGCAAATAGCCGTCATTGAATTGTCCGATGGTTAAGGGCGTCTGCATTTGCGGGTCTCCCCTTTCGATAAATCTTACTGTTTGATGCTTCCCGGATCTGCGGCATTGGATGCGGCGAAAGAAAATCTTTGCGCAAAAAAACGTGCGATTTCCATATCTTCCGGCGTTGTGATCTTGATATTGGTTTTGGAGCCTGCAACAAGATGCACAGGATGCCCCATCTGCAAAACCAGAGAGCAGTCGTCTGTAACGGGCGCAGGCGATGACAGCGCGGCATAGCGCTGATGCGCTTTTTGGATGACAGAGCAATGGAAGGACTGCGGGGTCTGCCCTAAATACAGCGAGGACCTGGCAGGGATTTCCTGGAGGTCTTTGCCGTTTAGGCTGTGCACGATGGTATCCTGCACAGGAAAAACGGTATAAACAGCGCCATACTGCCGGGCCATATGGATATTTTCCAGAATGATGCGTTCCGTCACAAAGGGGCGGACGGCATCGTGGATTAAGAGGATATCCCTTGGCGCGCAAAAGGGCGCGACAGCCTCTACCGCATTTTTAGAGGTAAGGCGGCGGTCTTCACCGGCCTTTGCAAAGTACCGCACCTTCGTGAGATGATGCTCCTGAATCATGCGCTGCATCAGCGGCAGATACGAGGGCGCGCACGCAAGGCAGATGGCGTCTATTTGAGAGCAGCTTTCAAACGCACGCAAGGTATGGAGCACGATGGGCGCCCCGTTTATCAAAAGATATTGCTTGGGTGTGGAATGATTCATACGCGTACCGGCGCCGCCTGCCAGAATCAATGCGATATTCAAAATGACTCCCCCTAAACGCCTGCCTCACAGAACAGGACTTGATGAAAACGCCAATATGACATGCCAGCATATTATTTTTATTATACCAGGTATGAAACGGAAAAGGGAAATTTTCCTGCTCAAAAGTGAGGATACCCGGGGGCGATTCCCTAAATAACGGGGGAAAAAGGCGCTTTTTTGGCGAAATAATGTGGCATTCGTAGCAACATGTGATATAATCAATCGGAAAAAATACAAAAAATAAGCCCTGTAAGGCAGAATGTATGAGGAGGCAATGGCTATGAAAAAGCTGATCGGCATGATGCTGGCAGTGTGCATGATCGTACCGCTGGCAGCTGGCTGTGGCAAAAAGGAGGAACCTCAGCCCTCGGCGGCAGCGCCAACACAGAGCGCTGTAAGCACAGGACGCGACCCGCTGAACGGCAGCGAGACGATCTCTGAGTATAAGCCTATCATCGCGATGATAGACAACAGCGATGCAGCCCGGCCGCAGGAGGGCATTCAGGCGGCGGACATCATGTATGAATGTGAAGTGGAGGGCGGCATTACGCGGCTGATGGGCGTCTGGAACAGCGATGTGCCGGATGTGATCGGGCCTGTACGCAGCGCTCGGCAGTATTTTACGGCGCTGGCATCGGAATATGACGGCGTATTTTGCCATTTTGGCGGCCCGAGTGAATCCGGAGACAAGCTCAACGTATACAACTATATGGAGAAGAACAAGCTATTTCAGGCTCGCTGCGACGGGCTGACGGAGACGGCCGCGTATTACAGGGAAAGCTCCCGCAGCGCGCCGCATAATGCGTGCCTCTATACGGAAAAAGCTCGTGAAATGATTGATTTTACGCCTACGGTGCGTGCGTTCCAGTTTGATCCTGAGGTAGCGTTGGCCAACCAAGCGGAGGAGATCTCTCTAAAGTTTGGCGGAAATCTGGTATATACGTATGACAGCGGGACACAGACCTATAAAAGAAAGGTAAACGGAAAGGAGCATAAGGATTCCGATACCAAAAAGGGAGTAGAAGTAAAGAATCTGATCTTCCAGTTTACCAATTACCATGATGAGAATGTAAATGGGCAACTGGCAGATGTGGCGGGCGGCTCCGGCAAGCTCGTATATGCCATCAACGGCAAGTATGCGGAGGGTACCTGGAGCAAAGACAGCGCCAAGGCAAAGACGGTTTATAAGGATGCAGACGGCAACGAGATCGTTTTGCAGCCAGGCAACACCTGGATCCATGTAGTGCCGACAGGAACGGATATTACCCTGAAATAAGGGGCACTGCAAAAGCTAGGAGTTGACCAAGGAACAGCAGCGGGGACAGGCTCGCTGCTGTTCTTTTATTTGCTGGAGGGAGCATGCATACAACATGCAGAGAAAAAGCATGTGTATGCATGTATATGGGAAGGAAGATCAAGAAAAAAGATAAAAAACGACAGGGAGCTTCGGATATTCGGACAGATCTGACATTGACCGAAAACCTACCGATAAGGTATAATAATACAATCAAAGAACGACAAGATCCATTTTATTTTGTTATTTTCAAGCTTTTCTTTTCTTTCTTTGTCTTTTTATCCAATTTGGGAGGGCCCTATGATGACCTATGAAGCATATATGAAAAAGAATTTGGCAGAACTGAGAAAATTGGCATCGGCCATGGGGGTAAAGGATGTGTATTCCTACCGAAAAGCGGCTTTGGTAGAGGAAATGCTGAAGTGCCCGGAGCATTTGGGATCGCTGCCGGAAGAACAGCCGGCAGAGGATAAGCCGAAGCGCAGGGGGCGTCCGCCCAAAGAGAAAAAGGGGGAAGCCGCAGAAGGGCTGGCGACTGAGAAAAAAAGCAGGGGCCGCATGCCCAAGGACCAGAGCGCACAGGCTGAAAAAACGGCGGAGATGCCGCCGCCCAAGACAGAAGAAAGGGCCGCGCGGCCGGCGTACCAAAAGAGCAACTGCTTTGGCATCAAACGGCCGCATAAGCGCTCCAGCACAATGCGGTATCAAAGCACGGACGAGCCGCTGGACAGCGCCATCCAGGAAATGCTGGATTCCGGAGACTGCGGCCAATGCGAGGGCGTGCTGGAGATCTTGCCGGATGGGTATGGCTTTATCCGTCCGATGGACCCGATGTCCGGGCAGCGGGACGTATATGTCTCCATCGCGCAGATTCGGAAATTCAACCTGGCGACGGGAGACCAGATCAAGGGGCGCACCCGGCCGGCCGGCCCGGACGGCGATCAGCGCCTGGCACTGCTGTATATCGATTTAATCAACGAAGAGCCGCCGTATAAAGCGGCAGCCAGAACGCCATTTGAAGAATTGACCCCCATCATCCCCAACGAACGGCTGACGCTGGAAAACCCTGAAATGGAGGATGTGCTGGTGCTGCGCATCGTTGATTTGATGTGCCCCATCGGCAAAGGGCAGCGCGGCTTGATCGTGGCGCCGCCGCGCACGGGCAAAACCTCCATTTTGCGGCAGGTGGCCAATGCCATCAGCATCAACCACCCGGAGGTGACGCTGATGGTGCTGCTCATCGATGAGAGGCCGGAAGAGGTAACGGAAATGCAGCGCAGCATCCAGGGCGAGGTCATCTATTCCACGTTTGACGAGCTGCCGGAGCACCATACGCGCGTATCCGAAATGGTGCTGGAGCGGGCGCAGAGGCTGGTAGAGCAGGGAAGAGATGTGGTGATTCTGCTGGACAGCATCACGCGGCTGGCGAGAGCCTATAACATGACGATTACGCCGACGGGCCGGTCGCTTTCCGGCGGCCTGGACCCGGGGGCGCTGTTTAAGCCCAAACGGTTTTTCGGCGCGGCGCGCAATATAGAGGAGGGCGGCAGCCTGACAATTTTGGCCACGGCCTTGGTGGATACCGGCTCCCGGATGGATGAGATCATCTTTGAGGAATTCAAGGGCACCGGCAATATGGAGCTGCAGCTGGACCGCACGCTGAGCGAGCGGGGCACATTCCCGGCTGTGAATATTTTTAAGAGCGGGACCAGGCAGGAGCGGTACCTGCTCAGCGATGAAGAGTACAAGGCGACATTCAGCGTCCGCAGGTTTATGACCAGCGGCAACGCCATTGAAAATGCGGAAAACCTATTGGAGATGCTGAAAAAGACGAGGGACAATGTGCATTTTATCAAGGCAATGGAGGAATACATGCGCATTTGCCAGAAAGAAGGCTACACGGCGCCGAGACAGGACAGCAGGCGGTAAAAAAAGATGCTGGGCTTTGTTTTGATGATGCTGGCGGTTTCCCAGCTGCATGCACGGTGCAGGAGCGCAAAGCAAAAAACCGGCGGGCCGATGGCGATTCTGCTGGGCACCTGGCTGCTCTGTGAGCTATTGTCCATGGCGACCCTGTATTATCTGGGTGTTTTGCCGAGGATCGCAAACTTTGTTTCCATGCTGGTGGGCGTAGCGGGAGGCGCTGTGGCATATTTCAGCATTGTAGGCACATTCCCGAAAAAACCGCAAAAATAGAGCGATAAAATAAAAGCAGGGGCTTGTTTTTCCCGAAAAGGGCTGATATAATAAGCTTTGCTATTTTACAGAGAAGAGGTGGAAGCATTGAAGGAGAATATTCACCCGCAGTATGGTGAGTGCCAGGTAAGGTGCGCCTGTGGAGAGACGTTCACCACCGGTTCTGTTAAAAAGGAACTGAGGGTTGAAATCTGCTCCAAGTGCCATCCGTTCTATACCGGCAAGCAAAAGCTCGTCGATACCGGCGGCCGCGTAGACCGTTTCAAAAAACGTTACGGCATGTAATGCCGCATTTTGTGCACGAAGTAAACAGGCTCTTAGGCGGAGCCTGTTTTTCGTATAAAGGAGTTTCATGGCAAAGCAGGTAAACCTGGGCGGACAGGCAGTGATCGAGGGCGTGATGATCCAGTCCCCCAGCAAAATTTGTATGGCGGTCCGCAGGAAGGACGGCAGTATCACGCTGACCAGTGAGCAGGCGATTACCTTTGCTAAGCGGCATGCCTGGGCAAGGTGGCCGATTGTGCGGGGGCTGGTCAATCTGTGTACGCAGCTCAAGGCCGGGTACAGGATGCTGAACAAGAGCGCGGATTATATGATGATAGACGAGGGAGAGCAGACAGAGCAGGGCAGCGGCCTATTGGGCGCGGTTTCCATGGCGGCTGCGGTTGTTTTGGCGCTGGGTTTGTTTTTTTTGCTTCCCTCTCTGCTGGCGGGCTGGATGCTGCCCAAGGGCAGCGGATGGTTCAATATCCTGGAGGGCGTGATCCGTCTGCTGATTTTTGCGGGCTATATGGCGGCCATTGGCTTATGGAAGGATATGAAACGCGTCTTTATGTATCACGGTGCGGAGCACAGAGTGCTGCACTGCATCGAGCACGGCTTGGCGCCCACGCCGGAAAACAGCAAGAGGTTTCCCGTGGTGCACCCGAGGTGCGGCACCAGCTATTTGTTTTTGGTGATGATCGTCAGCATTTTGGTATTTTCCCTGCTGGGGCAGAGCCAGGTGCTGTGGATACGGTTGGCGCTGCGGGTTGTGCTGCTGCCCTTGGTGGCGGGGCTTTCTTACGAGGTGCTGAAATTTGCCGCCAGGCTGAAGGGTTGGGGGGCAAAAATCTTACAGGCGCCGGGGCTGTGGATGCAAAGGCTGAGCACGCGCATTCCGAGCGACGATATGATCGAGGTCGCGGCGGCGGCCTATGCGGAGGCGGCAAATGAGGCAGGCTGATACGCCGTTTGCCTGCCTGCGGCGGCTGAGGGAGACGATGCGCGCGCACGGGATCGAGGACGCGGACAGCACGGCGCGGCTGATGATAACGCGGGTGCTGAAAATTTCCATGGCGCAGGTTTTGTCGCAGGCGGAGCCAATAGAGCCGCGCCAGGCGCAAAAGCTGGCGCAATGCCTGGCGCGCAGGCTGGCAGACGAGCCCATCCAATACATCTTGGGCGAGGCGGATTTTTACGGGCTGACGCTTTGCGTGACGCCGGCGGTATTGATCCCGCGCATGGACACCGAAACGCTGGTACAGGCGGCGCTGGAAAAAGTGCCGGGACAGGGCAGAGTGCTGGATGTATGCACGGGCAGCGGATGCGTTGCGCTGGCCATTAAGCATGAGCGGCCGGACTGCGAGGTGCAGGCGGCCGATATAAGCCCGCAGGCCTTGGAGATAGCCAAGAAAAATGGAAAAATGCTGGGGCTTGATGTGCAGTGGCACTGCGGCGATCTCTGTGCGCCGGTAAAAACACAGCGGTTTGATGTAATCGTATCCAACCCGCCGTATATCAGCGAGGAGGAGTACAGGCAGTTGAGCCCGCTGGTCAGAGAGCATGAGCCGTCTTTGGCGCTGCTGGCCGGCGCTAAAGGGCTGGATGTCTACGAAAGCCTGATTGGACAGGCGGCCGGCTGCCTGCATGCAGGCGGCTGGCTGGGACTGGAGATTGGCAGCACGCAGGCACAGGATGTCATGCGGCTGTTCAGGCAGGCAGGCTTGGAGGAGATCGGGATAAAAGAGGATCTGTCCGGCCTGCCGCGCGTTGTGCATGGACGGAAAGGATGAAAACGATGATAGACCGGTTACAAACCATAGAGGCTCGGTATCAGGAATTGAGCCGTTTGATCGCGCAGCCGGAGACGATGAACGATATGGAGGCATGGCGCAGGCTTGTCAAAGAGCATGCGCAGATTGAGCCCATCGCGCAAAAAAGCGGGGATTACCGGGCGCTTTTGAAGGAATTGGCGGAATGCAGGCAGATGGCAGAGGAAGAGACGGATGCGGAGCTGCGCGAAATGGCGGCAGAGGAAAGCAGGCGGCTGCAGGAGAAAAAAGAGGAAATGGAGGAGGAGATCCGCTTTTTGCTCCTGCCCAAGGACCCCAATGACGATAAAAACGTGGTGCTGGAGATCCGGGCCGGAACAGGGGGCGATGAGGCGGCTTTGTTCGGAGCGGATCTATACCGTATGTATGCCAGGTATGCAGAGCGCCAGGGGTTTAAGCTGGAGATCATGACGGAGAACCTAACGGAGCTGGGCGGTGTCAAGGAGGTCATTGTGGTGATCTCCGGCAAGGGCGCCTATGCGAAGCTGAAATATGAAAGCGGCGTGCACCGGGTACAGAGGGTGCCCGAGACGGAATCCGGCGGCCGTATCCATACCAGCGCCGCCACGGTAGCCGTGCTGCCGGAGGCAGAGGATGTGGAGGTAAGCATCGACCCCAACGACCTAAGGGTGGATGTGTACCGAAGCGGCGGGCATGGCGGCCAGTCCGTCAACACGACGGACAGCGCTGTGCGCATTACCCATATCCCGACAGGGCTGGTCGTAACATGCCAGGATGAAAAAAGCCAGCTGAAAAACAAAGAAAAGGCGATGCGTGTACTGAAAAGCCGGCTGCTGGATAAGCTGCAAAGCGAGCATGACGAGGCGATGAGCCAAAACCGCAAAAGCCAGGTGGGCAGCGGGGACAGAAGCGAGCGCATCCGCACGTATAATTTCCCGCAGGGGCGTGTAACGGATCATAGAGCAGGGCTGACCGTCTATAAGCTGGAGGCGTTTATGGATGGCGAGCTGGATGAGATTTTGGATGCGCTGGCGCTTAAGGAGCGCACGGCGCTGCTGGCGGGAGAACAGGAAGCATAAGGGGTAAGCCGATGAAAACAAGGATCATGACAGAGCAGGCCTTTGCAGCGGGCGGAGACAGGGAAGCAGCAGCGCTGCTGGAAAGCGGAGAGGTGGCGGCATTCCCCACCGAAACGGTCTATGGCCTGGGGGCTTTGGCGCTGGATGAAAGGGCTGTGAAAAAGATTTTTGAGGCAAAGGGGCGCCCGCAGGACAATCCGCTGATTGTGCATGTGTCGGGCTGTGAGCAGGCAAAACGGCTGTCCAAGGTATGGACGGCAGCAGCAGAAATGCTGACACAGGCATTTTGGCCGGGGCCGCTGACGGTGATCGTGCAAGCATCTGACGTGATGCCCAAAAGAGTGACAGCGGGGCTGGATACGGTAGGCCTGCGCATGCCGAAAGGCATGATAGCCCAGCGGTTAATCGAGTTAGCCGGCCCCATTGCGGCGCCGAGCGCCAACGTAAGCGGGCGGCCCAGCCCTGTGACGGCGATGCATGTCTATCAGGATATGCAGGGGCGTATCCCGCTGATCATAGATGGAGGGCGCTGTGAAGTGGGGGTGGAATCTACTGTGGTGGATGCGACCAAGGAGACACCGGTGATTTTGCGCCCGGGGCATATCACAAGAGAGCAGATCGCAGGCTTCGTGGGGGATTGCCGCGTGGCAGGCGGCGTGCTGCAGCCTGTGACGGGCAGGGCGGCGTCCCCGGGCATGCTGCATAAGCACTATGCGCCCAAGGGGGAAGCGGTGCTGGTTTCCTATGGCCCAGGCATGGCAGCGCTGGCCTGCACCTTGTATGATAAGGCGGCAAGGGCAGGGGAAAAGGCAGTGATCATCGGCCGCAGCGCCCATGCGGAGACGTATGGCGCGCGTACATTTTATCCTTGCGATGCTGACGGCTCCCTGGCAAAGGGGCTGTTTGCGATGCTGCGCCGGGCCGATGATGAAAAGATGACGTATATCATTTTGGAAGGGGCCGAGGAGCGGGGCGAGGACTTGGCTTATATGAACCGGGCCCTGCGTGCGGCGGGGTTTTGCCGTGTACAGGCAGAGGAACCGCCAACAACCTAAAAGGCAGCACAGGCGCTGCCTTTTTCTCTTGCGCTGGCGCTAAGGGAAAGGCTATAATGAAATAAATTGATTCGTACAATTTGCACGGGAGAGGAAGGAAAAAGAGTATGATTGCCATTGGTTCGGACCACGCGGGGGTAAAACAAAGACAGCAGCTCATTGAGTACTTGCAGGAAAAAGGGGAGCAGGTCTGCGATTTGGGCTGTTATTCAGAGGATTCTGTGGACTACCCTATGTTTGCAGAGGCAGTGTGTGAAAAGGTACAGAACGGACAGGCGGATTGGGGCATTTTGGTATGCGGAACCGGCATCGGCATGTCGCTGGCAGCCAACAAATGCCACGGGATCCGGGCGGCGCTTGTCAGCGATGCCTTCAGCGCGCAGATGGCAAAGGAGCATAACAACGCCAACGTCGTATGCATGGGCGCACGTGTGCTGAGCGTGGAGCAGATGGAACAGAATCTGGATGCGTTCATGGGGGCCCAGTTCCAGGGCGGCAAGCATGAGCGCCGCATAGAGGAGATTATGGCGCTGGAATCGCAGGAGGATACGCAGAACTGCCGGATGGGCCGGGTGATAGAAATGAAGCATCCGCTGATCCAGCATAAGGTTTCCGTGCTGCGCGATAAAAAGACAAGCCTGAAGGAATTCCGCGAATTGACAGAGGAGATCTCCATGCTGATGGGCTATGAGGTCACGCGCGATTTGCAGTTGACAGAGGTGGAGATCGAAACGCCGATTTGCATGGCCAAAACCAAGGTGATCGCGGGGAAAAAGCTGGGCATTGTCCCCATTTTGCGGGCAGGCCTTGGTATGGTAGAGGGGATGCTTAGGCTGGTGCCGGCTGCGCGGGTAGGGCATATCGGCGTATATCGTGACCCGGAGACGCTAAAGCCGGTGGAATACTATTGCAAGCTGCCCTCGGATGTGGCGGAGCGTGATTTGCTGGTGCTGGACCCGATGCTGGCCACAGGAGGCAGCGCCATTGCGGCCATCGAATTTATCAAAAAACGCGGCGGGAAAAATATTCGCCTGGTAAATATGATTGCCGCGCCGGAGGGGATCAAAGCAGTGCGCGAGGCGCATCCGGATGTGGATATTTATGTAGCGGCCATTGACCAGGGATTAAATGAGCACGGGTATATTGTCCCCGGCTTGGGGGATGCGGGAGACCGCCTATTTGGCACAAAATAAAACAGGGAAAGCCGCCGGAAGGCGGCTTTTTGCATTGCATGCTTTACAGGAATGCGGACGGCGGGATACAATAAGGAAGAAAAAGCGGCTTTGCAATCAAAGGAGAGATACATGGCAAGCAACATGCAACAGCAAAAGGCTGCATACCGCCAGGTTCGCCAAACGCTGACAGGGGAATACCGGGATGTGATGGAGGCGATGGAGGCGTATATCAAAAACTCTGAATTGAAAAGGGAAGAGGTCTTTTCTGCCTGCCGGAGGCTGGCAGAGAAATTATACCGGGCACAGCGGCAAGGGCAGACAGTAGAGCAGGCGCTTGGCAGGGACCTGATCGGAGTCTGCGATGTATACATCCATCTGGGGGCGAAAAGGACGGCGGCGGAGAAGCGCTTGGAGAGTGCGGAAGGCTGCCTGGTCGGGCTGCTGGTCTTGGTATTGATAGAATTGTTTTATACGGGTACGGCCCGGGGGCTGGCAGATTTTTCAGTCAAGATGCCGATTACGCAGGGATTTATCATTTCCAGCCTGTTGATTTTGGGATTTGCCTGGGCGCTGAGCTATATGCTGAATCGACAGGTTTTCGGCTTTGCAGAGAAGAAACAGCGCTGGCGCAGCGTGGGGGCCATTGCGCTGTACACAGTGATCTGGGTGGCGATCCTGTTTGCCAAATGGGCGTTGAGAAAACAGGTGCTGTGTTGGGTCAATGCATGGATCCCGATAGCAGTGGTGGCGGGGCTTTACGGCATTGCCCTGGCAATAAAAAGGAAAACGGCATAAGAAAAGCGGCCAAGCGGCCGCTTTTTGCATTACAATCAAAATTTGATTTCAACCGGTGTGAGATTGGGAGCAGTCAACGAGAGGCTACCTGCTGCAGAGGCGCTTTCCGGCACCTCAAAGACAAGGGTATATTCGACGGATTTATCGTTGGGCTTGCCCTGCACGGCAACGGCCATACAGTTGTATTCTGTGCCGGCGATGGTGATTTTAGCGATGCTGGCGCCGTCATCCGAGCAAAAATAGCTTTTGTATTTGTCCTCTTGAATGGCGTCGTTTGGTTTCATAGCCACGATACAGAGCTTTTGGCCGCTATCCGCCTGCAAGGTATCGTATGTATCCACCATGGAAACATCCACCACGGCAAAGGAGCCGATCTCCGTGGGCAATTGAGCTTTGGCGCTGCAGCCGGATACCAGGCCCAAGGCGATCAGTGCCAGTGCTGCCAGATGTATCATGCGTTTTTTCATATAAATGAGGCCACCCTTCGAATACAGTGGCATCATTATAGCAAACTCATGGGAGAATACGCAAGGCTTTTGACTTTTTTAGGGCGGACAAGCTATAATTGGATAAAGATTGAGAAAAAGGGAGCTGAGGAGATGGACTGCTTACAGACCATGAGGGAACGGCGCAGCATCCGGCGGTATAAACAGGAGCCTGTTTCGGAAGAACAGCTTGGCTTGGTGCTGGAGGCGGCGCAGAATGCGCCATCTTGGAAAAACCAGCAGCCCTGGACGTATGTGGTGCTGCATGACAGGCAGCAGATCCAGGCGTTAAAGCAAGCGACGGGCGGAAACCCCAAGGGGAATGCGTATGAAAACGCGGACTATTTTTTGGTGGTCTGTGCGGACCCGGAACGCAGCGGCAACAGAGAGGGAAAGCCGTATTATATGACGGATATTGGGATTACGCTAACGCAGGTGACGCTGGCGGCGGCAGCGCTGGGGCTGGGCACCTGCTGGGTCGGCGCATTTCCGGAGCAGCCGGTAAAAGCGCTGCTGGGGATACCGTACCATATTCGGGTGGTGGCGATTACCCCGCTGGGTGTGCCGGAGGAAGCGCCGGAAAAGCGGCCGAGGAAACCCATGAACCAGGTAGCGTATGCAGAAGCATGGGGAAATTTGTGGGAAAAATAAAAAAATTTAACAGACTCTTCCATTGACGAAACCATAGTCAGGTGGTATGCTGTGGCAGAAGTTATCAAAAAGTTATAAAGAATGTCGCGCCAGGCGGGGCAGTAGCGGCGCCCTATACCCGAAATCCGCTGTAGCGGGGCTGGAATCCTTCTTTCGGCTAAGCGGCAATGACACGCGTTGTAACCGGGAATGTTGACGGCCGGGTCCTGTGCAATGTCATCCTGTGAATCATGTCAGGCCTTGACGGGAGCAGCATTAAGCAGAACGTGGCATGTGCCGCAGGGAAACCGGGCCGGAGTTCTCCGTTTACAATAGCACCATTGCAGCTTTTCCAACGGAAGGTGCGCGGCAGTTTTTTTATTTATGCTTGATGCTTTGGCCATTTTGCTGGTTGGGAGCTTGACTTGGGGGGATCTTCGTTGGGAGAGAAGATTGCAAAGCTGCATCCATGGAAGAAGATGAAGCCTGTCCAAAAAATCGTACTGGGTTTTTTTCTTGCGATTTTGATTGGAGGGCTTTTGTTGTCACTTCCGATCTGTTCTTCTACGGGGAAAAGCGTAGGATTGCTCAATGGAATGTTTACGGCGACGACCTCCGTTTGCGTAACGGGGCTGGTTTCGGTAGACACCGGGACGGCGTATTCGCATATAGGCCACTTTATCATCCTATGCCTGATCCAGCTGGGCGGCTTGGGATTTATGACGGCAGTCACTGTTGTCTTTATGATGATTAGAAAGCGTATTACGCTAAAAGAGCGTATGTTGATTCGAGAAGCGATGAACCAGGATTCCCTGCAGGGCATGGTAAGGCTGATTCAGAGCGTGGTATGCATCACAATTTTAATTGAAACCTTGGGGGCGGTATGCCTCTCATTTAGTTTTGTGCCGAAATTTGGCCTGAAAACAGGATTATTTTATAGTATTTTTATCTCCATTTCTGCTTTTTGCAACGCGGGAATCGACCCGCTGGGGAATTTTCAGTCTATCACTGGCTATACGGATGATGTGGTCGTAAACCTTACCATCATGGCGCTCATCATTTTGGGCGGCCTAGGGTTTACAGTGATCCGGGACGTTTGGAAAAATAAGAGATGGAAGCGGTTTTCCATCCATACCAAGCTGGTTATCGGAATGACGGCAGCGCTGGTATTGGGAGGAACGGTGCTATTCAGCGCAATGGAATGGAACAACCCGGCGACCATGGCGGCCATGCCGGCAGGCGAAAAGATCATGGCGGGCGCTTTCCAGAGCGTAACGACGCGTACGGCGGGCTTTAACAGCATAGACCAAAACGGGCTGTACGGCGGCAGCTTTCTTTTGACCATCATACTCATGTTTATTGGCGCGGCGCCCGGGTCTACGGGCGGCGGAATCAAGGTAACGACGTTTGCCATTCTTTTGCTTGTCACGGCGGCGATTGTGCGGGGCCGCCAGGAAGCGGTGGTAGGGAAGAGGAGCATTGCCAAGGATCTGGTGCGCAGTGCAGCGGCCATTACAGTGCTGGCTATGATGCTGGTGCTGGCAGCTACCTTTATCATTTGTATCATCGAAGAGGGAAACCCTGCTGCGTCTATGGAAGTGATTTTGTACGAGTGTGTCTCCGCGTTTGGGACAGTAGGACTGAGCTGTGGACTTACGCCGCAGTTAGCTCCGTTGAGCAAGCTGCTTCTGATGTTTTTGATGTTCTGCGGACGGGTAGGCCCGCTGACATTCTCTATGGCATTGGCGAACCGGAAGAAAAAGGATACGATCCATTATCCGGAAGGCCGTATTATGGTGGGCTGACAGGGAGGAAAGCATGAAACAGATCGCAATACTAGGCTTGGGAAGATTTGGCCGTGCGTTGGCAAGGACATTGGTGGAAATGGGCCATGATGTGATGGGCGTGGACGCCAATGAGGCCGTGGTGGAAAAGATGGCGCCGGTGCTGACAAACTGCGTGCAGGCAGACGTAATGGATGAGCAGACCCTGCTTTCGCTGGGTGTAACAAACTTTGATATTGTAGTGGTAGGCATCGGCAACAGCGATATGCAGGCCAGCATTTTTACCACGCTGATGCTCAAGGACATGGGGGTAGAGCATGTCGTTTGCAAAGTGAGCAGCAACAAACACGCCCGCATTTTGTTGAAACTGGGAGCAGATAGGGTGGTGTATCCGGAGCGGGACATGGGCATGCGGTTTGCGCACAGCATTGCACAGTCCGATGTTTTGGAATTCATTGAGCTTTCTGAGGAATACAGCATGATGGAGATCAATGCGCCCAAATATCTGTTTGGCAAATCGCTGAAGGAAAGCAATGTGCGCAGCAAATACAATATCAATATTGTAGCGATTAAACGCGGGAAAAGGATTATGGTAAACCCGTCGCCGGATGCGGTGCTGGAACAGGGGGACGTGCTGCTGGCCATCGGGGAAACACAAGAGCTGACAAAGCTGCACGGATAAAAAGCACAAAGGCGGAAACGAAGGAAATAGATGACATTGAAAGTCAACTGTACCCTGGTATGGAAGGGAGACAGAGGTTGCTGCTTGCTTCCAAACGGGTGTTCCTTGCGATTCCGCCTTTTTTCACGGGCCAGCTATGGAAGAGAATGAAAATTCGGGGGCCCTTTTCGCATTGGGATGAAAACAGGGATGTGCCATGAGATGGATCATGGTCCTGGATTCGGATGCGATAAGGGGGCTTTCATAGCCTGCATAGGCTTTGGATCGTGATACGAGAACACGCTCCGACTTGCGTGGCCATGAGAACATTCTCAGCTGTCCGTGGCTTTATTTTGTCCTGCTGTGAAAAAGATAATCAGGGAAAATATGGAAAAATTCTGAAACGCAAAAAAATAAATTTTGCTTGTATTTCAGAAAGGATATGGTATAATAATGCGCAGGCAGTCTGAAAATGGCTGCTTGGCATAAAGTCAATGGATCATGGAGAGGTGTCTGAGTGGTCTAAGGTGCTCGCCTGGAAAGCGGGTGTACGTGAATAGCGTACCGGGGGTTCGAATCCCCCCCTCTCCGCCAGCGGCAAGCGGCCGCATCCAATACCGCAGTTTACTTAGGTAAATTGCGGTATTTTTGTTGGCCGGGAGGAAATATCATTTTGTAAAACTCTGCCGGCGGCGTGATGCTGTGAATCCGTAAGCTGCATCCAAAGCCTGTGAATAGTTTGTATCGAATGAAATACTGGTATACAAAAGGCATCGGATGCAATGTAAGCCTGAATCCATTGTATGAGAGAAAAGAAAAAGGGCGCAGCTTATGCACCCTTTTTCCAGAAGCTCTTATGCTTTGTTTACGATACGGGCATAATTCTCAGGATCTGTATCGCCTTCAGTGCTGAAAAGAAGAATGACGGAATTTTCATCCAGCTGCATGGCGTCTTTATAGGCCCGGCATGCCTCCATGGTTTGAAGCGCGATTAAAAGCCCAGCGCCAACAGCGCCTGATTCTCCGGAAACGACGCGCTGGTCTCCCGGCAGAGGATGCGCCAGGGTTTTCATGCCAAGCGCCGCGACCCAATCCGGGCACTTGGCAAATTGGGCGGCAAAATCGCGCAGCACAGGCCAGGTAAACAGGTTAGGAGTGCCGCAGTTCAGGCCGGCCATGATGGTTTCAGGGTCACCGATAATGGAATGAGGCGCGCCGTCGCCGCATTCAATAGAACGGTATAGACAAGCCGCTTGCTCGGCTTCTATGATGGTGATATGCGGCAGATCATCACGATAGACATGAGCCAGATAACCAGTGACGCTGCCGGCAAAGGAGCCGACGCCAGCCTGGACAAATACATGGCTGGGACGCGGGACGCCTAGCTGCTGCATTTGCGCAAGGGCTTCCTTTGTCATGGTGGTATATCCTTGGGTAATCCAATTCGGCACCTGCTCATAGCCTTCAAACCCGGTATCCTGAATGGCGGTATAGCCATGCTGGTTTGCGTAGTCAAAGGCATACAAAACAGCCTGGTCATAGTTCATATCCAGCACCTTGACCTTGGTATTTTGAATGGCGCGAATGGCATTGACCCGACACGGCTGAGAGCCCTTTGGCATGAAGATCTCTGCCCGCCCGCCCAGCCGGGCTGCTGCCCAAGCAACGGCCCGGCCGTGATTGCCGTCCGTAGCGGTGACAAAGACAGGCGATTTCTCCGGGCGCTCTGCCATGGATCGATGGATGGCATAGGTGCATCCAAGGCCTTTGAAGGCGTTGAGGCCAAAACGATAGGATTCATCTTTGATGTAGATCGACTTGACACCAATCCGGCGGGCTAAGGCCGGAAGAGAGACCAGGGGCGTAGGCTGGTAGACATCCAAAGCGCGGTGATACTCATACGCTTTCTGGCAGCTGATGGGCGATAAAAACGCAGGCAGTTCCTTTTTTGTCTGAGGGCCTTGAATGATTTGAATGGGTTCCATCCTGATTCCTCCTCGTTGACATGGTAAGTTCATATGATTATATTGATTCTATCATACTTATTATATCGAATATTTGAGGATTTTTATAAAAATATTGAGGGAGAGAACGATGCAATCCTATTGCTTGCAGACCGATAAGGCGGGCCGGGAAAAAACTGTGCATATAAGGGACGGGTTTCCTGTGGCTATGTATGAGACGCACCCTATGCGCTATCCGATTGGCTATACCATTTGGCACTGGCATTGGGAGATGCAGTTTTGCTGGGTCATACAGGGAGAGATAGAGTTTTATGTAGAAGAGAGCCGATACTGCCTGGCAAAGGGACAAGGCATTTTTATCAACCGCGGGACGCTTCACATGGCAAAGGCGGCACATTCAGAAGAGGATGCCTATATTTGCATGGATATAGATAGCAGGCTGTTGGAGGAGACAGCGGTGCTGGGGCCTCGCTACGTAACGCCGATTGCAGCGAATGATGCCGTTCCATGCCTGCTTTTTACCGGGCAGGCAGAGACGGATGCAGAAATTTTGGAAGCGCTTTCAGGCAGCTATGAGGCTTGGCTGTCTAAGCAGCCTGGTTATGAAATGTGCGTGATGTCTCAGATGTGGAGGATATGGTACCGGCTATGCGGCCGGGCCGAGGGCATGGGACAGCGCAGTGCGGCGGATCGGCAGCCATCGAGGACAAAGGAGATCATCCA
This sequence comes from uncultured Bacillota bacterium, assembly GCA_905208455.1. GTDB lineage: Bacteria > Bacillota > Clostridia > Christensenellales > QAND01 > UMGS1975. The sequence goes on from CAJLPK010000004.1 coordinate 31,339, forward strand.
TTATCTGCATCTGCATTATCGGCAGGATATAATGCTGGATGATATTGCCCATATCGTGCATATGAGCCGGGAAGAATGCTGCCGGTTTTTTAAGAGCGTTACAGGCAGTACGATTTTTGGGTATTTACAGGAATATAGGATCAAGAAGAGCTTAGAGCTTTTGGAGCATGGACAATTGACAACGGGAGAGGTGTCAGAGGCTGTGGGATTCCACAGCGTAAGCTATTTTTGCCAATGCTTTAGAAAAAAGATGCATATGACGCCAAAACAATACCAAATGAGGCGGAAAGGCCTACTGGAATGATAAAAGGCCCCTGTACAGGGGCCTTTTATGTGCATTTAGAATGTATAGCCGTTGAGGAAAACCTGGATTACATCCTTAGCGTAGCTTTGCATGAAATGGAAGGCATCTGCATACAGCTCATGCGAAGCAATGCTGCCATGGCAGTCGGCCAGCTTTTGAGCGATATGCTCAGTGGTGGCCTTTCCCATATAGGAATAGTAATTGATCTTGGAGCAGCCGGCGGTGATGCCGCGGCGCACTTCCTCCGGCTTTACACCGGAAGCGCCGTGCATGACAACACGACAGGTATCCGGCATAGCGGCCCGAATGGCCTTTACGCGGTCGATATCCAGCACAGGATCTTCAGCGTAGATGCCGTGCATGGTGCCAAAGCACACAGCCAAGGCATCAACGCCGGTGGCCTCGGCAAACTCACCGGCTTGCTGAGGATCGGTAAAATACTGCTTGATTTCCTCGTTGGTCAACGGCTTGCCGCCATGTGTATCGTCGCCGGTAGAGGCCATAACGCCGAGCTCGGCTTCTACGGTGATGCCCAGCCCATGCGCCAGCTTGGTAAACTCCGTAAGCCTGGCTTTGTTTTCTTCATAGGGAAGCAGGCTGCAATCGTACATAATGGAACTGAATCCGGCGTGGATGGCCTTCATAATGAACGTATAGTCTGTGCCGTGATCCAAGTGTACGCAGACAGGCACCTTGGCAGCCCTTGCGCAGGCAACCATCTGCGGCCCGATGACCTCAATGGGAATGACAGGATCGTGTACCTGCGCATGGTCGATGATGACGGGCGCGTTGAGCTCTTCAGCAGCGCCGATGACGGCGCGGATATTGTCGGCAGACGGCGTATTGATACAGGCAATGGCGTAATGGTTTTTTTCGGCGTGGGCCAAGATCTCCTTCATGTTGACCAGCATAATGAATAACCTCCTGATTGCAGAAACGATGAATATCTGCAAAAAACTATATTTTCATGCCTAATAATAACAGATAATAAGTGGATGTCAACAATAAACAATAAAAATACTTAAAAAACAATGGAAATAGTTGCGATTTTCTTTTTATTATGATTGAATAGGAGCGAAAGGGGACTGCGCGATGGGGAAGAAAATGCTGCCGGAAGAACGGCGCTTGAGAATTTATAACATGGTACAAAGGCGTGGAACGGCAACGCTGGGGGAGATGTGTGCTGAGCTGGGCGTTAGTGAATCGACTGTGCGGCTCGATCTAAACAAAATGGAGCAGCAGGGCTTGATCAGGCGCACGCACGGCGGGGCAGTGCTTTCAGAGTCGGCAGCCTTGAACCATGAGCGCCAGTGGATGACGGAAAGCTTATCGGTCAATCGACGTATCCAGCAAAATGCCGCGGAAAAAGACGCCATTGGAAAAGCCGCTGCTGAGATGATAAAGGATGGGGACAGCCTCATGATCGACGGCGGCAGCACGACGCCGTACGTGGCCAACCATCTGCGGGATAAGCGAGGCCTTACGATCATCACCAATTCGGTATTTTTGATTCCTACCCTTATGGCGAACCCGGATGCAGCGCTGTATATATCAGGCGGCATCATCTACCGTGAAATTGCGGTATCGGTAGGGGAGACGACCAATGCGTATTTAGGGCAGTTTTCTGTGGACAAGACGATCCTTGGCATCAATGGGTTTTCGGTAAAGCATGGACTGACAGTGGCAGATGCGCGCGAGCCGGCGGTTTTGTCCGCTAAAAATAAGATGATAGAGGCATGTAAGGAACTCATCATTGTATGCGATCATACAAAGATAGGCATGGTTTGCCTGGCATCGCTGGGATTTCCGGAGGTAAAGACCTGCCTGGTAACGGGATATGAGGCGGATGCGGAAAGCATTGCGCAGTTCCGGGAGATGGGGATACAGGTGAACTTGGTGGAATATGCGCAGGAAGGATAAAAAGGCCGAAGGGCCTTTTTTGATGGGACAGCTCCATTCGATTTATGATTTATATCGAACATTTTGGAGACGGGCTTTTTCAAAATAAACGGGAAAGACTGCAGCAAGCAAAGGAAACTGCTTGGCAACGGCATAGGATACAGAGTATAATGTCGGCGTGATAGACCTGGAAAGAGGGCGTGAAGATGGTATTGGCTGTAGAAATTGGCAACACCCATATCAGCTTGGGCGGCTTTGACGGAGACGACTGCAAATTTGTTGCTCCGATTGCTACGGCTCCCAAGCGAACAGGGGTAGAGATTGCCTGGGAGCTTAAAGGCGTTTTTTCGCTGCTTGGCTTTCAGGCCAAGCATTTTCGCGCAGCCATCATAGGCTCGGTAGTGCCGACGATGACGGCGGCGGTTACACAGGCGCTGGCGTTGTTGGGGATTGAGCAGGTATTGAGCCTTTCCTCCGGTGTAAAGACGGGGGTGAACATCAAGACGGAGCAGCCGAGAAAGCTGGGCAGCGACCTGGTGGCCAATGCAGCCTGGGCGCTTTCCAACGGATTGTTGCCCTGTGTGGTGGTAGACTTGGGCACGGCGACCACCTTTACTGTGTTGGATCAGACAGGGGCCTTGATTGGCACGGCCATTTGTGCCGGGGTGGATATTTCCTTGGATGCGCTGAAAAAACGGACCGAACAGCTAACGCATGTAATGCTCCAGCCGCCTAAACACGGCGTACTGGGGCATAACACAGAGGAAGCGATCAAGGCCGGGGCGGTATTTGGTACGGCCTCTTTGGTGGACGGCATGCTGCTGCGTTATGCAGAGGAGTTGGGGATACAGCCGCATGTGCTTGTCACCGGCGGTGCTGCGGAATCAATAGCGCCGTACCTGCGCACACCATACCGGTTGGAGCCGTATATGACACTGCGCGGGCTTCATCGGATCTGGCAAAAGAACCAGGCCTAAGCACAAATATTGCGCCGCACCCAATGGGGCGGCAGCGGGAGGCAGAAAATGCAGAATAAAAAGAACAAGACACGCACATTGACACAAATGGCGCTGCTGACAGCCATTATACTTTTGATGGCGTTCACGCCGTTGGGCTATCTAAGGGCCGGTGTGGTGGAAATCACGTTTATCATGATTCCAGTTGTGGTAGGGGCGATTTTGATGGGGCCCGGCGCCGGGGCTATCCTGGGCGGTGTATTTGGGCTGACAAGCTTTATCCAGTGCTTTGGCATGAGCGCGCTGGGGGCCATGCTGTTACAGGTCAACTGGTTTTTTACATTCGTTGTATGCTTTGTGCCGCGTGTGCTGATGGGCTGGCTGGCCGGGCTGATTTTCAAGGCGTTGTATAAGGTGGATAAGACCAGGCTGCTATCCTTTGCCGCAGCGAGCTTGAGCGGTGCTGTGCTCAATACCATTTTTTTCGTCGGAGCGCTGGGCCTGCTGTTTTACAATACGGTGCTGGGCATGGCAGCAGAGTCCGGGATTTCGGCATTGGCATTTCTAATGTCGTTTGTGACGCTGAACAGCGTGCTGGAATGCGCTGCGTGCTTGATCGTGGGGACAGCAATCAGCAAGGCGCTGTATAAATCGTTTGGGAAAAACAAAGAATAAAAAAAGAACCGCCTAAGCGGTTCTTTTTTTTAGGCTTTATAAAAGAAATCTGTGCCAGCGTGCGCTGCGGTACCGGAAGATGAAACAGACGGTGCGAACGGCCCAGTCGATATACATGGCAATCCATACCCCCATGACCCCCATACCAAGGAATTTTGCCAAGAGATACCCAAAGCCAATGCGGAAGACCCACATAGAGAGAATGGAGACGACCATGCTGAATTTGACATCATTGGCTGCACGCAATGTATTGGGCAGTGTGAACGCCAAAGGCCAGATTAAAACAGCGGCAATGCCATGGGAAAGGATGATTTGTTTTGCAATAGCGCTGGCCGCTGCGGATAAATTATAGAGCTTTACGATCACGGGCATGGTGACAACTACCAAAATATTTGTGACAAGCATAGAAAGATAGGTGATTTTCAGGAGCTTTCTGGTAAAATACCGTGCCTGCTCGTAATCGCCAGCGCCGATACAGCGCGAAACGACAGTGATCACGGCAAACCCCAGCGCCATGCCGGGCAGCACCATAAAGGTGGCCAGCGTATTGCCTACTGCGTTGGCAGCGATAGAAGCAGTGCCAAACCCTGAAACCAGGGATAAAAGCATGATTTTGCCAAGCTGGAACATACTGTTTTCCAAGCCATTGGGTACGCCGATGTACAGAATACGCTTGATAAGCCCGCCATGAAAACGCAGGGCAAAGGGGCGTTTGATATGCACCAGCAGCTTTGGGTTCAAGAGCAAGGCAATCATGACGACGGCAGCGACAATACGGGAAAACAACGTAGGGATGGCGGCGCCTGCTACCCCCATTTTCAGCCCATAGATGAGGATAGCATTGCCTACGACATTGATGCCGTTCATCAACAAAGAAGTGTACATAGAGATTTTGGAATTGCCCATGGTGCGAAACAGGGCGGCTCCGCCATTGTAAAGGGCAATGAAGGGGATGGACAATGCCACAATATCTAAATAGGTACTGCAGTATGACATTACTTCCGGAGATATTTGCCCAAACACCTGATGCAGGATAAAGCCGCGCAGCAAATACACGAGAGCCATAACGGCGATGGACAACGCAGCGATAAACAACACCAGCTGATTGGCGGCCGAGCAGGCGTTGTCTTCCTCCTTTGCCCCCAAAAACTGGCCGGCCACAACGGCGCCGCCCGTAGCAATAGCGGCAAAGATTTGAATAATCAGAACCATGATAGAGTCTACCAGGGATACGGCTGAGACACCTGCCTCGCCTACGCTGGCTACCATGATGGTATCCATCATGCCGACAGTAACAGTGAGGAGCTGTTCAATGATCAAGGGCCAGATGAGTTTCTTTAAGTCCTTATTGCTGAATAACAGCGGCTTTTTTTCTTGTAATTCCATATTGAAATAAGCGCCCCCTGCCTAGCTTCAAAAATGCGAGACTGTGAGTATAAACAATGATATGAACACGACCATCATACCCCAAAGAGATTCGGAAGTCAAAAGCACAAAAAACGATAAATGAAATAAAAAATTAAAAATATTGATATAAATATAAATAAAATTAAAAATAATATTGATTTTATTTATTTTTATGATATAATTTGAGCAGGAAAGGAGAGGACGATGAAGTATCATGCACCATCTAAGTGCCCGGTATGCGGGCAGACTATGGAAGTGACAAGGCTGCACTGCCGGCATTGTGAGACGGAGCTGACGGGCAATTTTGCGCCATGCAGATTTTGCATGCTGGAAGAAAAGCACCGGCAGTTTATCGAAGTGTTTTTGCGATGCAGGGGATCCATCAAAGAAGTAGAAAAGGCGCTGGGGATCAGCTACCCTACTGTGAGAAATATGATGGACGCAGCGTTAGAGGCCTTGGGGCTAAATGGCAGCCCGGAAAACGAGCAACAGAGCCAAGAAAAAAAGCGGGCAGAAATTTTAAGCCAACTGGCGGAAGGAAAGATCGATACGGACACAGCGGTTGCGCTGTTACATGAGATAAAAGGAGACAGATAAAATGGAGCGAGAAAAACAAAGGGTTATGGAAATGCTGGAACAGGGGCGCATTACGCCGGACGAGGCGGCGAGGCTGCTGGACTGCTTAGAGAGCAGCGCCCAAAAGGAGAGCGTGCGCGTACAGGAGGATGCGCAGCGGATGAAGGGGAAAAAGCTGCGGGTGGATGTAAACGGATATACGGAAAAGGACAAGAGGATCAATGTGAATGTAAGTGTGCCGCTGGTGCTGGCCCGTTATGCGGATAATATATTATCCAACTGCGTGCCAAAAGACGTAAGGGGAGAGCTGAAGGAGAAGGGCATAGACCTGACTGCGCTTAACATCGGTGCGATTGTGGATATGTTTGAAATGCTGGAGGAGGACATTGTCAATGTGGATCTTGACCAGGATGACAGCGCAATGAAGGTGCGGGTATATGTGGACTAGGCAAAGCTGGTTCCTTGCGGTTAAAGTGCGGCTCGGAGGCGTAAAGCCGCGGCTGCGCCTGGGCGTATGGCTGGCTTTATTTGTGCCGTACCAATGGGCGTTGTCCTTGGAGGGGGCGGCCGCCCTGCTGCCAAAAAGCGTAAAAGGCCGGGTAAATATAGTGCTGGAGGTAGTACAGGGATTTTTGCTGCTGCTGATGCATTCCGGGCCACAGACCTATGTGCATGCGGATGTACAGGAGGGAGAAAAGCGCATTTGGGTAGAGGTCAAAACACTGGGAAGAAAGAGGGCGCAGGCAGGATGAAAGCGATGGCCGTTAGAGGGATGGGCATTTTGTGCGTGATGCTGTGTTTGTTTGCAGTATCGCCGGCTCGCTGCCAGGGCAGCGCGGTGCTATGGAGCAGCCTAATGCTCACGGCTTTGTATACATGGATACGCCCGCTGATGCAGACGCTGATTTTGCCGCTGAATCTTTTTTTGGCGGGGCTTCTTACCCCATTGACGGATGCGCTGCTGATCGTTTGGACATCGGGCTGGGTGCATGGGCTGGCGCTGGGTTATTGGGAAGGCGTGCTGCTTTCCTTGGCCATTGGCATTGCTTATCTGCCTTATTCACGTGGGAAAGAACGGCGGACAAGCGCGGGGATGGTCATAGGTTCGTAAGAAATTCAGAAGAAATTTGTCAAGAAGCATATAAAAAAATCTGCTATGATAGAAACAACAGGGAAGAAAGGCAGAATTTGATTGGCTACGACAAGACAAAAGAAGCGGAGACATATCCAAGAGAAAAATAAAAAGTGGGTTGTGCTGGGCGCTATGGGGCTGACGGCCCTGCTGGGTTTTTCGTTTTGGCTGGGTACGGTATTCGGCCAAGAACCGACCAATATAAGCGGGTCAGAGTTTCCGGAATGGATCGACCAACAGCTGATCCAAATCAATGGACATGCCCGCCGGGGCGAAAAGCTGGGGAAGGTAAAAAATATTGTGGTGCATTATGTGGCAAACCCGGGAACCTCTGCCCAACAGAACCGAGATTATTTTAACAATGATGATACAACGGTAAGCGCCCATTTTCTTGTGGGGCTGGAGGGCGAGGTCATCCAGTGTGTGCCGCTGGATGAAAAATCGTCGGCAACCAATGACAGAAACGGGGATACTATCTCCATTGAAGTGTGCCATCCGGACAAAACGGGAAAATTCAACAACAAGACGTATCGTTCGCTGGTAAAGCTGACGGCGTGGCTGTGCGATCGGTATCATTTGGATGAAAACGACGTGATACGGCATTATGATGTGACGGGCAAGGAATGCCCCCTATATTATGTAAAGCATCCGGATGCCTGGAAACAGTTTATCAAGGATGTGGGCAATGCATTATAAAAGAAAAAGGCGCTGCTGGGAAGCAGGGCCTTTTTTTCAAGCGCGGCGGCGCATAAAAGATACAAGGGAAAAGAGAAGAAAAACAGCCAGGTTGACGACGACCACGCTGGCGCCTGTGGGGGTGGAAAACAGGAAAGAGACGATCAGCCCTACGACAAAGCAGGAGACGGAAAGCACGGCGGAGCACAGTACTACCCCTCGAAAGCTTTGGAACAGCCTCATGGCGGTCAGCGCAGGAAAAATGATAAGACTGGAGATTAGCAAAGTTCCCATGATGCGCATGCCTACGACAATGGTAACAGCAGTTAGTGCGGCGATAAGCAAATTGTAGAAATTGGCTTTGATGCCTATGGCCTTAGCAAATGTCTCATCAAAGGTAACGGCAAAGATTTTTTGGTAAAAACAGAGAAATAGAACCAGGACGACCGAGGACAGAATGATGGCCAGCGTCACATCAGCCCGGCTCATGGCCAGCACACTGCCAAACATATAGTCATAGATGTCTGATCCCATGCCGGAGGTCAGGGAGGTAGCGATGACGCCGATGGCCAGGGCAGAGGAGGAGATGAGCGCAATGGCCGCATCTGACTTGAGCCGGCTGTTTCCGCTAATGCGCAGCAGCAGGAAAGCAGCCAGTAAAACGACGGGCATGGCAACGGCCATTGGCGCAAAGTTTAGCGCGGTGGCTACGGAAAGAGCGCCGAAGCCGACATGGGATAAGCCGTCCCCAATCATAGAGTATCTTTTGAGCACCAGGCTGACGCCAAGCAAGGCAGCGCACAAGGCTACCAAGGCGCCTGCAAGCAGCGCACGCATCATAAAGGAATAGGAAAACAGGGTGGACAGCACTTCAAGCATGGATGGAACCTCCCAACAGGCGGCGGCAAAGCTCTGTATTCTGGTATGCGGCGGCTGTGCCGTAAAAGAGAGGGTGAGTATCCATATGGAGAATATGCGTCGCATAGGAAAGCGCACTGCTGAGGTCATGCGATACCATGATGATGGCCATGCCCTTTGCGCAAAGAGAGGACAAGAGCTGATACAGCGCCGCTGCGGCCTTTGGATCCAGGCCGGTGGAGGGTTCATCTAGACAAAATAACTGATCCGCGGCGCATAGGGCGCGGGAGAGCAAAACGCGCTGCTGCTGCCCGCCGGAAAGGGCGCGGTAGCTTTGCCTGCCTAGATCTGCGATGCCGAGCTGCTGCAAAGCGTCATGGGCCCTATGCTTATCCTCGGCTGAAAAAAAGGGGCGCCTGCCACGGCGCGCTAAGCAGCCGGACAGCACGATTTCCCAAACCGTAGCAGGAAAATCCCGCTGTACGGTGGATTGCTGAGGCACATAGCCGATGGCAGTACGGGAAAGAGAGGGCGCATAAACCACTTGGCCGCTGCGCGGCGGCAGCAGCCCCAAAAGCCCTTTGAGCAACGTGCTCTTGCCTGAGCCATTTTCTCCGACAATACAAAGAAAATCGCCGGGATTGACAGAAAAACTTGCATTTTGCACGGCAATATGCCGGTCATATTGAAGAGTGAGGTGAGTGCAACGGATTAGGCTGTTCATTGTAATCCTTTCTTTAGGTTCTCCACGTTTTGCTGCATCAACGATAAATAGGTGGAGCCGTTTTGAAAATCTTCTTTGGAGACATTGTGGCAGGCATGGAAAAGCAGGATTTCAGCGCCTGTTTCCTCGGAAATAGACTGCGCGATTTTCGTATCGCTGAGCTCTGTAACATAAACGACGGGAATGTGAGCCTGCTTTATATGCTCAATTAAGTGTACCAAGGTAGCGACACTGGGCTCGGATTCGCCGGTGCAGCTATCAAAAGCTGCCTCATAGGACAAGCCATACCGCTGGGTAAAATAATATAGGGAAAATGGCGAGCCAAAGACCATTTCCCTGCGTTTTCCCTGCATAACCACGGTGCGGAAGGAGTGGTCCAGTGCATCCAGCTGGGCTAAATACTGTTGCGTATTTTGCTGATAGATCTCTGTATTTTGGAGATCAACGCTGCTGAGCGCACTGTAAATGGTTTGCACGATGTGTTTGGCTTGCAGGGGGTCTGTCCAAATATGCGGATCATAGGCATGGTGATGGTCATCATGATGGGCATGGCCGTGCTCTTCCTCGATAGAGGCCAAAGCGATGCCTTGGGAAACATCGACGACAAGGGGCCCATCTGCCGGCAGGCTTTCGACAATGCTCTGTGCCCAGGGCTCCATTTCCGGCCCGGTATATAAAAATACATCGGCCTGATGAATGGAAAGGATGTCCTGCGGCGTAGGTTCGTAGGCATGGCTTTCCATGCCGGGCGGCAGCAGCAGTGTAACCACAGCGTTATCGCCCGCAATGGCCCTGGCAAAATCATATTGGGGGAATAGCGTCGCGACGATGCGGATCTTATCCTCATGAGCTGCGTGCGCAGGATCCGGGACAGAGCATCCGGAGAGGCTGAGCGTTAGGCCAAGGGCCAGCAGAAAAGAGAATACTTTTTTATACATGGCCCTTTGCATCCTGTTTTTGGCGGCAAGCGGCGCATTGCCCGTAAAATACGGTGCGGGAGGGGTCTATGACAAATCCGTGCTCCTGGCAAATGTGCGCATGGATTTGAGAAAGCGTATCGCAATGGAGATGGATCAGGGCGCCGCAATCCACGCACTTTAGATGGAAATGCTCCTGGCAGCAGCCCGATTCATCAATATACTGGTAACATGCGCTGGCGCCCTCCTCCAAATAGAATTTGCGCACGCGGCCCTGGGAAACGAGCTTGTCTAAATAACGATAGATGGTTGCTTTGCCGATAGGAAACTGTTGGGCGCGAAGATGTGCAGCAATTTGATCGGCTGTTACATGAGCGTGCTGATGCGCAACCAAATACTGCAAAATCTGATCTCGCTGGCGGGTATGGTAACCGGAAGAAGAAGGCATAAAATCACCCCAAAATGAAATTGAAATCCAGTTTCATTTTTAGTATAGAGAAAAGGCATCTTTCTGTCAATCAGAAGAAAATGTATAATATGATGAATAAAGCTGTGCCGTAAAAACGGGTGCATAAACGTATCCATGCACCAAGAGCCTGTCTGAGCTGCCAATATTTGTACAATATCTGAAATCGTGCCAAGAAAGTCTTGAAAACTGGAAAGCAATGCAGTATTATAATACCCAAATTCCAAAAAATAAGGCATAAATATGGTGCATAAAATCGGGAAAAAGAAGAATAAATATGCACGAAGCGATGGGGAATTGAAGGCCTGGCCTGCCGGGATTTCAGTATTTACAGAGTACAGGAGGAGAGTACGATGAAAAAACGCATGACGGCACTGGCTTTGGTATGCATGCTGAGCCTTGCCAGCTTGGTTGGCTGCGGGGGCGGCGGCACGGAAGGACAAACGTCCAATGCTGATACCATTAAGATCGGAGGCTTGGCGCCTTTGACCGGCAATCTTTCCATTTACGGGATTGCAACGGATAATGGGGTCAAGATGGCGATTGATGAAATCAATGCAGCCGGCGGCGTGCTGGGCAAACAGATTGATTACATCGTATATGATGAAAAGGGCGATGCAACGGAAGCTGTCAACGCTTACAACAAGCTGATCCAGAGCGATAAGATCGATGCTGTGATCGGCGATGTAACGAGCAACCCGTCCATTGCCGTGGCGCAGCAGGCTGCCAAGGATGGCATCCCGATGATCACTGCAACGGGTACGGCGGCTGACATTACCAAAGCGGGAGAAAACGTATTCCGTGTCTGCTTTATCGATCCGTACCAAGGAGAGACGATGGCAGACTATGCCTATAAGAAGCTGGGAGCCAAAACAGCGGCGATTCTATACAATGCTTCGGACGATTATTCGGTCGGCCTGACGGATGCATTCGTGTCCACGGCGGACCAGCTGGGTTTACAGATTGTCGCCAAGGAAAGCTATGCCAAGGGGGATGTGGACTTTAAGAGCCAGCTCACCAAGATTGCTGGGCAGAACCCCGACGTGCTGTTTATCCCGGTGTACTATGAGGATGTGGCGCTGATCGTTCAGCAGGCAAAATCCGCTGGCATTTCTGCCCAGCTGCTGGGAGCTGACGGCTGGGACGGCGTACTGGACAAAGTAGAGGATAGGAGCGTATTGGAAGGCGCGATGTATTGCTGTGGATTCTCTCTGCAGAGCCAGGATGAAAAGGTAAAGGAATTTATCCAGAAATATACGGATAAATACGGCGAAGCGCCGAAGGGATTCTCCGCACAGGGCTACGATGCGGCCTACCTGCTGGCACAGGCCATTGAGGAAGCGGGCAGCACGGACAAAGCAGCCGTGGTAGAGGCCATGAAGAACATCCAGTTCGATGGCGTGACCGGCCATATCATTTTTGACGAGGAACGCAACCCCATCAAGGGCGTTATGATCAATAAGCTCACCAACGGCGCCATCGAGTATGTAGAAAGCTACGAAAAGAGCGAATAAGCCAGTAGAACAAATGAAACGAATGCGCAGACGAGAGGGGGCCTTGGGCCCTCTCTCGGATTCGTATTTTATGGACAAGTTGCCGGCAGGCGCTGCATCGGAGGGCTTTTGCATCGTGTAAAAACCTTGCGATATAGGGCCAGCAAATTTTGAAGGTAAGGTGTGACGAGGTTGGACTTTTTATCACAGATCATCAACGGACTTCACGTTGGCAGTATTTATGCGCTGGTGGCGCTGGGATACAGCATGGTATACGGGATTGTCCAGCTGATTAACTTTGCGCATGGCGATTTGATCATGGTAGGCGGCTATGCAGCCTATGTGGTTTTGGTCATGGGCGGCATGCCTCTTGCTGTGGCGGTTTTGGGCTCCATTGTGGCTTGTGTCGTGATGGCGCTTTTGATGGAGCGCATTGCGTACCGCAGGCTTTTGAACCGCAATGTAGCGCGTATTTCACTGCTCATTACGGCCATAGGCGTCAGCATCTTTTTGCAAAACCTGGCACAGTTAATTTTTGGGTCTTCAGGCAGGGCGTTCCCAGCTATCATTGATGCACCGCCGATTTCCATAGGCAGCATGCAGATTTCAATGGTAACCATTGTAACGATTGTTGCTTCTGTGGTATTGATGGTAGGCTTGCAGCTTTTGGTCAACAGGACAAAGATGGGCAAGGCCATGCGTGCGGTTTCTGAGGATGCTGGCGCTGCTAAGCTCATGGGAATCAATACCAACGGCACTGTGGCCTTTACGTTCGGCCTTGGTGCTGCGCTGGCGGCCGTGGGTGCGGTGCTGTATGGCGCTTCCTATCCGATGATTACACCGTTTATTGGTTCTATGCTGGGCCTAAAGGCGTTTGTGGCTGCGGTGCTGGGCGGCATTGGGAATATTCCGGGCGCTATGCTGGGCGGCTATATCATGGGGATTGCAGAAAGCTTGACAAAGGGCTATATTTCCACCCAGCTGGCAGATGCGGTGGTGTTTGGTATTTTGATTGTTGTATTGCTTGTAAAGCCATCTGGGATTATGGGCAAGCATACGGCAGAGAAGGTATGAGGAGGGGGAGACAATGAAAAAGAAAACGATGTTTGCCTATCTCCGAAATGCGGTCCTGGTGATAGCGTTGTATGCGTTGCTGTCGCTGCTGATGAGTGCCGGTGTGATAGACAGATACTATTCTGGGATTTTAACCATGATGTTTATCAATATCATCATGGCGGTGAGTTTGAATCTTACGACAGGTTATTTGGGGCAGTTGGTGCTGGGCCATGCAGGCTTTATGTCGGTAGGCGCATTTTCTGCTGCGATTTTTACAACAACGGTGGATCTGCCGGCGGCGGTTTCTTTCCCGCTGGCGCTGCTGATTGCCGGGGTGGTGTCCGCTGTGGTGGGCATTGTCATCGGGATCCCGGCCCTGCATCTGCGCGGAGATTACCTGGCGATCATTACGCTGGGATTCGGGGAGATCATTCGCGTTATCTTCCTGAACCTTGATATTACGGGCGGTGCGCTGGGCATGCGCGGCATTCCAAATCTAACGACGTTTGCATGGGTGTTTTTTGCGGCGGTCATCACGATTTTTATCGTGACGACATTTGTCAGATCCCGCCACGGAAGAGCGGTCATTGCGATCCGGGAGGACGAGATTGCGGCGGAAGCTTCCGGAATCAATACCACGTACTACAAGATGATGGCGTTTGTACTCGCAGCAGCGATTGCGGGTGTAGCGGGCGGCCTGTACGCGCATCATATCGGCGTTATCAACCCAACAAAGTTTGACTTTAACTATTCCATCGAGTTTTTGGTGATGGTCGTATTGGGCGGCATGGGCTCTACGACAGGCTCTATCTTGGCTGCGATTGTACTGACGATACTGCCGGAGGCACTGCGCGGCTTCTCCGATTACCGCATGCTGCTCTATTCCATCGTATTGATTGTCATGATGCTCTTTAAGCCCAATGGGCTGCTGGGGCGGTACGAATTTTCTTTGACGCGCGTACTGAACCGTATCAGGCATAGAGGAAAAGGCGGCGGAGAAAGCACGGAAGCGCAGTCTGCGAAAGAGGAGGTGTAAGCGATGCCATTGCTGCAAACCAAAGGGCTCGGCATTCGTTTTGGCGGCTTACAAGCCCTGCAAGATGTAAATTTGACGGTAAACAAGGGCGAAATCGTGGGGCTGATTGGCCCAAATGGCGCCGGAAAGACCACGGTATTCAATCTGTTGACCGAAGTATATGCGCCCACGGAGGGGACCATAGAGCTGGAGGGAGAAAGCCTGGTAGGGAAAAAGACCTATCAGGTTACGCAGAACGGGATTGCACGTACTTTTCAAAACATTCGGCTGTTTAAGGATGTCTCTGTGCTGGACAATGTAAAAATTGCCATGACGTCACAGGGAAAATATTCTATGGCGGCTGGGATATTTCGGCTGTCCTCCTACTGGAAAACAGAAAAGCAAATGGATGAAAAAGCACATGAACTGCTGGAGGTCGTAGGCCTGGATGAATTTGCTGAAGCGGATGCGAAGAACCTGCCCTACGGCAAGCAGCGCAAGCTGGAGATTGCACGGGCCATGGCTACCGATCCCAAGCTGCTGCTGCTGGATGAGCCGGCGGCGGGGATGAACCCGACGGAAACGCGCGAGCTGCTGGAAACCATTCAGGTGCTGCAGATTCGCTATGGCATCTCGATTTTGCTGATCGAGCACGATATGAGCTTTGTAATGAATATCTGTGAACGGCTGTATGTACTGGATTATGGCCAGATCATTGCGGAGGGCCTGCCGGAAGAAATTCGGAGCAATCCCAAGGTCATCGCTGCCTATTTGGGAGGGGAATAAGCATGGCAATGTTAGAGGTCAAAGATCTGAACGTATATTACGGCGCCATTCATGCCATCAAGGATATTTCCTTTGAGGTCAATGAAGGGGAGATCATTACGCTGATTGGGGCAAACGGCGCGGGAAAGACAACGACGCTGCATGCGGTTTCCGGGCTGTTAAGGCCAAAAAGCGGCTCCATTCATTTTTGTGGAAAAGAAATCACGCATACAGATGCCTATAAGATTCCCAAGCTGGGGTTGGCCCAGGTGCCGGAGGGCCGGCGTGTATTTGCGAACATGACGGTCATGGAAAATCTGGAGATGGGGGCGTATATCCGCAGCAGCAAGGAGAACCTAAATGAAGAATATGAGCGGATCTTTCAGCGTTTGCCGCGCTTGAAGGAACGCAGAAAGCAGGCGGCCGGCACATTGTCTGGCGGGGAGCAGCAAATGCTGGCCATTGGACGGGCTTTGATGAGCAAACCAAAAATGCTGCTGCTGGATGAGCCCTCTATGGGGTTATCGCCGATTCTGGTGCAGGAGATTTTCAGCATCATACAGGATGTAAACAAATCCGGGGTTACGGTGCTGCTCGTAGAGCAGAATGCCAAAATGGCGTTGAACATTGCCAACCGCGCCTATGTACTGGAAACCGGGCAGGTCGTGATGAAAGGGGATGCCAAAGAGCTTTCCAACAACGAACAGGTGCGCAAAGCCTATTTGGGTGGTTAATCAGAATTTAAGAGAGAGGAGAAGCGCCTCTCTTTTTTTATACAAAAATTGAAAATAAAATTATATAATATCATTGACAAATTAAATAAAAAGAATATAATATTAGCAAGAAAGGAAGAAAAATATGAACCGCAGCGTATACAGTTTAGTGCTCATGGATGAGGTCATCCGCCAGGTGGATGAGCTGGCCTATGCCATGCATACCAGCCGCTCCAACCTGATCAATCAAATCTTAGCGGAAAAGCTGCAGATGGTGACCCCGGAGATGCGGCACCAGGATATATTTCAATACTTGGAGCAGTCGATACAGCGGCATGCCGGTTTTCAGCTGCAGGCACAGCCATCGCAGACTATGATTTCCATCAAAAGCCCATTGCAATATAAATATCGTCCGGTGATTCGGTACTGCGTAGAGCTATACCGAGAGCCGCAGGACGCTGTGGGTGAGCTAAGGGTCATGGTAAGAACACAAAGCCGTCAGCTTATGGAGAATTTAGAAGAATTTGCAAGACTGTGGACCCGGCTGGAAAACGAACATGCTGCTGCTATGCAGCAAAGGCCGATTGAATATCATATGGAGCCGGGCAAGCTATCACGAAAGTTGGCGACACCTACAACGAAAGAGGGAAAGGATCATGAGAATATTGCGCATAATATAGAAGCGTATCTTACCATGTTTGATACGATTCTGAAGCGGTATTTTTCCAATTTGGAAGATCCGAATATGGCGGCGCATGAGGCGCAAACGCTGTATGAACAATATATAAAACACGGGCTGCCGGAAATTTAACGGCGGCAGGAAGCGAGGATACAATGAACATTCAAAAGTTTACACAAAAATCCATAGAGGCCATTCAACAAGCACAACAGGTGGCCAGCGAAAACCATAATCCACAGATAGAGCAAGAGCACCTTTTGTACGCCTTGGTGAGCCAGCAAGAAGGGCTGATCGGCCAGCTTTTCATCAAGATGGGGGTGGAGCAGCGCGCCTTTTTGCAGCGCTTAAGCCAAAGGATACAAGCGATGCCGCGTGTTTCAGGCAGCACTGGCGGCAATGTGTATGTGGCCAGCGATGTGGAAAGCGTTTTGAACCTGGCTGAAAAAACAGCGGAGCGCATGCAGGATGAATATGTCTCGGTAGAGCATATCATGATGGCGCTGATTGAGCAGCCGAATGAAACGCTGAAAACATTGTTCCGAGAGTATTCCATCACGAAGGATGCATTTGCAAAGGTGCTGGCTACGGTACGGGGCAATGCGCGTGTAACGAGCGACAATCCGGAATCCACCTATGATGTGCTGAAAAAGTATGGGTCGGATTTGGTGGAGATGGCGCGTGAGCATAAACTGGACCCTGTCATCGGCCGGGATTCCGAGATTCGGAATGTCATTCGGATTTTATCCAGAAAGACAAAAAACAACCCGGTTCTCATCGGCGAGCCTGGCGTCGGCAAGACGGCGATTGCAGAGGGCCTTGCATTGCGCATCGTGCGCGGCGATGTACCGGATAACCTGAAGGAAAGAAAAATCTTTTCTTTGGACATGGGCTCCCTGGTAGCCGGCGCAAAGTTCCGCGGTGAATTTGAGGAAAGGCTGAAGGCGGTACTGGAGGAGGTCCGTAAAAGCGAAGGAAGAATCATTTTATTCATCGATGAGCTCCACACGATTGTAGGCGCCGGGAAAACGGAGGGGGCGATGGACGCAGGCAATTTGCTAAAGCCAATGCTGGCGCGTGGAGAGCTGCATTGCATCGGCGCAACGACGCTGAACGAATACAGGCAGTATATTGAAAAGGATGCGGCGCTGGAGCGCAGATTTCAGCCGGTGATGGTGGATGAGCCCTCGGTGGAGGATACCATTTCCATTCTTCGCGGCCTAAAGGAACGGTACGAGGTGTTTCATGGCGTAAAAATCCAGGATCAGGCCTTGATTGCGGCAGCTATGCTTTCCAACCGCTATATCTCGGACCGGTTTTTGCCGGATAAGGCCATTGACCTGGTGGATGAGGCCTGTGCAATGATTCGCACAGAGATGGATTCCATGCCTACGGAGCTGGATGAGATTTCCCGTAAGATCATGCAGCATGAAATTGAAGAAGCTGCGCTGACAAAGGAAAATGATAAACTGTCTAAAGAGCATCTGAAAGAGATCCAAAAGGAACTGGCAGAAATGCGCGAGCAGTTTAAGGAAATGAAGGCGAAGTGGGAAAATGAAAAGGATGCTATTTCCAAGGTTCAAAAGCTACGCGAGGAGATGGAACGTGTCAATGCGGAGATCGAAAAGGCGGAGCGAGCCTATGACCTGAACCGCGCCGCAGAATTGAAATATGGCGAGCTGCCCAGCCTGCAAAAGCAGCTGGAAGCGGAGGAAAGGCTGGCGGAGGAGAGCCAAGGCCCCAATTCCTTGCTGCGGGATAAGGTAACGGAAGAGGAGATCGCGCGGATCATTGCAAGGTGGACGGGCATCCCGGTCGCCAAGCTGATGGAGGGCGAACGTGAGAAACTGCTGAATCTCGATCATATCCTACACGAGCGTGTTATCGGCCAGGATGAGGCGGTAGAGCGGGTAACGGAGGCCATTCTGCGATCCCGTGCAGGGATCCAAGATCCTAACCGGCCCATCGGTTCGTTCCTGTTCTTAGGGCCCACGGGGGTCGGCAAGACAGAGCTTGCCAAAGCGCTTGCCGAGGCATTGTTCGATGATGAACGCAACATCGTACGCATTGATATGACAGAATACATGGAGAAATATTCCGTGTCTCGCTTGATTGGAGCGCCTCCGGGCTATGTAGGATATGAAGAGGGCGGCCAGCTCACAGAGGCCGTACGGCGCAAACCCTATGCGGTCGTGCTGTTCGACGAGATTGAAAAGGCGCACCCGGATGTATTCAATGTTTTGCTCCAAGTGTTGGATGATGGGCGCATTACCGATTCCCAGGGGCGCACGGTAGATTTCAAAAATACCATCATCATCCTTACTTCCAACCTGGGCTCCAACTATATCCTGGAGGGGATTGATGAAAAGGGAAATATCAGTGAACAGGCAAGAAAACAGGTGGATGGCTTGCTAAAGCAACAGTTTAGGCCGGAATTTTTGAATCGCTTAGATGAGATCGTATTCTATAAGCCGCTGACAAAGACAGAGATCTCTGCGATTGTGGATTTGATGATCCATGACCTGCAGCATCGGCTGGAGGATAAGCAGCTAAAGGTATGCGTAACGGAAAAAGCAAAGGCCTACATCATTGACCGGGGATATGACCCTGTTTACGGGGCTCGGCCCATGAAGCGGTTTATCCAAAGCCGTGTAGAGACGCTGATTGCAAAGAAGATCATTCAGGATGATATAGCGCCTGATACGGTATTGACGGTGGACTACGATGGCACTCATTTGACCGTGCAATAAAAAAAGGCCCTGCAAAAGAAATTTTGCAGGGCTTTTTTGCATAGAGTAGGAAGGTTTAGCAATGAGAATTTGCCTGATAATGAGATCCTATGGTAAAGTAGGCAAAAGCAAACGGACAAACAGGAGGGCTCATGCAGATTCAGAGAGTTACCGCCAAAATAAAATTTGCTTGTGTGCTGGCGTTGCTTGGTTTGTTGCTGGCTGGGTGCCGGCAGGCAGAAAAGGTGGTTCCTTTAGCCTATGGACAGACTCAACGGAGCATACCTGCCGTGCAAGGGTTTGCGCAGGCGAATCAGACCAACGAGGCCCTGCAAGGCTGGTTTGGCCCGGCTGCCGCAGCATTGGCGCAAATTGAAGACAAACAAGGGCATTGCTATACATTGGCCTATGCGCTGGAAAAGGACGGAGAGGACCATTGGGCGCTGAAAAGCCAAATTGCAGCCGGCGGCCGGCCCATCCTGACACTGCCCGATATTGTATTGGATACAGAGGGGCAGGCAACATTTCCGGCAGATGCCACAGCGCAGGCGTTGGCTGATGCGGACTTTTTAGAGGACGCGCTGTGGCTGCAGCAGGCAGGCATTGCTTTAGAGCTTGCGCAATACGGACAAAATGCAAACAATGAGCAATCTATGATGCTGTTGACGGCGCTGTATGAGTACATTTTAGGGGAGCAGATTGATACACAGGGCATAGACCCAGCCATTGAAAACGAAGGATTCCGAAAAGCAATAGCGATCGGCATACAGGATTACTATGGCGATACTATGGATATGCAGGCCGTGTACCCCATCAACAACGCCTTGATGATGAACGATATGACGGACTGGATGATAAGCATGAACCGGGAAGGATATGGAATATGCAGCCAACAGGCCACGCTGGCGGAGGCTGCTGCCCTGATGGATTGGATGGCGGAGGCTTATCAGATTGGTCAGGGCGTTCTGGAGAATGAACGGAACCCGGGCCAAATACCGCAGAAGGGACAGCCGCCAACCGGGTTTGCGCGGCTCGCGGCTCAAAGCGCAGAGGGGAAAACGCCCTTGACAAGAGAATCATTGGCGGCGTTTATGGTAAAGGCCTACGAAACAAACCTAGGGCCCATTACAATCGGGGAAAGGGATACGGGCTTTTATGATACCGTAGAAGAATCATGCGAAAAGGCAGTCACAGCAGACCTGATGTATGCTTACCCTTCCGCAGCAACCTTTTCGCCGGCGCTGGAGGTGCGCATGGAAGCACTGCCCGGCTGGATCCAGGATTTCACATTCTCGTATATGATAGCATGGTATGATCCCAACCAAGAAGCGGGAGATGCCATGTATGCGCCGCTGACCTATCAGCAGATGGTTCATAATGCGGTGCATTTGGGTGCTTTATATGAAGATAGGCCCGTCCCGCAGCTGGAAAGCAGCCAACAGATCAATGACAGGCCCTATGATTGGTACTATACACAAAACGATACCGGGGCATACAGCGAGATCAACTGTATGCCGACAGCGGCCGCCATGGTGCTCAAATGGAAAAACGAGGACTTTGCGGGCAGTGTAGAATCCTTGCGCAATACTTTTCCCAAGCTGACAGGGGGATGGACGATCTACCCAGTGGAAAAAACGCTGGAACAGAACGGGGTGGCATACGCGCAAAGGCAGGTATCCATGCAGAATATGATCGATGACCTAAATGCCGGCAAGATCTTGTTTTGCCAATGCAACGACTATGACGTCCGTGAGAGCGGACATTGTTTTGTTGTCTATGGATATAAAACGAGCGGAGGCTCCACCTGGTTTCTGCTGCATGATCCGGCAGCCATAGGTGATGACGCTTACGGCAAAGAAAAGAACAGAGCCAAATGGATGGAAGCCAAGTACTGTACATGGATCGTGGACCGATTCAGCATGTACTACTTGGCGATAGAGCCTTGAGCGCTCATACCATGGCGGCGCCATCCACGGATAGAATTTCGCCGGTGATATAGCTGGCAAGGTCGCTGGCTAAAAATAAGAAGGCATTGGCGATGTCCGCCGGCTCACCAATGCGGCCCAGCGGCACGGAAGCGACCATGGGCGCAATCATGGATTCCGGCAGAGCCGCTACCATATCCGTGCGGATAATCCCGGGCGCTACGGCATTGACACGAATATTGTCCCTGCCAAGCTCGCGTGCCAAGGATTTGGTCAATCCGTTTACAGCAAACTTGGAGGCGGGATAGGCAACGCCTGCGGGCTGGCCATATAGGCTGACCATAGAGCTTGTATTGAGAATCACGCCGCCTCCCTGCGCTTTCATGATACGCGCGGCGGCTTGGGCACAGAGAAACACCGCCTTGACATTTAGATCCATCGTTTTTTGAAATGCAGAAGGGGCATACTCGTACAGGGACTCCCGGGCAGAGACACCAGCATTGTTGACAAGAATATCCAGCCGCCCCCAATCGGAAACAACCTGCTCCAAAGCGTCTGCAATGCTTTCCGGCTCCAAAAGATTAGGCGCATAGCCCTTGACGCAAGCATTCGGCATTTCCTCTAACAGCTTAGACAATGCTTTCTCCACGGTTTGCGGGCGCGAACCCCAAAGCGCAACCTTTGCTCCCTGCTGTAAATAAGTACGAACGATGGCGGCGCCGATTCCGCGCGTCCCCCCTGTTACAACAGCTACCTTATCCTGTAAAAGCTTCATGACATACCCTCCTTAATAATAAGAATTATTACTATTATATTAACATTGCCTAGGAAATTGTCAAGCAATGGGTCGCATGAAATTGCTTGCCACATCCAAAGAACGATGCTCATTTTTTGTAAGGAATAGATATGTAGTGTCTTTTTCTTAAAAATACTGAATTTTTATAAACGCATCTCTCCAAAATATCGTATACTAAACATATAGGAATCATAAAAATACAATTTTACAAGGGAGGTAGAGAATGAGCAGTTGGATCCTATTAGGATCAGTGATTTTAATTGCATGTATCATTGGAAATAAAATTTCTAGCCGTCTGGGCGTGCCGACCTTGTTTTTTTTCATTGCGTTGGGCATGCTATTTGGCTCAGACGGATTATTGAAGATTGAATTTGGGGATTTTGTATTTTCCGAGCAGATATGCTCCACAGCCTTGATTTTTATTATGTTTTATGGAGGATTTGGCACAAAATGGAGCGCGGCGAAGCCGGTGGCCGGCAAGGCGATTTTGCTGAGTACACTGGGTGTATGGATGACGGCGGGCTTAGTGGGCATTTTTTGCCATTTTGTGTTGGGGACAGGCCTTTTGGAGGGACTGCTACTCGGGGCAGTGCTGGGCTCTACGGATGCGGCCTCTGTGTTTTCTGTGCTGCGATCCCAGCGCCTAAACCTAAAATATGGCACGGCTTCATTGCTGGAAGTGGAAAGCGGCAGCAATGATCCCTGCGCATATATGCTTACGGTTGTTCTTTTATCCGCAATGGGAGGAGAAATCTCGGCAGGGCAGGTTGTGTATGCAGTCTTTGCCCAAATCGTATACGGGGTTTTGGCAGGCATTGCCATTGTTGCTTTGGCAGGCTGGGTATTAAGGCATGCGCGCTTTGAAACGGATGGGTTTGATGCGATCTTTTTGATCGCAGTGATTCTGGCTGCCTATGCCGTTCCTGCTTTGGTAGGCGGTAATGGGTATATCAGCGCCTATTTAGCGGGGATTCTGCTGGGCAATCAAACGCTGCCGAGGAAAAAGAACCTGGTGCATTTTTTTGATGCATTCAACGGGATGATGCAGATGCTTATCTTTTTCCTGCTGGGGCTATTGGTATTTCCTTCACAGCTGTCAAGCGTTTTTTTGCCCTCGCTTTTTATCGCGCTGTTTTTGACATTTGTGGCAAGGCCCCTTTCGGTATGCTGCTTGATGACACCGTTTAAGGCGCCGTTTCGCCAGCAATGCCTTGTTTCCTGGGCAGGGCTCCGGGGTGCAGCCTCCATTGTGTTTGCCATCATGGCAGTCGTATCTCCTGCGTATGGGAAAGAGACGATTTTTCAAATTGTATTTTGTGTGGTATTGCTGTCCATTTTGTTTCAGGGTACCCTGCTGCCGATGATGGCGAAAAAATTGGATATGCTGGATGAACGAGAAAATGTTTTGAAAACCTTTAACGATTATTCGGATGAGACGAATGTACAGTTTATTCGGCTGGATCTGCGGGAAGGGCATCCCTGGATTCATCGCCGAATCCAGGAGATAGAATCCATCCCCGGATTGTTGATTGCTGCGGTTTTACGCGGAAAGGAGGCTGTGATGCCGAAAGGGGATACAAGGCTGCAGGAAGGGGATGCATTGATTCTCGTGGCCAAGGAATACCTTGGCCGGGAAGGCATCACGCTGAGCGAGCAGCATGTGGAACAGGGCAGCGTGCTGATCGGAAAAAATCTCAAAGAAATCGACCTGAAAAAGCAATCCCTGGTAGTGCTGATACAAAGAGATGGAAAAGACATGATTCCGGATGGGGAAAGCCGGATATTGGAGGGGGATGTGCTTGTGCTGTATACCCGGTATGAAAAGGAAAGAGAATAAAAAAACAGCGCCCCTGATATTTAGATGGGCGCTGCTTTTTCTTTAATTAGTTGCGCAGGCTGTGGATGGGCGCCGGGATGCGGCCGCCGCGGTCCACAAAGGCTTGGCAGTTGTACGGATTGACGCCCATGCAATAGGCATGCCCCAACAAGCCGCCGAATTCTACACGGTCGCCGACTTTTTTGCCAGGAGCGGGGATGATGCGCACGGCTGTTGTTTTCTGGTTGATCATGCCGATGGCCGCTTCATCTGCGATGATAGCAGACAAGGTAGCGGCGGTCGTATCGCCGGGAACGGCAATCATATCCAAGCCTACGGAGCAGACACAGGTCATCGCTTCCAGCTTTTCCAAAGACAGCGCACCGATGCGGGCTGCCTCTATCATGCCTGCATCCTCGCTGACCGGGATAAAAGCGCCGCTAAGCCCGCCCACGTGGCTGGAGGCCATGACGCCGCCTTTCTTGACTGCGTCATTCAGCAGGGCCAAAGCAGCCGTTGTACCGGGGGCCCCTGCCATTTCCAGGCCCATTTCCGTAAGGATATGGGCTACGCTGTCGCCCACGGCCGGGGTAGGCGCCAGCGAGAGATCCACAATGCCAAAGGGCACACCCAAGCGCTGAGACGCCAGGCGCGCGACGAGCTGGCCGACGCGCGTGATGCGGAAGGCCGTGCGCTTGATGGTTTCTGCAACAGTGTCAAAGGGCTGTCCTTTGACCTGCTCCAGCGCAGACTTGACGACCCCCGGGCCGGAAACGCCGACATTG
>CAJLPK010000005.1 GCA_905208455.1 uncultured Bacillota bacterium
TTGCCCGCAGCTGGCATCGATTTTCAACCACAGACCCGAGTTCGTCCAACCATTATTATAGTTTCATTGTAGTGGAGAACACTCTAAAAAGCAACAGATATTTTTAATTTCCTCTCTGTTTGTAAGGAATTTTTTTGTTCCTTTTTCTTTTTCGCCCTTATTTTTGTCAATTCTTTATGCCTGGCATACTGCGCAAACCCATATGCTGGCCCCTTTTGCCTCCAATGCATCTGCGCAGGCCCTTACCGTACAGCCTGTGGTGACCACGTCGTCTACCAAGCAAATCCGTTTTCCCTTCACTGCCTCTTGCGCTTCAAAGGCGCCATATACATTGGCTCTTCTCTGCAGTGCTCCCAGCATCGCTTGCTGCTCCGTGCTCCTTATGCGCCGCAGCCAGCCGGGCTCCACGGGAATGTCCATCCACGCTGCCATTCCCTCTGCCAGCAGCGCCGCTTGATTGTATCCGCGTTCATGCTGCCTGTCTTTGCCCAGCGGCACAGGCACCAGCGCATCAGCCTCCAAGCTTCTTTGCAGGCATGCCTGCGCCATCACACAGCCCAAAGCCTCCGCCAAATACCTCTCGTTGTGGAATTTTAAGCCTTTTACCATTTCCTCCACGGCCCCAGCATACGAAAAAGGGGCGATCACAACAAGCGATTCTTTAACCATCATCGGCTCCTCCCGGTGCGGCAGTTCAGCCCAGCACCGCTGGCAAAAGCCCGTCTGCTCCACCAGTTCCCGCTCCTCTCCGCATAGGGCGCACCGGCACAACTCCGGCAAAAACAGCGAGCGGATCCCTTTTCCCAGGACAGACAAGCATTTCATTGCTCCGCCCCATTCTTTCTCAATCTTTGCGCCAGCCCGCTGTACCGCCGCTTTGTCTTGTTGTTAGCGACCATCTGCTGGATCACACTTTTTCGCCCAATGAGTATCACATGCTTTTTCGCCCTTGTCACCGCTGTATACAAAAGATTCCGATTGTACAGCATCGGCGTGCCGCCTAAAAGTGCGATGGCCACCCTGTCAAATTCGCTGCCCTGCGATTTGTGGATGCTGATGGCGTACGAGAGCGTAATTTCGTCCGCCTGCGCAAAATCGTATTCCGATACCCTGTCATCATCAAAGCGCACGGTAAACATCTCCGCCTCCGTATGTATAGCGGTGATAACGCCGAGCTCTCCATTGAATACGCCCTTCCCGCGTTCCAGTTCTTCTCCCCGGTCGCGTGTCCAGGGCTGGTTATAATCGTTGCGGATCTGCATCACCTGATCCCCTACCCGGAAGGTTTGCCCATAACGGGCAAACTCTGCCTTTCTATGCCCTGCCGGATTGATAAGCTCCTGCAGCTTGCCATTGAGCGATATGACCCCGCTTTCCCCCTTCTTCATCGGCGTGATCACCTGCCAGTCCCCTTCTGCGCAAAGCTGCTGTAAGCACTGCCACACCTGTCCCGGGTTTTCTGCCTGCCACAGCTCAAAGCCCTGCCCCGGCGCCGGCATTTCCCCTCGGTTGATGCGCCTGGCATTGAGGGAGATAGCGCTGCCCTCTCCTTGCCTGAAAATGGTATCCAGCGCTGTCACGGGGAACTGTCCGCAGCGGATCAGGTCGTGCAGTACATGGCCTGGGCCCACAGACGGCAGCTGGTCGGCGTCTCCGATGAATACCACCCTGGTTCCCTGCGGGATCGCCCGCAGCAAATGCATCAGCAAAAAGGTATCCACCATCGACATTTCGTCCACGATGACAGCTTCCACCTCCAAGGGATGGTTTTCATCCTTTCCATATACCTCTTCGTTCTCTTCGCCCCGCCCGTATTCCAGCAAACGGTGAATGGTGTGCGCCGCACGGCCTGTCGCCTGCTCCATGCGCTTGGCCGCACGGCCCGTAGGCGCACAGAGCGCCACCTCCAGCCCTGCCTGCTCAAATAAGGACAGAACAAACTGCACAATGGTGGTTTTCCCGGTACCCGGGCCGCCTGTGATGATAGAGACCGGGGAGTCCGTTGCTGTCTCCACGGCGGTTCTTTGCTGCCCCGCCAGCTGTATGCCGCTGCTTTTCTGCCGGCGTTCTATGCTCTTTTGCACCTCCGCCCGCAGCGGCTTCAGCGGTGCCTCCCAGAGCTGCCGCAGCAGCGCCGCACACTCCTGTTCCGCCCGGTAATAGCCCGACAAATAAACGGGTTCGTCCTCCCCTTCTCCCAGCTTCAGCACGCCGGTTTGGATCATGCGTACCGCTGCCCGCTGCACCCGCTCCACATCCGTACGCAGCTGCTTGGCCGTAAACGGAATGAGGATCTCGCTCGGCAAGAACATGTGCCCTTCGCCGGAGGCAAGCTGCAGCGTATGCCGCAGCCCCGCTTCCATACGAAACGGGGCGTCCGCTTCAATGCCCATCTTCTGCGCGATGGCATCCGCCGTCTTGAACCCTATGCCGAAAATATCATCCGACAGCCGGTACGGGTTTTCCTTTACTCTGGAAACAGCGTCTTCCCCGTATTCCGCGGCAATGCGAATGGCCTGCGATACCGTGATCCCATATTCCGAAAGACCCGCGATGACCTGCCTTAGCTGCATATTCTCCGCATACGAAGTGCCAATTTTAGCCGCCGTCACAGGCCCGATGCCCGGCACCCTGACCAGCTGGTTGGGCGCAAAGGTCAAAATATCCCCCGCCTCGTCGCCAAAGGTCTGGATGATGGCGCGTGCCGTGGCCGGCCCGCAGCCTTTAATCAGCCCGCTGGCCAAAAAGCGCTCCAGTTCCTCCGTTGTTTTAGGTAGCATAGGACGGCAAACGGCCGCCTGAAATTGGCGGCCGTATTCTCTGTGCATGGTAAACACACCCTCCAGCTGTACCCGTTCCCCCTGGCCCAGCATAGGGCTGTACCCTACCGCAGTCAACTCCTCCCCGTCGTCTGTCATAATTTCCATCACGGTATAGCCGTTGCCCTCGTTGCGGTAAACGATCTGTGTGACCATGCCTTCCAGCATGATTTTCTCCTGCCCATATTCCATCAAAGCTTTTTCTTCAAATCCTCCATCAGATCCAACTTCTCCCAAGGCAGATCCAGGTCCGGACGGCCGAAATGCCCATAAGCCGCGATCTGCTTATACAGCGGGCGGCGCAGGCCCAGCCTTTCGATGATGGCCTGCGGCCGGAAGTCCATCGCCAGGCACAGCGCATTTTCAATGTCCGTTTCCTTGGCTTTGGCCGTGCCCCTCGTATCAATGCGCACCGAAACGGGATGCGCCACGCCAATGGCATAGGCCAGTTGCAGCTCGCATTCCTCTGCCAAGCCTGCGGCCACGATGTTTTTGGCCGCATACCGCGCCGCATAGCTGGCGCTGCGGTCTACCTTTGTCGGGTCCTTGCCGGAAAACGCGCCGCCGCCATGGCGTGCGTATCCGCCGTAAGTATCCACAATGATTTTCCGGCCCGTCAAGCCCGCATCCCCATGCGGGCCGCCGATGACAAAACGCCCCGTTGGGTTGATATAATATTTCGTATCGCCATCCAGCAGGCGCTGCGGAATTACCTTGGCGATCACCTTTTCCATCATATCCTTTTCGATTTGCGCATGTGCCGCATCGGGATCATGCTGCGTAGAAATAACTACCGTATCCACCCGCACCGGCACACCATCTACATATTCCACCGTGACCTGGCTTTTTCCATCCGGGCGCATATACGGCACCTCTCCGCTTTTGCGCACCTGGCTCATCCTGCGCGTCAGCGCATGCGCCAGCTCGATGGGCAGCGGCATAAACTGTTCGGTTTGGCTGCAGGCAAAGCCAAACATTAAGCCCTGGTCGCCGGCGCCGATGTCCAGGCCGCCCTGGGCCCTTGTCTCCAGCGCGCTGTCCACGCCCATGGCAATGTCCGGCGATTGCTCATCTATGCTCACTACCACCGCGCAGGTATCCGCGTCAAACCCGTATTTCCCCCGCGTATACCCAATATCGCGCACCGTATCGCGCGCCACCTTTTGCAGGTCGACATAGCAATTCGTCGTAATCTCTCCGAAAATATTCAGCAATCCTGTGCTTGCCGTACACTCACAGGCCACGCGCGCGGCCGGGTCGTGCCGCAAAATCTCATCTACCACCGCATCGGATACCTGGTCGCAGAGCTTGTCCGGATGCCCTTCCGTCACGGATTCAGACGTAAAATACCGCTTGTCCAATCTATTTCCCTCCTCGTGTTTGCCGGGGTATCAAAAAAACCCCGCGGCGCGGGGCTTGTTTCTTTCATCCGCGCCTCATCTTCCGGGCCTGCCGCCCGCAGGAATTGGCACCTTGCATTCTTTGCCGGTTGCCGGGCTTCATAGGGCCTGTTCCCTCCGCCGCTCTGGATAAGGCAAATCCATGGCTTTATTATACTGCCCTTTTCTGCTCCTGGCAAGGGCCATTGCGCAGCGTTTTCGGATACGCTACAATAGCACAAGACCGAAAGGATGGTTTTCATGAAATATACATTGGGCTGTGTCCGCAAAGCAGACGACGACTTTGCCCTGATCCAACCGGGCGACTCCGTTGCCGTCGGCGTTTCAGGCGGCAAAGACAGCATACTGTGCCTGGAGGCACTGCGCCTTTATCAAATGTTCTCCCATAAGCAGTATTCCCTGTGTGCCGTCACCGTAGATCCAGGGTATGGCTTTGACCCCTCCCCCTTGGCAGCGTATTGTGAAGCGCACGGCATTCCCTTTCATTTCGCCCCAGGCGCCGTGGTGGAGACT
Organism: uncultured Bacillota bacterium; assembly: GCA_905208455.1. Lineage (GTDB taxonomy): Bacteria > Bacillota > Clostridia > Christensenellales > QAND01 > UMGS1975. The sequence continues at coordinate 4,733 of CAJLPK010000005.1, forward strand.
GCCAATACCCTGGCCAAGCCTGGAAAAAGCCCCTGCTCGTTCTGCGCCAAGATGCGGCGCGGCGCGCTCAATGCAAAGGCAAAGGCTCTGGGCTGCAACAAGGTGGCCCTGGCTCATCATCGAGACGACGCTTTGGAGACCTTTTTGCTCAGCATGTTTTATGAAGGCCGTCTCAATACCTTAGCGCCCAAAAGCTATTTGCAGCGGGCGGATCTTACTGTCATCCGTCCTTTTCTCTATTTGGAGGAAGCACATATCAAAGGCGCGGTACGCCGCCTCGGGCTGCCTGTTGTCCCCTCCCCCTGCCCATTCGACGGACATACCAAGCGCGAAACCATGAAGCAATATCTCAAAACTCTGCGCAGGCAATTCAAGCGTGCAGATGAGATGATGTTCTTTGCGCTCTCCAATACAGAGGGCTACCATCTCTGGGATCAATACAAGCAGCCGTCCGCAACATAAAAACAGGGCCAAAGGGCCCTGTTTTTATGTTGTTTACTCATCGTCGCTTTGGCCTGTATCCGTCGGCCGCTGGGTAGCCGAATGTGTCGTCGTAGGCTTGGGCGTTGCAGTTTTTTTCTGTGTGGGTTTCGGCGTCGCTGTTTTTTTCGTTGTCTTCTTTGGCGCAGAGGTTTTCTTCGTCGTCTTTTTGGGCGCCGCCGTTTTCTTTGTCGTTTCCGTCGGGCTCGGCGTGGCCGTCTCCGACGGTTCCGGCGTAACCGTTACCCCTGTCTGGTCCGGGTCCTTGATGTAAAACGTATCAATGACCGTCTGTTCCAGCGCTTCCTCATCCAAGATCCAGCCCGAACCGCCGCCCACAGCGCCAGAGGTGCCTGCCAGCTGCGTCTGCTGCATGGTATCCAAATCAATATTCTTCAATATTTTGGCATAAGCCACCATCTCATCCGTGCTCAGGTTTGTAAACACATATTTGGTCATGCTGCTGTAAATACTGGGGATCTGCGTGACCTGCATATTCTTGATCGCCTTCGCCAGGCCCATCAAAAACTGCATCTGCCTTTGGCCGCGCGAAATATCCGATCCGTCCATACCGGCAATTTTACGCTGAATACAGAAGGTAAATGCCTGGTCCCCCGTCAGCTTAACGGTCTCGCCTTCCTTGCCTACGCCGGTTACAGATTCCTTCAGCGTCACGGTAACGCCGCCCACCGCGTCGTTGAGCGGGCTAACGCCGTCCATATTGATTCCGCCGTATTTTTCCAGCGGAATATCATATTTGCCATCGCAGGATAGCAGGCGCTTTACGCAATACACCACATTTTCCGCGCCCTTGTTGCGGTCCTGGTTGCCGCCGCCGTACGGGAACGAAGAGTTCAGCTTATTATAGTCCTCTTTATAGACATTGCCGTCGGTATCAATATGGCGGATCAGCGCTTTAGAGTCGCGCGGGCAAACGATCATTTTAATGGTATTTTCTACCACGTCTACTGCGCAGACCACCATCGTATCGCTGCGCGCGCCCAATTCTTCACGGTCCTCCGCCTCGGACTGGTCTATGCCTATGAGCATCAATGTCACAAGGTTATCGTTGTAGTAATACCGCTCCCCCTTATAGGTGATATAGGTCTTTGGCTTGTTGGATCCCAACTCCCCGTCGTTATCCAGCAGGATATCCGGGTTGATGTTCTTTAGCCGCTGATACGCCGCAAAAAATACGCCGCCTGCCCCTACGATCAATACCGCCAAAATACAGGAGAGGATCTTGATCAACTTTCTTCTGTTCAAATGCGTTGCCTCCTAAATTGCAAGTCTGCCATTTTCATGGCAGACTCCACAACGTAGTTCGTTAAATATCCAGATAATTGCCGCGCTTATAGTCGTACACCGCGCTGTAACTATCAATATCCTCCAATGCCTTGCCCGTCCCAATCGCAACACAGCTGATCGCATCCTCCGCTACATAGCAGGGAAGCTTTGTTTTCTCCGTCAGCATACGGTCCAGGCCATTGAGCAGCGAGCCGCCCCCCGTCATGCAGATGCCGTTTTCCGAAATATCCGCAGACAATTCCGGCGGGGTACGCTCCAATACGCCGTGCACCGCCTCAAAAATGAGCTGTACCGGCTCCTCCAGCGCTTCCAGGATCTCGTTGCCCGCGACACGGACGGTTCTCGGCAGCCCGGATACCAGGTTGCGGCCCGTGACATCCATATATACCTCTTCGCTGCGCGGGTAAGCTGTGCCGATGTTGATTTTCAGCTCCTCGGCCGTCCGCTCCCCGATGAATAGATTGTGCTTTTTACGGATATAGCGCACAATCGCTTCATCAAATTTATCCCCGGCCACCTTGATGGAATCGCTCACCACAGAGCCGCCCAGCGATACAACGGCCACATCCGACGTGCCGCCGCCTATATCCAGCACCATCGAGCCGTAGGGCGCGCCTATATCGATGCCCGCGCCGATCGCCGCCGCGATGGGCTCTTCTATCAAATAAGTCTTGCGTGCGCCTGCCTCGTCCGAAGCGTCAATCACGCTTCTTTTTTCCACCTCTGTTACGCCGCTGGGCACGCAGACCACGACCCTGGGCTTAAAAAACAGCTTGCGGCCAATGACTTTATTGAGAAAATAACGAAGCATTCGTTCCGTTACGTCAAAGTTTGAGATGACCCCGTCCTTCAGCGGCCGGATCGCCACGATATTGCCGGGCGTACGGCCGATCATCCGGCGCGCTTCATCTCCGATGGCAAGCATCCTTCCTGTAAAGCGGTCGATGGCCACCACCGATGGCTCGCGCAATACGATCCCTTGTCCCTTTACATATACCAGCACGCTGGCCGTTCCCAGGTCAATCCCTATATCGCTGTATTCAAACAGCTTGCTTTTTCCAAACAAAGCCATTGTATCGCCCTCGTTCCTGCGTTTTTCTATATTCTTTCCTTTTTTCAAAAAAAGTGCACAAAATGCCAAAACAAATTCACTTTATCTTACCTTGTTTGTCTCCGTTTTTCAACTCTCTTTCCCTTATAAAACGACAGAAGCAGACAAGTTTGTTGCTTAGTCTACCACCATACATCCTCCGATGCAAGAAAAAAAGCGCCGTTTGCCCAGCGCTTTTCTTTGCTTGTCCTCCTGATTTTACCAACGTGCAAGCCTAGCTTTGCACGGCCTTGTATTTGCGGTGCGTCGCCTCTCCGCCTCTTAGGTGCCTTTCTGCCTTGTTTTTGTCCAAAACGACGCGCACCTGCCGATACAGCTGGAAATTCAACCGCTGCAGCCGGTCGCAGACATCCTTATGGATGGTGCTTTTGCTTACGCCGAATTGCTTGGCCGCATCCCGTACCGTCGCCCCTGTTTCCAGGATGTAACCGGCTACCTGCATCACTCGTTGTTCGATATATCCGCGCATTTCCCCACTCACCCTTTTTCACAGTTTGTACAGGGTATGAAAAAATGCGCGCATTTATGCGGCCGGAATGGGGTGCCACATTATTTTCTTTCTTTTCGCCCGGTTTTCTGCTTTGTTTTCTTTCCTTTCACGCCCGCACGCCGCGCCTGTTCGCCTTTCCTCCCGTGTGCAGACGGCTTGCCGGCTGTTTTTTTCTCCGGCCGCACCAGGCATTGCGGCCCGAACCCAATCAGGTCCTCTCGGTGTGCCTTTTTCAACGCCCGGCGCACCAAATCAGCATTTTCCGGGCGGTAAAACTGAAGCAGCGCGCGCTGCATACGCTTTTCCATCGGGTCCTTGGGAATATATACCTTTTCCCCTGTCCGCGGGTCCTTGCCGGTATAAAACATCGTCGTGGACAATGTTCCGGGCGTGGGGTAAAAATCCTGTACCTGCTCCGGCCGTTGCCCTGTCTTTTTGAGATAGCAGGCCAGTTCAATGGCGTCCTCCATCCTGCTGCCAGGGTGGCTGGACATAAAATACGGCACAATATATTGCTCCTTACCCAAGCGGCGGTTGATGGATTTATACCGCTCTACAAACCTATCGTACAGCTCATGCTGCGGCTTGCCCATCAGCCGCAGCACCCGCTGCGATACATGCTCCGGCGCCACCTTGAGCTGGCCGCTGACATGATGCTGCACCAGCTCTTTGAAAAACGTCCCATCCTTATCATACATCATGTAATCGTACCGAAGGCCGCTGCGCACAAACACCTTTTTTACATGTGGCACCTGCCTTACCTTCCGCAATAAGGCCAGGTAATCGCTGTGGTCTACCTCCAGCTGCGGGCACTTGGGGGATAAGCACTGCCGGTTCTTGCAGACCCCGCGTTTTAGCTGATCCTTGCACGAGGGCTGGCGGAAATTGGCCGTCGGCCCGCCTACGTCATGGATATAGCCCTTAAAGCCTTCCTGGCGTGTGATGGTCTCCGCTTCTTCCAAAATGGAGTCATGGCTCCGCACTTGGATGGTTCTGCCCTGGTGGTAGGTCAGCGCGCAAAACGAGCAAGCGCCAAAGCAGCCCCGGCAGGAGGTGATGGAAAAAGAAACCTCGTCGATGGCCGGGATATGCTGCGTATAGCTGGGATGCGGCTTTCTGGTATACGGCAGCGCATAGACCTCGTCCATCTCCCTGGTATGCAGCGGCGCAGAGGGCGGGTTGACCACCACATAGCTCTCGCCGTGCTTTTGCACCAGCCGTTTGCCGCGGATGCCGTCCGTCTCCTGCTGCTGCCGCAAAAAGGCGCGCCCGTAGGCGTCCTTGTCCTCCCGTACTGTTTCAAAGGAAGGCAGTTCCTCTGCATCCACGACATTTTCCAGGCTGTGCGCCACATAGCAGGTGCCCGGCACATAGGTGATGTCCTTGATATGGATCCCGGCATCCATCGCGTCTGCGATCTCTACCACAGAACGCTCTCCCATGCCAAACATCAGCAGATCCGCGCCGCTGTCTACCAAAATGGAGCGTCTTACCTTATCCTCCCAGTAATCATAATGCGCAAACCGCCGCAGGCTGGCCTCAATGCCGCCGATGGCAATGGGCATTTTGGCGTAAGCCTCGCGGATCTTGTTGCAGTAGACGATGGTCGCTCTGTCCGGCCGTTTGCCGGCTTTCCCTCCCGGCGTGTAGGCGTCGTCGCTGCGCGGCCGCTTGCCGGCGGTATAATGGCATACCATGGAATCTATGTTGCCGGCCGTTACCAAAAAGCCCAGCCTTGGCCTGCCGAACCGCTTGAAATCCTCTGTCGTATGCCAATCCGGCTGCGCGATGATGGCTACTTTATAGCCATGGCTTTCCAGCACACGGCTGATGATGGCCGCGCCAAAACTGGGATGGTCGATATAAGCATCGCCTGTGACCAAGCAAAAATCCGGTCTGTCCCAGCCGCGCGCTTCCATTTCTGCCCGTGTCAAGGGCAGGCATTGCTGGCTCAAGCGCGTCCCTCCTGTTCCTCTTGGTACTGCTGGGGGCCCAGCTCATAATAATCGCGGCCCTGGCAGTCCATCGCTACGATGGCCGGAAAATCCTCCACCTCCAGGCGCGCCACCGCCTCGCTCTGCAATTCCGGATAGGCCACCACCTCCCTGCGCTTTACATGCTTGGCAAGCAGCGCGCCTGCGCCGCCCAGCGCGGCAAAATACACTGCGCCGTACCGAACGACGGCTTCCTGTACGGCCCGGCTGCGGGGCCCCTTTCCCATCATCCCCTTGAGGCCCTTTTCCAGCAGCCTCGGCGCAAAGGCGTCCATGCGCCCGCTTGTCGTGGGCCCCAGGCTGCCCACCGGCATGCCCGGCTTTGCGGGCGTAGGGCCTGCATAATAGATCAGAGCGCCCGCTAGCTCCATCGGCAGCGGCCGGCCGTTTTCCAGTGCCTCTGTCATTTTCGCATGCGCCGCATCCCTGGCCGTATAGAGGATGCCGGAAATGCGCACCTGGTTCCCTGCCTTCAGCCCCTTTATCTGCTCCTCCGTCAAAGGTGTATGTATCTGTTTTATCTCCATCGTTTTCTCCTTTACAGTACCGCCTGTACATGGCGCGCCACATGGCAGTTGAGATTCACCGCGACTGGCAGGCCCGCGATATGGGTCGGGTACGCCAATATTTTGACAGCCAGTGCCGTCGTCCGCCCCCCAAAGCCCTGCGGCCCTATGCCCAGCGCGTTGATGCGCGACAGCAGCTCCTGCTCCATCTCTGCATAGTAGGGGTCGGGATTGGGCTTGTCCAGCGGCAGCAGCAGCGCTTTTTTTGCCAGCAGGGCTACCCTGTCAAAGCTGCCGCCTATGCCCACCCCCACCACGATGGGCGGGCAGGGATTGCCGCCGGCCAGGCGCACCGTCTCCACCACAAAATCCTTCACGCCCTTAGCGCCGGCCGAAGGCGTCAGCATTTGCAGCCGGCTCATATTCTCGCTGCCAAAGCCCTTGGGCGCCAGCGTGATCGTCATGCTGTCTCCCGGCACAACCTCCACGTGCAAAATCGCCGGCGTATTATCCAGCGTATTGACACGGCGGAGCGGGTCAGCCACGACGCTTTTTCTCAAATACCCCTTGGTATAGCCACGCCGCACGCCTTCATCCACGGCATCTTTCAGCAGCATCCCTTCCAGCCGTACCTCCTGCCCCAATTCCACCATCACCCAGGCCATGCCGGTATCCTGGCAGATCGGCAGTTCGTTTTGCGCCGCCGTTTGTGCATTTTCAACAAGCTGCGATAAAATCGCCTTAGCGGGCGCAAACGGCTCCTGCTCCGCCGCGCTGTGTACCGCGCCTGCCACGTCCTCCGGCAGGCGCTGGCAGGCCTGTATACAAAGCGCTTCCACGGCGCCAATGATTTCATCGCTGTGTATGGTCTTCAAAAAAATCCCCTCGATTTAATGAAATTTTATATTTCCTTTTTTCTCAATTTATTATATTATGATTATATCTTATTTTTTTCTTTTGTGATACGCAAGCTATACCATATAGATTCAGATCGATTGTATGTGCGAATGGATATTTTTTATATATTCATAATTTCTTTATGTAAATCATTTTAGCGAGGAAGCCGTATGGCTTCCCTGCTATGATTTTTAATCCAATTTTGGAAAGGACGGAACAAAATGGAAAAATCTAAGGTCTACTTCTCCGACTTCCACACCGTGGACGGACTGAGCCTGCCCAAGAAGCTGGCCCGCCTGATCAAACGCGCTGGCTTTGACAGCATCGATTTTGAGGACAAATTCGCTGCCATCAAAATCCACTTCGGCGAGCCCGGCAATCTGGCGTATCTGCGCCCGAACTATGCCAAGGTCGTTGTCGACATGGTGAAGGAACGCGGCGGCAAAGCCTACCTGACGGACTGCAACACCCTGTATGTAGGCGGCCGTAAAAATGCGCTGGATCATATGGACTCTGCGTATGAAAACGGCTTCAACCCCTTCCAGACCGGATGTCATATCATCATCGCAGACGGCCTGAAGGGCAACGATGAGGCAGAAGTGCCGGTAGAGGGCGGCGAATTTGTAGAAAAAGCCAAGATCGGCCGCGCCATCATGGATGCCGACGTATTCATCACCCTGACCCACTTTAAGGGCCATAGCTCTACCGGCTTCGGCGGTTGCCTGAAGAACATCGGCATGGGCAGCGGTTCCCGCGCCGGCAAGATGGAAATGCATTCCAGCGGCAAGCCGTTCATCGATCAGGATGCCTGCATCGGCTGTGGTACCTGTCAGCGCAACTGCGCACGCGAAGCCATCACCATCACGAACCGCAAGGCAACCATCAATCACGACAACTGCGTGGGCTGCGGGCATTGTATCCCGGTATGTCCCAAGGACGCCATCACTCCGCCGTTTGACCAGGCAAATGATGTACTGAATAAAAAAATCGCTGAGTACAGCTACGCCGTGCTCCATGGCCGTCCGAACTTCCATATCAGTCTGGTATGCGATGTTTCCCCGCTGTGCGATTGCTGCAGCGAAAACGATGTGCCGATCATCCCGAACGTGGGTATGTTCGCTTCGTTCGACCCGGTCGCGCTGGATATGGCCTGTGCAGATGCATGCAACGCACAGCCCGTCTTTGAAAACAGCGAACTGGCTCACAAAGAGCATCTCCATGACGACCACTTCCGCAACCTGCACCCGGATACCAACTGGGAATCCTGTGTAGAGCATGCTGAAAAGCTCGGCTTGGGCAGCAGGGAGTATGAATTGGTCAAGGTGTGATCTCCCCTATCCGATCATTGATTTTACCAAAACAGGCGCCTAGAAAGGCGCCTGTTTTTACGTTCTTGCTTTTGGTTATTGCTGCATGTATTGTATAATGAAAAATACTAGGAGGCTTTAGGATGATCTTTCGCTTTGCTTCAGTGCAAGACAGCGCCGCGTTGCTTGCTGTCTATGCACAGTATATCGAGACGCCCATCACCTTTGAATGTACACTGCCCGCAGCGCATGATTTTGCAGAACGCATCCGCAGCATTGCAGCAGAGTACCCCTATCTGGTATGCGAGGAGGGCGGCCGCCTGATAGGCTATGCGTATGCGCACCGGCAGATGGAGCGCGCCGCCTATCAATGGAATGCAGAGCTGTCCATCTATTTAGACCAGGGACATACCTCGCAGGGGATTGGCAAAAAGCTGTATCTTGCCTTGATGGATCTGCTCATGCTCCAGGGCGTTAAAACAGTATACGGCGGTGTGACCATGCCCAATGAAAAAAGCGAGCGCCTGCATGCTAGCCTCGGCTTCAAGCGCTTAGGCACCTACCACAATACCGGCTATAAATGCGGCCGTTGGCATGATGTCGCTTGGTTTGAAAAGCCGCTGTCCTCCTACGAGCAGGCTCCAAAGCCGATCACCAATATCCATGAGGTCTCCCAGCCTGAAAAGAACCTAGTCCTGCGCAAATACCTTTGATTGCTTTTCAGCAAGAAAAAGCCGGCTTCATGCCGGCTTTTTCGTTATTGCTTCGCAAATGAAATGATCGTCTCTATCTCCGATTCTGTTTTGGCGTATTCTACCTTTACAACACTTCCTACATTGCATGTCACAATGGTTTCATAGGTGCTGGCAGGCACTACAAACATCTTCCCGTCCACACCTTCGAGCCGAATGTAAAAATAGGTGTTTCCGTCTTTCACAATGCTCTTGATTTCCGTAATGGCTCCCTCGGCCGTTTCCACGCCGGTATTGCTGTTGGCGTCTATCCCGATGCCATGCTGGCTCATCAGCCGCAGGTATTCTTTCTCGCATTCCGGGACAGTATCGCCGATGGCAACCACCTGGTACTGGCCCACGTTGACCATCGCATACTTTTTCACCAACTGGGCATCGTCCTTGAGCGATACAAAGTAAGTAGGCTGCCCGCCGATATTCAGCAGCAGCGGGAAGGTGGCAGTATATCTTAGGTTCTGTACCTGTCCTTCCGCCGAAGCCATCGCAGATTTTTCATCGGCTCCCGGCACTGAATAATATTTTGTCTCCTTGGTGCGCTGGTTGACCAGCACAAAGCCCACATTGCTCTGGTCGCTGTTTACGCTGGATACACCGCTGTACATCCAAATATCATCGTTGAGCGCCAGGTAGTTGTATCCCTCCGTGCTGACCAGAGAATCCTTCTGGCCGAAAACAGAGTTGATAAAGCCATGCTTCAGCGTTCCCCAGTTATCAAACTGCTCAATCAAAATATCAGAGGATACGGCACGGTCCACCCACTGCGGCACCTCCCCGATGGGATAATACTGCGTCTCGCCCGTTACCGCATCACAGAGCACAACGCCGGTAATATCCGTGCCGCCGTACAGGCCGATGGTATATTCAATACGCGGCACCACCCAGTAGGGATGCCCGTTTTCATCCACCTCAAAGTTTGGATCGTCGAAAATATAGGTAGGATAGCGGAACCGCAGGTGCCGATCCAGATTGCGCCCAAAATGATCCGCCGGGGAAAACATGATGCCCTGCTCCAGCCGGACGACCGTCACCTCCTGCGTCACCATATCAATCATGATGTAAGCAGGAATGCCGTTCTTCATGTTGTTGAACCATTTGATCAAATCCCCGTATTGCAGCGGCGTCACGCGCACCGGGCGGCCCTGGTAATTGATCTGCGAATAATAATCCGTCACCTCAAACTGGGATACCATATCCACCAGCTCGCCCATTTTTCGATCGCCCAGCTTTTTCGCGCTTTCCAGATCCAGCATGGGGATCTGGTCAAAATCGATCTCCTCGACCTCTTCGGCAAAATCACCCGTCTCTACGTTGAGCATGCTTTGGTACTTTGAGGCGTGAAAAATCTTCGTGGAGCCGATCCAGCCAATGACCGCCGTCAGCGCCACCACCGCCGCCGCGCCGATCAGCGCGATTTCTGCGGGGCCCAGCTTGAACCCGCCCTCAAAGGGCAGCTTGCCCTGCAGCAGCGTCCGACCATAGCACAGCACGGCAAAAATCACAAGTACGATGGCCAAGTAAGTTACAAACAGCTTGGAATGCAGCGTTACAGGCGGCAGCATGATGTAAAACATGACCGCTGCGATGGCCAATGTAATCACTGCATTGATGATGATTTGCTTGATTGTCAGCTTCATAAAACCTTGGTTCCTCCCCAAATGAATACAAAAGAGTCTATCGCTTCAGTATTTTACTTTATCAGTTTCTTTTGTCAGGCGCAAGCCGTTTCTTTTTTGTCTTACAAAATCTTAATATCGTTGCTTTTCTCCCCCTTTTACGTCTATACTGTATATAAGGAAAGCACCTTTGCATCAAGGAGTGTTTTGTGAAGATGAAACGGCCCCGTTCGTTGTTTTTTTCTCTGTTAAAGGGCCAAAAGCTGACTTTGTGCATCGTTTTGTTTTGCATGGCCCTTACCGCTCTGTTTACCTTTCTCCCCCAACAGATCATCCGTTATACCGTGGATGTCGTTTTGGCCGGCCAACCTAGTTTTCTGCCGCCCTATCTGGAATCTGCCGTTCGCTTTTTAGGGCAAAACAGTGTGGTCGGGTGTCTGGCTGTTTGTGCGCTTGCCACCGTCGCTGTGGCGCTGGTCAACAGCCTGTTTACCTATTTTAGAAGCAAGCTCTCCGCCAATGTCGCAGAAACCATCGCTTACCGCCTGCGCTGCCGCCTGTACGATCATATACAGCGGCTGCCGTATGATACGCTGTTGTCCTTTGGCACCGGCGATCTCCTGCAGCGCTGCACGTCCGATGTGGAAACCATCCGTAAATTCATCTCCGTACAGATCGCCGAAATGGGCCGTGCTATTTGTTTGCTGGCTTGTGCGTTTTTCATCATGTGGCCTATGAGCCATACCATGACGCTGATTTCGCTGGCCAGCGTGCCGTTTCTTTTGCTGTATTCCTATTTTTATTTTGTGCTGGCCAAGAAAAATTTTCTCAAGGCTGAGCAGGCGGAAAGCGATATGTCCGTAGCGCTCCAGGAAAATTTGACCGGTGTGCGCGTGGTGCGCGCCTTTGCCGCCCAAAAAACCGAGCAGGAAAAGTTTGATAAAGCCAGCGCCCGTTTCCGAGACCTTTCGCGGCGTTTGAACGATATTATGAGCTACTATTGGTCTATTTCCGACCTTGTCATCTATGCGCAGGTGGTCCTGACCGTATGGATCGGCACTACCATGGCGCTGGCCGGTACACTCACGGTCGGCACCGTCATTACGTTCTCCTCCTATGTAACGGTGCTGTTGTGGCCCGTTCGCCAAATGGGGCGTATCCTGGCCGACCTCGGCAAAACCAGCGTAGCGCTCAAGCGCATCGATGACATTTTGCAAACGCCCATCGAAACAGACGATCCGGGTAGCGCTGCGCCGGATATTTCCGGGGAGATCGAGTTTGACCATGTCAGCTTCGGCTACCAGAAGGGGCAAACCGTACTGCATGATATCCATTTTGCCGTAAAGCCCGGCCAGACCGTCGCGATTCTAGGCGCTACGGGCAGCGGCAAAACCACCCTTATGCTGCTTTTGCAGCGCCTGTATGACCCAACCAGCGGTCGTATCCTCTTCGATGGACATCCCTCTGTCAGCATACAGCGCGCCTGGCTGCGCCGCCATGTCGGCATCGTATTGCAGGAGCCCTTTCTCTATTCGCGTTCCGTATTTGACAACATCGCCATCACACGCCCCTCCAGCCGGGAAGTGGACGTCCATGCCGTCGCCAAGATGGCCAGCCTTCATGATTCTATCCTCTCCTTTGAGCAGGGGTATCAAACTCTGGTCGGCGAACGGGGCGTCACGCTTTCCGGCGGACAAAAACAGCGCGTAGCCATCGCGCGGATGCTGCTGCAGGATACGCCCATCATGATTTTTGACGATTCCCTGTCGGCCCTGGATACCGAAACGGACGCCGCCATTCGTGCCGCGCTCGCCAAACGCCGCCATAAAGCCACAACCTTTATCATTTCCCATCGTGTCAATTCCGTTTGGCAGGCGGATCAGATTTTGGTTTTAGAGCAGGGGCGCATTGCCGAACGCGGCACGCACGAGGAGCTCTTGGCCAAAGACGGGCTGTATGCCAAGCTGTGGCGCCTGCAAGGGGCTTCCGGCGAGTCTTTAGAAGGGGGGGAAGCATGATGCAAAGCCATTTGGAGGAAAAGGATTATTCGGAAAAAATCAGCCTTTCCCTTTGGAAGCGCCTGTTTGCCTTTGCCCGTCCCTACCGGGGATTGATGATCCAGCTCGGCATTGCCGACATTTTCCTGGGCCTTGGCGAAACCATTTTCCCGCTGCTGACCCGTTATGCCATCGATCATTTCATTGGCCAGCATACCCTGGACGGCCTGGTTCCTTTTCTCATCGCCTCCCTTTCGCTTGCAGCCCTGCTGGCCTTTTGTGTCTGGCTGTTCATCAAGCAGGCCGGGCGCATCGAGCAGGGCATCAGCTATGACATCCGCAAAAAAAGCTTCCATCATTTGCAGCAGCTGAGCTTCTCCTATTACGATCGAACGCCGGTAGGCTATATCATGGCACGGATGACCAGCGATACCGCACGGCTTTCCGAGACCATCGCCTGGAGCCTGGTGGACATTCTTTGGGCTGTTGCGCGCATGGGCGGGGCGCTCATCGCCATGCTCTCCCTCAGCCCGCGCATCACGGGGTATGTGCTGCTTGTCATTCCTCCGCTCGGCATTGTTACCGTCTATTTCCAGCGGCGTATTTTCAAAAGCCAGCGGCAGGTGCGCAAGGCCAATTCCCGTATCACCGGCGCATTGAACGAATCCATCATGGGCGCTGCGACAACAAAATCCCTGGTGCGGGAGGATAAGAACCTAGAGGAATTTTCCGGGCTTGCCGGGCACATGCGCAAGGTCTCACGCAAGGCCGCCCACCTCAATGCCACCTATCTGCCCCTTGTCATGCTGCTGGGCAGCATCGGCGGGGCCCTGGCGCTGTGGCGCGGCGGCATCTTACAGCATGAAGGGCTCATTTGGTTCGGCACCATCTCTGCCTTTGCCAGCTATTCGCTGCAGTTTTTTGACCCCATGCAGCAGCTGGCCCGCATCTTTGGCGAAATGCAAATGGCCCAGGCCTCTGCCGAGCGTGTCTTTACGCTGCTTGATACGCAGCCGGAAATCGTAGATACCCCCGCTTCGTTGGAAAAAGAAGGGGATGCTTTTGCGCCTAGAAAAGAAAACTGGGCGCCCGTCCGCGGCGAGGTCGTTTTTGAAGATGTTTCCTTCCGCTATGGCGACGGCCCCCTTGTGCTGGAGCAGTTCAACCTGCATGTGTCGCCCGGGCAAACCGTTGCGCTGGTGGGGCAGACAGGCAGCGGCAAAAGCACGATTGTCAATCTCCTGTGCCGCTTCTATGAGCCATCCGGCGGCCGTATTCTTTTGGACGGCGTGGATCTCCAAGCCCATTCCCAGGCCTTTGTTCAATCGCATCTGGGATATGTATTGCAGGCGCCGCATCTGTTTTCCGGCACCATCGCGGATAATATCCGCTACGGCGATCCTACGGCCTCGATGGAACAGGTGCGCTGGGCTGCGGAACAGGTTTCCGCCGCCCCGTTTATCGAGCGTTTGCCGGAGGGGTACCAAACCCAGGTCGGCGAAGGAGGCAACCGGCTCTCCACCGGCCAAAAACAGCTGATCTCCTTTGCGCGCGCCCTGCTGCCCGATCCGCCCCTGTTTGTGCTGGATGAGGCCACCAGCTCCATCGACACTGAGACAGAGTTACTCATTCAGCAGGCCATTGAACGCACGTTCGTCGGCCGTACTGCCTTTGTCATCGCCCATCGGCTGAGCACCATCCGCCATGCAGACGTCATTTTGGTGCTGCGGCACGGCAGGCTCATTGAAAAGGGCACGCATGAAGAGCTGATGGCCCGGCACGGCTACTACCGGCGTCTTTATCAAAACCAATTCATCGCCGACGAGCAGCAGGATCTGCTTTCCGGCGAAAAAAGGCAATAAAAAAAGAGCGGGTTCTCCGCTCTTTTGCTTTTAATACTTGGATTCCATCACGTAGACCTTCGCTCGTTTCGGAATGGTATATCCATCCAAATGCATCACCGAATCATGGTACATGCTGATGGCATACTCACTTTTCTTCATTTCTTCCAAAAAGTCCTCTACCGGGGCCAGGTCATAGAGACAGGCTTCTGTCTTATAGTGCATCGGGATCACGATCTTTACATCCAGCGCCTCAACAATGTCAGCCGCCTGTTTGGCGTCTATGGTGAACAAACCGCCTACCGGGATCATCAATACGTCGATTTTCCCCAGTGCCTCTACCTGTTCTTCGCTAAGCACATGGCCCAAATCTCCGCAATGGCAAAAGCGCAGGCCATCTGTCTCAATGACGGAAACGAGATTTTCTCCACGCTTTGCCCCGTTCTCATCATCATGATAAGCAGGCACCGTGTCTATGGCAAACCCTTTGGTTTCAAAATGGCCTGCCTTGTCTATCCTCATATAGCCGGTATTTTGAATGACTGCGGTATTCGCGTGGTCCATATGCCCATGAGAACAGATGACAACATCCACATTCTCCAGCCGAGGCTCCTTATACCCCGTATCCTCGCCCTTATAAGGGTCTATCAACAGCTGATGCCCCTCTTCATTGACCAGGCAAAAGCACGAATGTGCCAACCATTCCAATGTCATGTTTTCACGCCCTTTCCTTTTTAGGTTATTATATAGTATAGCACACAATTCCCTAAAAATGGAATTCTCGCGCTGCTTTGTCCGGCATCAGTATACAAATGTGCCGTCCTCCGCGTCGATGATCTGCAGGATATCCTCTTCTTGCCCCGTTTCTGCATTGATATGCACATAAAATGTATCACCGCCGTTGGTGCCGACAAATTCATAGCACAGCGCCTCCCCCATGTCATCTGTGGGGATCAGGGCTAGCCTGCACGCCTGGATATCCAAGCGCTGCGCTACGCGCTGCTCCATCGCCGCCTGGTCAATGGTCGTTTCATTGCTCACCTGTCTGTCCGTATGGTACACGATATAGTTATTGGCGTCCATGCCCACGATGCGACCGGATTCTACCTCGATCCAAATCTTGACCAAATCCGGATACAAATATACTTCATTTTGCACAGGCAGCATATTCAATACTGCCATGCCGTTGTAATATTGCGCATAAGCGCCCCGCATTTCCGGATACCCTCTTTGCTGAAGGTACTGTGCCGCCGTTTCCTCCAGCGCAGACAGCTGCTCGTCCGAGGAGCGCACAGTCTCTTCGCCCGCGCTGTTCGGCAGCGCCTGGTACAATAGGCCGTCCCGTTTGGTCACGCTGACATCCAGCACTAGCCCATCCTCCATTGTACACTGGAATTCATAGGTCGGGATCAGTCCCTCTGCCTGCTCGCCCGTTTGTTCATAGTTGCCGGGAAAAAAGCGCTTTGCCGTCTCCAAGGCCTGCGCTGCGCTGACCTCCGGCCCCTGCGCGTTTTTGGGCTGGATATTCTCCGCCTTTTCTGAAAAAGCGCCGTCATAGATCAATCTTGGGCGCTGCTGCATGCTTTCCATCACCTTGCTCGCATTTTCGCCGCTTCCGTTGAGCATGTCAAGCTGCTTGGCCGGGTCGTCTATGTCCCAGCGGATGCCCTGTGCCCGCCGCTGGTCCAATAGCTTTGACAGCTCATTGCTCTGCTCTTCCATGGTTTTGAGCGTATCGTATTCTTCCTGGGTGATGTCCGTGCCCTGTTCTATCTTTTGGGACAGCAGGTAGCAATAATCCCCTAGCTCATTGACAAAGGTCAACAGCGGCTCGCTGACATCCTCCGGCAGGGGCAGGGTGGACAGCGCACCCTGTGTTTCCCCTGCCAGCCGCCACAGGCCGCCCAGCAACAGGGCCTGCTGTGCCTGTGAAGTGCTGACCCTTAGCTTGGCCAGTTCCGCTCCCATATTGGAAACATTGCCGGAGATCTCTCCCAGCGCCTGGTCATACGTGTTGTTCAGCTGCTGGGCATAGGCGTTCTTTCTCCCCAAGCTTTGTGTCAGGAACATCGCCAATACCACCGCAATGATCAAGATCGCCGCTGCGATTAGGCGCCAAATTTTTGCTTGTGTCCATGTATGCTTTGTCTGCATGGCATTCTCCCTCATTTGCAAAATACGTGCTGCCCGATGGTCAGCAGGATGGGGCGCTGCTTGATCCATTCATTGGTCGCGGTCTTCGGATTGTAATAATACAAGCATCCCTTTGTAGGGTCGTAACCGTTAAGCGCATCCTTGGCTGCGCGGTAAGCTTCGCTGTCCGGCGTAAGGTTGAACTGCCCGTCCGCCACTGCGTCAAATGCCCCCGGCTGGTAAATAACGCCTGAGATAGAATTGGGAAATTCCGCGCTTTTTACTCGGTTCAAAATCACCGCCGCCACTGCTACCTTCCCCTTGTACGGCTCTCCCCGAGCCTCGCCATGGATGGCCCTTGCCAGCAAGGTTACATCTGCTTGGTTCTGTGAAGGCGAGCTGCTTCCGCTGCTCCCGCTGCTTTCCAGCTGTATCCCCAGCTTGGCCGCGGTGGCAGGGCCGATGATGCCGTCAGAGGTCAGGCCGTTTTTGCTTTGAAAGTATTTGACAGCCTTTTCCGTACCGCTGCCGAATATGCCGTCTACGCTGCCGTCATAGTAGCCCCAGTTTTTTAATTTTTGCTGTACGGTTTTTACCAGCGGGCCCTGCGACCCTTTTTTCAAATTCACCGTTGCCGCCAGTGCCGCCTGCTGGTTTGGGAACATCAGCGTCAGCATTGTGCTCAGCGCGATGACCAGCCCTAATAGCTTTGCCGGCGCGTGCTTTGTATGCTCCATATTGCATTCCTCCTTTATTCAAACAGCCCTGCTAAAAACGATTCGTACTCTACGCCATCGGAGGGCTGCCAATCTTCCTCTGTCTGTATAGGCTCCAATAAGCATAATGGCGGAAACAGGACGCACCACCAGTTTTGGCCCTCTGCCTGTCCCAGCTTGATGCGCAGCGCTCGGTACTCGCCTGCGGGAAATAAAACGCCGCCATAGGTTTTATCCGGAAACGCAAAGGTGCCAATCTCCGCCGTTGCCCGATAAGGGAACCCCTCTTCCTCCAGTACGCCGTTTGCCGTCTCTATCAATTCCTCCAGATGCTGGGAGGCGTATTGCTCCGCTTCCTGGCTTGTCTGCGCCCCATCCATATCCCCCATCTCTTCAATGACAGCATCCCGAACTGCCAGTTTTACGGCCTGGTCCGCTTCGCCATCGCTATCCGCGATCACATGAAGGCGGAATACCGGCGGCACGCCCTGGGCCGTAGCCAAACTCAATGCAATCAAAAATGCAATCCATCGTTTCATTGTCAGCGCCTCGTTTTCCCTTGAAGTTATGTATCCAAAGTTTGTCCATTTTGGATTTTTTTAACCGCACTTGCGAAAAAAAATGGGTCTGATACAATAAAATTACAAAAGATTCGGAAAAGGAGTCGTTGTGTTTTGATCTCTGTGCGTTCTACCGCCAAGCTCAACCTTACGCTGAAAATTACCGGCGTCCGTTCGGACGGGTATCATCTTTTGGATTCCTTGTTTTGCAGTATTGACCTGCACGACCGGCTCAGCATTCTTCCCGGCCAGGACGCATGCTCAACGGTATGCACGCCGGAGCAGCCCATTGCCGATAACCTTGCTACGCGCGCAGCGTCCCTTTTTTACCAGGTGGCGGGCATCCCTGGCGGATGCCGCATCCATCTGGATAAGCGCATTCCCATGGAGGCCGGCCTTGGTGGGGGCAGCGGGGATGCTGCCGCCGTGCTGAAGGCACTGAATGAGCACTTTGGCCATCCCTTTTCCGAGGAGGCGCTCTCCGCGCTTGCCTTGCAGCTGGGCGCTGACATCCCCTTTGCGCTCAAGGGCGGCCTGGCCCGTGTGACGGGGATCGGAGAAACGCATGCACACCTTCATATGCGGCGTTCCTTCAGCTTTGTCATTGCAAAGCCTGCTCAGGGGTTGTCCACCCAGCAGATGTATGCCCATTACGACGCGGCGCCGTCCAAGCTGCCCATTGACAATCCCTCCTTTTATCGTGCGCTTTTGGCGCTGGATGGCGCCGCTATGCGCGCCTGCGGCGGCAACGACCTGCAGCCCGCAGCGGAAAGGCAGCTCCCCATCATCGCACAGCTTCAGGAAAGGCTCTACCAAAGCGGCGCGCTGTATGCTGCCATGACAGGCAGCGGCTCTGCCGTGTTCGGCCTTTTCCCCTCCTATGAACAGGCCCAGGCGGCCCAGGCATCTCTTTGTTCTCTTGTGCCTTATTGTGTATGCTGCCAATCGCTGGTATAAGCTGCAAAATAAAAAAAGCGGCAAGCGCAAAGGCGCACACCCACAAGGAAGTAATGTATCTTGCAGGGCAGCATGGCAAATTGCTATGCTGTCCTGCTTTTTCTTTCTCGTTCAATGGTCTGCGCGTCCTCGTCCTGTTTCAGTTCCCCGACGAAGTTCCAGATAATCTGGATTTTCTGCCGCCGGTGGCCGCTGGACTTGTCCGGAGCATGGACGATAATCTTCTTCACAAACTCGTTGACAATCGTAGACGTGAGTTCGGTAATGCCTATATACTTCCGAATAACGACCGCGAAACTGTCAAAATCTGCTTTGTCCTGCTCGTAGGCGCTTACCATTTCCCGGTCTGCCTTAACCTTATCCGTCAGTTCTTTCTGTTCCGCTTCATACTCGGCAGATAACTTCAAAAACCGTTCGTGAGAGATTGTGCCGGATATATCGTCCTCATAGATACGCTTAAAAATCCGGTCAAGTTCCGCAATCCGCTTTTCGGCTTGGGCGATTTCCCGCTTGCGCTTTTTTGTCGCCTTTTCCGCTTCTTCAAACCGCTGCTCATACACCGCCTTTTGAAAACTCATAATATCCTCAAAAAAACATGGCGGTTACATCGAATATCCGGCGCAGCACAAACCGTTTCAGCGTTTCCTCGCGGATAAAGTGCATAGAGCAATCCCCTGTATTGCTCTTGTACCTCGCACAGCGGTAACAATCCTGCTCCGGGGTCATGTTCTTGCCCGTAGCGAAATGCAGTTTGCTGCCGCAGTCGGCGCAGTACAATAGCCCGGAGAACAGTCCTTGCCGTTCTGCCTGTTTGGCAGGGCGGCGTTTGTTTGCCCGTAGTTCCTGCACGCGCCCAAATACATTGCTGTCAACAATAGCGGGTTGCGTGTCGGGGAAAATACGGTAATTTTCCGGGGCATTTTGCAGACGCTTTTTCAGTTTGTGGGACTTGGAGTAGGTTTTGAAGTTCACCGTACACCCCATATATTCGGGGCGCTCCAATATTCCAGCAATAGATTTTGGATCCCATTGATAGAAGTTTTCCGGCATAGACTTCCCGTCTCGCTTTGCGTAGTACGCCTTGACGGTCAAAACTTTGTCAGCGGTCAACGCCTTTGCAATCTGCATCGGCCCTTTTCCAGCAATGCACAAATCGAAAATCCGCTTTACTACCTCGGCGGCTTCCTCGTCCACAATCCACTTCTTTTTGTCGCTTGGGTCTTTCACATACCCATAGGGCGGGTTGCTGCAAAGATGTTCCCCGGCGTTGCCCTTTGCCCGCATGACGGCGCGGATTTTCTTGCTGGTGTCGCGGGCATAGAAATCGTTGAACAGATTACGAAAAGGGGTAAAATCGTTGTCGCCTTTGTCGCTGTCCACGTTGTCATTGATTGCGATATAGCGAATATCACGCTCCACAAAGAAACTCTCGGTATAGTAGCCAACTTTCAGATAATCCCGCCCCATGCGGGACATATCCTTGACGATAACCGTCTTGACTTTTCCCACTTCCGCAAGGCGTATCATCTCATTCCAGCCGGGTCTGTCGAAAGTTACCCCGGAAACACCGTCGTCAATAAAAAAGGTTGGGTTGGGGAAACCGTTGTCTGTTGCGTACTTCAAAAGGATTTTCTTTTGGTTGGCTATACTGTTGCTCTCACCGTCCAAAGCGTCCTCTTGGGAAAGTCTTGCATACAAAGCGGTGATGTTGTCGGGATATGTATTCATGGTTCATTCCTCCTGTAATGAACGCCCGACAAACAGGTTGCTATTGCTATTATAACGCTCCTTGCTTTTCTTGTCAGTAGGCGTTTTCACGGTTTCCGATTTGATAAGGCGCGTCATCTTGTCATAGAGCGGTTCGGAGCCGCCGCAGGAAGTTTCAATTTCAAAGACCGTACCGCCGATTTTGTAGCAGACGGTTTCATTTAGAGGGTTGCCCTTTTTCGGCAGTAAATCATTGTGTTCCTTTTTTTGTTTCTTTTCCATTCCTTTCCCGTCCTTTCCTTGTTTTGAGTAGGGAGCAAGCACAGCAAATGAGTACCCATTTGTCGCTTGCTACTTCCGCAGCAAGCATAGGAAAGGGGTACCCTTTCCGTAAAATGCACCGCATTTTCTCTTGTTAGGATAGTCCAAACCCTTGTGTATCCTCTCATTCAATATCCCGTCCGACAAGCGGCATTTGTTGCACTTTGCCCCTAACTATATACAACGCTGCACTTTTGATTTTGCCAAAGCGACGAGAGAGTTTTTCAAAATAGAGCGAAACACATATGCAAATTGATATACTTCCGCAAATGTGCTATAATTAATTTAACAAATTGCATTTGTGAGGGCAGTTGCTATGAATATTATGACGACGGAGCAAGCAGGCAAACTATGGGGTGTTACGCCCCGGCGGGTATCTGAATTATGTCGGAACGGTCGAATAAAAGGTGCCTATAAAATTGGTACGTCATGGGTTATGCCTGCCAATACGGAAAAACCGAAAGACAAGAGAGTTACAAACGGAATTTGGATTGGATATAAGCGCAGAGATAAGGAGGGGCAAAAGTGAAAATATCAAGAGTTCATATTGAGAATTATCGCAGTATTAAGTCGCTTGACTTTTCACCCAATAATTATTGCGCTTTAATCGGGGAAAACAATGCCGGTAAGAGTAATATACTAAAGGCTATTAACCTTGTTTTGGGTGAAACATGGCCTACTGATCGCACATTTACAGAGGAAGACTTTAACGAATATAATACCGCCAATAACATTGTAATTCAAATTTTCTTTGATGAGGTCATTGAAGAATGGCGCAATAACTGTAAATGTGACATCTCTGGCTTTGAATTACGGGGTAAGGCATATAAAAGACAAGTTAAAACTAAACCTGCGGGAACACTCGTTGTTGATTTTGTTTGCATTGATAAGAACGGTAAAGTTTGTAAATATCCTGCTACCCCATATAAGCAAGGGGAGAGATATTCCGGACAATATTATGAATTGAAAGTAACAAAAGAACTTCGCGAGAAAATACCATTTATCTATGTTGATGTAATGCGTGATTATAATAGGCAAGACCCGAGTAATCGTTGGTCGATATTGCGTCGTCTTTTCAACGACATCAATACAAGTTTGTCGTCAGATAAAACAACTGTAACCGTTGATACGCCAGAGGGAAAAAAGAAGCTAACGAGGAAACAAGCATTTGAACTAAAAATTAAAGAAGCATATAGCTTTTTGCAAACAGAGCAGTTTCTTGAAATTGAAAACAAGATACGTGATAATTCATTAGAACAGATGGGAATTGATCCCGCAGAGGGGGATATAGCTATCCGTTTTGATACTTACGACTCAATGAATGTATTTAAGAACTTGCAGCTTTATGTCGATCAAATGGGAATAAGCACAACTGCTGACATGGTAGGTGCTGGATTACAAAGCGCGATTGTGATAGCAATATTTAGAACATATGAGGAAATTAAAAAAGAGGGTGCAATTTTTGCAATCGAAGAGCCGGAAGTTTATTTGCACCCACAAAAGCAAAGATATTTTAGTAATATCCTTTCCCGGCTGGGAGCAAAAAATCAAGTCTTTATAACAACACATTCCCCTACCTTTGTTCGTTTGTATGAACCAGAAAATATTTGTATAATCCGAAGGAACAACACAAATGGAACAACAGCAAAACTTTGCAAAAGGGACGACATTATATCAAGTGAAAAACAAGCATTAAAACTTGAGAACTATTTTGACAACCAACGAAACGAAATGTTCTTTGCTAAAGGGATTGTTTTGGTCGAGGGAGCAACTGAAAAATTTGCTTTTCCTTATGCAGGACGTTTGTTAGGTATCGACACTGACCGATACGGAATATCTGTTATTGAGTGCGGCGGTAAAGGTAACTTGATAACTTTCGCGAAAGTTGCATCGGCCTTTGAAATCCCTTATGTAGTTGTTGCCGATGATGATATAAAAGATGTGAGTACCATTACTGACCCAGAAAAGGAGAAAAAGCTTGAAAAAGAAAATGATAATCATACGAAGAAAAACATGGCATTAAAAGAATTTGTACCAACTACACAACTATTTTGGATGGTGCCAAATATCGAAGCTGTTATGGGGATAAACGAAAATACCGATAACAAAATTAAGCAGGCTTTGGATTATTTAAAATCCAAAAAAGATAAAGATGAGATTGCCACAGAAATACAAAAACCATTAAAGGCAATAATGCGTATGCTTGGCAAATCAGATAAAGATACCCCATTGTAATTAACAGATTATGACTACTGAATGTAAAATCTTTTTGCCTCTCTTTTTTGTGCAGGGAAAGAGAGGACTTATCCTTTGTAGGTTGATAAAATGAAATAGGCAGAGGGGGAATGAATGTGGATTGGATTGAACGACTTAACGAGGCAATTCGCTATATAGAAGAAAATCTAACAGGTGAAATCGAGTATGAAAAACTCGGACAAATTGCCTGTTGCTCAGCGTATCATTTTCAAAGAATGTTTGCGTATATAGCAGGTATGCCTTTGTCCGAGTATATCCGCAAAAGGAGGATGTCGCTTGCGGCTGTTGACCTGCAAGGCAGCGACGCAAAAATCATTGATGTAGCTGCAAAATATGGGTATGCTTCGCCTACTGCGTTTAACAGAGCATTTCAATCTGTTCATGGCGTAAATCCTTCATCAGTAAAAAACGAGGGTATCGCAATCAAATCATTTCCACCCATTACCATCAAAATCACCATCAAAGGAGTGGAAGAAATGAATTATCGGATTGAAACTAAAGAGGCGTTTCGCATTGTCGGAAAGTCATTCCCATTAAGCAGAGAAATCGAACAAAACTTTTCAGAAGTACCGCAAATGTGGCAAGGTGCAGTTTTAGACGGTAGCCTTGAAAAAATTATCTCGCTGATAAATCGTGAACCGCAGGGCGTTTTAGGGGTAAGTGCTTGCAGCGATGATGAAGAATGGAGATATTATATAGCGGTTTCCTCTTCTGCCGAAATTGACAATTCGTTGGAAGAATACACCATTCCAAGCTGCACATGGGCAATTTTTCCGGGTGCGGGAACGGAAAAATCCATTCAAGAGTTGGAAAAACGCATTGTAACAGAGTGGCTACCAACTTCCGGCTATGAGTTTACCTATGGACCGGATGTTGAAGTTTACTTTAATCCTGACCCACAAAATACCGTTTATGAGGTTTGGATACCCGTCAAGAAAAAGCAGGTGTAACCGTTCTGAATAAAAAGGTTGATTTATCTATGGAAGAAGATCAACGTCAAAATAATAAAGAAAAACATTGGCTGTTATGCCCTGTTTGCAAGAGCAAGACGCGAATAAGATTACGGGAAGATACGGTACTTGAACACTTCCCGCTGTTCTGCCCGAAGTGTAGTCAGGAAACGCTAATCAATGTGAAGCAACTCAATATATCCGTTATCCAAGAGCCGGATGCACAGACGCAGAGCCAATAACACGCAGATAAAAATGCGGTTATCGGCTCTGCTATTTTGTTTGGAGGTATCTATGTTGATTGCCATTTCTCATAACCTACGGTCAAAAAAAGTCTTTGCACCTATACGGGATTTTGCGCCTATGAGTGTGAACACACAAATCATATAGCAATCTCTTATAATTCCTACTTTCAACGCCCATGCGGTTTTATGCTGCGTGGGCGTTTGTTATTTTACCCCTGTCTGGGAAGAAAGGGGGTGAGAAAGATGATAAATACAAATCAGTATCGGGAACATATCGAGCGCACTTTCAACGCCTTTTGTAAGATTGTGCTTTACCACGCTGCATTGGACAATTACAAAAAAATACGAAGAAAGCAACAGTTTGAAGTATCACTTGACTATCTTCGTGAGTTTGATTTTGAGCCGGTTACTACAACAGACGAGTATTTTGTAAAATACGATATGCCTACCACTTTTACCGTTTACGGGAAAACGGTCATTGTGGAAAGCGAACAGTTAGCAACCGCACTTTTGCGATTGCCGGAAAAGCGGCGGGAAGTGTTGTTTTTGCGGTACTATCTCGATTACAGCGACGCAGAAATCTGTCAGATATACGGCATTAGCAGAAGTGCAGTTTTTCGCAGACGAAAGATTGCCTTGCGCTTACTGCGAAAAGAAATGGAGGCGTTAGAAGATGAAGAATAGGGAGTACAATTTGCTGCCCTATGAAACGATAGTCAAGGCAGCCGCTGGGGAGCCGGAAGCGGTAAACACCGTCATTCAAACCTATACCGGCTACGTCAAATATCTCTCCTACTTCCAAGGGAGTGTCAACGATGATATTCAAGACCATCTCAAAGCGTCCTTAATGGAAGCACTACCCAAGTTCCGTTTTGACCGATAATGAGTAGCAAAGCCAGAAAAAGCCGTCAAGGATAAACTTCACGCTTCGCGTCCTTGACGGCTTTTCCCGTCTTTGCTGTTGGGTAGACAAGAGGACGCAAACAGTTAACCGTTGCACCCTCAAAATATTATGGGTATGTTGTTACGCAGTAGGCTTGAAAAATCCTTGCGTCATACGGTTTTATA
Organism: uncultured Bacillota bacterium; assembly: GCA_905208455.1. GTDB lineage: Bacteria > Bacillota > Clostridia > Christensenellales > QAND01 > UMGS1975. Next base: position 29,942 of record CAJLPK010000005.1, read on the forward strand.
GACGCGGAACAAAGGCAATAGGGACTTCATATTCCTGCCCTTAAAAATGGCGGTCTACTGCGTAACATTTTGCCATACCAGCGTGGATTTTTAGACGGGTAAAAAGCCTTGATTTATGCGGATTGCAGAGGGCAGGAACAGAGCAGGCAATACAATATCCCTCGAAAGTACAAAAATGCCGTTCTATCGTTCCACGCAGTACAGAAAAAGCGGGCAAGAAGTTTTTGACCTCTTACCCGCTCTTTGTCGCAACCTGTCTGTCAGCCGTTAAGTTAGTTTATTTTTAAACCTTCCTTATCGGTGGTTGGCAAAGCTTACCGCTTTTTTGTTTTTTACCGGCAGATCAGGATCAGCTTATCGCCTTTCTCCACCGGCTTATTCTCCTCTTTCCCTTTATAGCGGATATCCTCCATGCGTACACGGTACCGTTTGGCTACGTCCCAAAGATCTTCTCCGATGCCTACAAAGTAGATGATGATGCCCGCCGGCCTTTTTTCCGATTCCTCCTCCAGCTCTATGCCGCATACCAGGGTTATCTCCTGCTCCTGCTCCCCTTCTGCTTCCCAGGCCAGCATCACCCGGATATCCAGGCCATCGCCGTTTGTCACCGCTTGGATCTGCTCGCACGTCACATGTGCGCATGTCTGCATGCAGGCTGTCATCCCCGGCGCTTCTTCTTCCAGGTGTACCGGAATCTCGCAGCGGATGCTTTGCAGCTCTTCGTTTCGGTCTAAAAACAGGACGTCACATTGCACTACGGTATCGATGCAGATTTTATCCTGCTCAGCCATAGCCCTGGCCGCACAAGCATTGGCAAAGCAGCTCAAAACCTTGGAGGGCTGCTCCTCCAGCGGCACGGATACCTGCTCTCTGACCGGCACCTGCCCTTTTGCCTTCGCACTGGCTACGCATACCTTCACCTGCTCCTCTTCCAGCACCACATCATGGCCCAGGGCATACGCATCCGTCACCACCGTCATCGTACGTTCTACAGAGGTATCTGCCTCCAGTGTACAGATAGCTTCAATATGCAGGCCATCTCCCTCTTCATTCACCCTGGCAAACAAATCCTTCCACTGGGCCCTGACCATTGCCTGCTGATCCATCATGGCGCCCGGCGCCGCAATCATCTGGCTGAAGGGCAGCTGGGGGAAGCACTGCAAAATGGGCGTCTGTTCCTCTTCCGTCCCCACCACAATATTCAGCTTCAGCACACCCTCTACACCGATGGCGTCCTCCTGGCAAAACGATTGTAATATCTCCGCATGTCCCTGGCAGCACAGCACCTGGGCCGCCTGAGGCGCGCCGGACGGCAGTTCGATATCCCCTGCGACCTCTACGGCTGCCGTTCCTCTGGCACATCTGCGGCGGAGCGGCAGATTTCTTGTTTTTGTCGCCACGCCCTCCGGCACGCGTTCCTGCTCCAGGGCGCAAAGGTCTGTTTCCTCCTCCATTTCGCACTGTACATCCACCACCGCAGACACATTCAGCCTGCGGGGATCTATCATCTCATAATTCACTTCGCAAACATACGCCTGTGCGATCCCCCGCATACCCGGCTGTGCGCCTGGCAGCTCCGCTGTATGCTTGAAGGTAGAAACCGACTCAAACGCATGCACCTTGCCTTCTGCGCAGACATAGCATACGCACAGCGTCACGGTGCCGTCCGTCATCATGCGCCCTTCCAAAAGCTCCACCTGCGCTGTTTGCGCATGGCCGCGTACCATGAGAATGCGCTCCATCTCCGGTTTTCCGACCGGCAGGGCCACCTCCCCTTCAATCAATGCCTGTGTCAGGCTGCCGTTGTTATGATGCAATACACGTTCCCTGCTGCATTGTTCTTCCATTTTTATACCCCCGTTCTATGCGTAGCTTCGCATTGTTGTTTTCTTTTCTATGCTTAATCGGCACAAACGAGGTTTATGACTTTTTATACGTATTTTTTTATGCTTGTATCGCTTTTCCCCCTGTCCGCAGCGTTCTTTCTGCCCCGAGATATAAAAAAAGGCGCTCTAAAAAAGAGCGCCTTGCTACCGGAGTAGGGGGGAAATTACTCCAAGTATTCCATTTCAAGCTGCCTGGTGAACAGTTCATTGTATCCATAACTGATGCGTTTTTCCTGTCCGTGTTCCTCAATCAAGATCGTGAATACGCTAGGAAAACTGCGTTCTAGGATACCCACATTTTCCACGCATTTGCTTCTTCCTCGATGGGACCGCATCCAAACCCGTCTTCCCAGGTTCTTTTCTATGCCGCCTCGTATTTCCTGCCACTGTTCCATGCCATCGCCTCCTGTTCGTTCTCACGATTAGCATGTCCACAATGCGGCATTTTATGCAGATTGTTCCATCGAAAGCTTATCTGCAACCAAGGCTATGAATTCGCCGTTGGTCGGCTTATCGTTTTTGGTATACACCTGGAATCCAAACAACTGATTGATGTTTTCGATCCTGCCCCTGGTCCATGCCACCTCGATGGCGTGGCGGATGGCGCGCTCTACCTTGGTATCGCTCGTATCAAAGGCAGCCGCCACCTTGGGGTATAGCTCCTTTGTGATCTTATTGATAAGCCCGCGATCCTCCATCACCATTTTGATGGCAGTGCGCAGATACTGATAGCCTTTGATATGGGCTGGAATGCCTACTGTCAAAAAGATGCTTGTAATCTTCTCATCCAAGGACCGCTCCGCCGGAATGGGCGCAATGCTCTGGTTGGGACGGCGCTCCTGCTTTGCGCCTATGATCTCCAGCACCCTGCGTTTTAGGTTGTCCATCGAATAAGGCTTCACCATAAAATACTTGGCGCCCAAAGAAAGCGTATGCTGGATGATCTCTTTGCTCGCAAACCAAGAGGTGATGATCACTTCCGGCCTAAGCTGCGGCGGCATCTGCACGACCTGCTCCAGCACGCTGATCCCATCTTGCTGCGGTACGATCAGATCCAGCACCAGAATGTCCGCTTTGATCAGCTGATCCTGGGAAACGCATCCATCCTGCACGGTGCCCATCAGCGCAATTCCATCGTCTCCTGCGAAGTAGTCCGCCACCTGCTGGCAAATCTCTTCTTCGTCCTCGATCATCAATAGTTGTCTGTTGTCCATTGTTATCCTCCTCATTTTTCACCACTCATTTATTTTCCCATATTACAAGTTTCACCCTTACGCTCGGCATATTACCATATTTCTTGGGAAAGATACTATATGAGTCTATGTGTTTCGACCACATTCGTGGCCATTCGTCATAAATAGATAAAAAAATATCGGCTGTCCTTGCCACACGCTGTAAAATCGGAGGTTTTTTTCATGGTATCCCCTGCATCACGCCGACGAATCAAATATTTCTGCCTATTGATGGCAGGCTGTTTTGCAAGTCTCATCATTTCCCTCTTCGTTTTGCAAGTCGTACAAGGTGAACGCTATCGAGAGCAGGCCCAGGCCCTGCAGGTACGTACGCTGGCCTCAAAAGGCGCACGCGGGCGCATCACAGACCGCAACGGAACCGAGTTGGCCGGAAACCGGGTTTCCTACCAAGTCATGTTCTTTCCTTCTGAGGCGGAAAAGGAGCAGTGGAATGCCAGCCTGTCCGCTGCCTTGACATTGATGCGCAGCGCAGGCATCGAATGTGCATATCCTCTGCCTATTGAACTACACGAATCCGGGTTTGTCTATAATAAATCGGCAGAAGAGATTGCCGACTTTCTCTCCCAGCATAAACTGGCCGCGGATACCAGCGCTTCTGACGCCGTGCAAGCGCTGATGGAAAAATATCAAGCTGAAAATGTCCCTGGCGAGATCGCCCTCGATCTTTTGGGGCTGCGCAGCCAGCTTAGCCTGCAATCCTATCGTTCCTATCTGCCGGTTTGCCTGGGAGAAAGCGAAGATTTTTCCCTCTGTGCCCGCATCATGGAATACAAACAACCAGGGATCCGCATTCAAACCCATTATACCCGCTCCTATCCCCAGGGGGAGACTCTATGCCATGTATTGGGCAGCGTAGGGAAAATCCCTGCGGAGCAGGCCGACGCCTACCAAGAGCAGGGATATGATATTTCCAGTGATATTGTAGGGAAAAGCGGCCTGGAGCAGACGCTGGAGCCCCTGCTGCGCACCAAAAAAGGGCAAATCCAGCTATCCGTCAACAGCTTGGGGCTCTCCACCTCCTCCAACGCCGTCTATGCCGCACAGGATGGGGAAACCGTCGTCCTTACCATCGACCTTTCCCTGCAGCAGGCGGCAGAAAAGGCCTTGCAGCAGACTATGGCCGATATCCGTACCGGCAAGCTGGGAGAGGCCTACCCCCATGCAGAAATCGGCGCAGCCGTCTGCATTGATGTGCACACCGGGGAAGTGCTGGCCTTAGCCTCTGAGCCCGGCTATGACCCTAACGTATTTACCGAAACACTGCCTGACACCGTCTGGCAGACGCTCAGCCCTTCCTATCTTACAGCCAGCGGCGATGTAGACAGCGATCCTACGCTGCCGCGCCCTTTGGTCAACAACGCCGTATCCGCCGCATTCCCGCCCGGCAGCGTTTTCAAACCCATTACAGCAGCGGCTGCCTTGGGCAGCGGCAAAGTGACTGCAGAGGAAACCATTTTAGACCTGGGCCGGTATACCGCTTTTTCCGAAACCGAGGCCCCCGGCTGCTGGACCTGGAACGAAAGCCATACCACCCATGGGTATGTGGACCTTCATGATGCACTGGAGGGCTCCTGCAACTATTATTTTTATGAGGTTGGTGTGCGCACAGGCTCCGAACAGCTTGAAGCCATCGCAGAAAAATTCGGCCTTGGCCAAAAAACCGGCATTGGGCTGTCTGGCGAAGCCAGCGGCATGATGGATGGCAAAAAAACAGCGACACACCTTGTCAACCAGCGTGTCGCTGCTCAGTTAAAAGCCATGGGCTATACCATTGAAGAGGAAAAGCTCAGCCAAACCTTGGCCCCCATCCTGAGTGATCCTTCCCTCAAAAAGGCCCAGGAACAGTTTATCCCGCTGGGGATCCATCCGGATGATATCCCCGCCTTATACCAAACCATCAATGATAACCGTTGGCGTGAATCGCGTGTCCTGGCTGCCGCCATCGGACAGGGGGCCGACAGCGTCACTCCGCTGCAAATGGCCAATGCCATCGCCGCTTTGACCCAAGCAGGACGCCGGTATCAGCCCCAGCTTGTGCTCTCTTTGCCGGATAGCAAAGGCCTTAAAGCCTCCAAGACCGTCTGCGAATCTTTTATGGATTCGCAGGATGTCCAGGATATTCTAAGCGGCATGCAGGCCGTGACACAGCCGGGCGGTACAGCTGCTAAGTATTTTTCAGACTGCAGCGTGTCCGTAGCCGGCAAAACGGGCACTGCCCAAAGCGAAGGCAGGGATGCTTATGCCTGGTTTGTCGCGGCAGCGCCTGCGGAAAATCCCAGCATTGCCATTGCCGTGGTCATCGGCCAGGGCGGCCACGGCGGCTATGCCGCGCCTGTGGCAAAAGCGATCATAGAGGCCTATTTTGCGCCCGGTACAGGCAGCGAGTTAGTCAAAGAAAAGAACATGCTTCATTAAACAGCCAGCGTTCTTCCCGTTTCGCCATCCTGCGCTAAGACCCAGTAGCCGTCTCGGTAAATGCTGAAGCCCTGCAAATAAGCCGGCGGCTGGGGCGCGTATTCTCCTGGTACAGCCACAGCCATGGCTATGCTGATCCCCCTTCTTTCCACACAGCCCAATAGGTAATACCCATATCTGCTGGGCGCTTCTACCCGCCTCCACTTCCATTGCCCGGCATATTCCCCGCCCAAGGCCGGGCCCTGGATCGCCTCTTCCAAGGGGTTTTCTTGCGTTTCCCTCATCGGCGCCTGGTCTATTTCGGATACGCCCTGCGCCTCTGTTTCTAAAGCAGGTGCAGCTTTTGTTTCCTCCCCCATATCAGCGATTTCCTCCTGTTTTGTTTCCAGGCTCTCCTCTGCAGGCTCCGCTTCCGTTTCCGTCTGTATCTTCTCCGAAATCGCTTTGGCAATATGCTGGGCCAGCTGCTCATCCTCCGCCGCTGCCCCCTCGTTTTTTTGCTCCGTGGCGATCACAACCGGCTCTCTTGTCTCCGTTTCCTGCCCACACAGCTCCTGGTGAATCATCCGGGAAATTTCTTCCATATCCAATGCCTTCTGCTCTGGCTCTGGCGGTGTATCCATTGGCTGCGCCTGCTCCAGCAGCGTCTCAATCAACGGTGTTTCACATTCTTCTCTTTCCTCTCTCTGCACAGCCTCCATCTGCCATTTCCCCGTGTCCTCTTGCTGTGCACGCAGGGTGGCGCTTCCCTGTGCCTCAGGCGATAACGGAAACGCATAGGTATCCTCTGCATGTATTTCTTCCGAGACGCCTTCTTTTTCTGCTTCCCTCCGTTTTTCTTCGTCTTTCTCGGGCACATACGGTACAGGTATCGGCGCCGATTGGGCCGGTCGATGGCTCTGGCCTGCCTGCTGTGTTTGGATTCTGGCCCGCATATGAGGCCAATCCATCCTAGGCTCGCAGGATTCTCCCATGGCTACCATTTGGCCCGCCTGGTTTACAATGGCTGCCTCCACACGGGTATTTTTCAGCTCTGTCTTTGCCTGCAGCCTCAATTCCCTGCCGTTATGGCGCATCTCCCACTGCCTTAGCCTGTCTCCATCCCACAAATACAGGGTATATGATCCTTTTTGTATCCTCAAAAGGCTTGCTGAAATATTGCAAGCCTGATGTGTATAAAACAGCTTTACAAACCCTTGTGCCGTGCGTCCGCTCTGGTCTCTCAGGACAATATACTGCCGCCACATACTCATGACCTTCTCCTCCTTTGATGCTCTGATTATGTGTATGCATTGACATACGAAAAAAAAACAGGCAATTTGCCTGTTTTTCTGTTCAGTGTTTTTTCACCATCAGCATGGCTCCTTCATAACGTCCTGTACTGCCTCCGACAGCGAAATATAATCGTCTATGCCTAGCTGCTCTCCGCGAACCGACGGAGCCAGCCCCGCCCTTTCAATCGCCCTTTGGGCCCGTTCCCTGCCCATTCCCTGGTAATTGGCAAGGTTATTGCACAAGGTCTTGCGGCGCATAGCAAACGCACTCCGCACCACCTCAAAAAACACCGCTTCTTCCCGGGGCATGCGTACGTATGGGCGGCGGCGTAATCTCACCACCGTGGATTCTACCTCCGGCTGCGGAAAAAAGTTGGCCGGTGACACCTTGAGCACCGTCTCCACCTCTGCGTAATATTGTACTGCAATGCTCAGCGAGCCATAGGTTTTGCTGCCCGGCGCGGCGCATAGCCGCTGTGCCACCTCCTTTTGCATCATCAGCACCATGATCTGTGCATGGGGCAGCTCCTGGAGCAGCCGCATGACAATCGGCGTCGTTACGTAATACGGCAGATTGGCCACCACTGCCGCAGGGCCGCAGGGCACCAACGCATTCAAATCCTGCTTAAGCGCATCTCCATGCACCAGGGTAAACGTATCGGCCCGGACCTTTCCTTCCAAAAGCCGGCACATGCCCGCATCCAGCTCCAATGCCGTTACCTTCTTAGCCTTTTGAATCAGCCGTACGGTCAGCGCCCCTGGCCCTGGCCCTATTTCCAGCACATGGCACTGGGACAAGTCCCCCGCCGCGCTTACAATGGCATCACAGGCCCTTGCATCGCATAAAAAGTTTTGGCCCAGCCCTTTATTGGGCGCCAGGCCGTATGCCGCCAACGCTTCCCTCAGCTGAGTACGGTCGGCTCCATCGTATTGCAGTTCCATGCTGCCTCCTTATTTCTATGGGCGGCGGCAAATCGTTACCGTCACATTGCGTTTGCGCCCCCAGCGCAGGCAATCCTCTTTGGTATCCATAAATAAATCAATGGAGACCAGCGAAGAATCATTGGCGCCTGTGTCCTCTGCCACAGCATATCCATAGCCTGGCACGTAAAACATCGTTCCGTATCCAAATATTTTCGGATTTACCGCGCACATGCCCACCTTTGGCCATTTGCCCGTGGCAGTGCGCCGCCCGGTATGCGTGTAGGCCGTAATCTGGTCCACCGTGACTTTGCGGATTACCATGCTGCTGGTCGGCGTTTCCGGCAGCCCCTTGACCGCCGGGTTCATCGGCGGCCCGGTTCCGATCAACACCACCTTGTTCACAGGCTCCTTTGTTACCTCATTGGAGGTCTCCACCCGTTTTACTTCCTTGCCATCCTTATAGACGACCTTTTCTTTGATCGTGCGTACGCCCTCTTCTCCCTTTTGCGATATTTCCGTTTCTCCCCGCTCTACGCGGTTGCTCTTCTTTTCCACTGTCTCAAACGCTATTTTTTCCGTATGTGTCTCCATCCGAATTGCCAGCCGCACCAACGAGATTGTCATCCCCTCGCTGATCTCGGTGTCTAAGGAGGGCGTGATCTCATCCTCCTCATCATACTCTAAGCCAGACTTATCCAGCGCATCCTTTACGGTGCCCTCCGCCAGCATCACGGTCGTATCCCCTGCTTTGGCCAGAATGTGGATCTCTTTGGCGCGGGTAATCGCCACAGACATGTCCTCGGTGATTTCCGTATCCAGCGGTATATCGATCAAATCATCTGCCCCCAGCACAACGCCCGCTTTTTCCAGCGCTTGCTGCAGCGTGCCCTGCGCCAGTTTTGTCTGCACCTGATTTCCGTCCCCGGTATCAATGGTAATCGTCTTTGCCCGTATGATATGGACAGCCATCTCATCCGTCAGCGCTGTATCCAGCGGCGTATCGATCAGGTCATCCGCCCCTAGCACAATGCCTGCTTCTGTCAGCATTTGCTCCACATCCGGCATAGCAGAGCGGATCTGTGTCACTGCCCCGTTATCGTCTAGGGTCAGATAAACATACCGTCCTTCAAAATAATACCAGCCGCCCCAGCCCAGCGATGCGCAAACTAGGCACGCCAAAATCCCCACCGCCAGCCTTTTTTTCCAGCGGCCGTGGTTCTCCGCCTTCTCGGCCGGAATTTCTCCTGGCAGCTTTGCTTTCCCCGGCTTCTCTTCCAGGCCAGGCGCATCCTCCGGCTCGAGCCGTTTTTGGTGAAAATCTATGATTTTCCCTTCCCGCGGCAGCCTGGGCTGGCCTTTCCGTTCCTCAGGCACAGCAGGGGGCTGTTTTTTTGGCTGCGGCGCCGCGGCCCTTGCTTGTGCTGCGGCTACGGCAGGCTGCCGCATCCATCCCATTTTCAGCGTTTTTTTGCGTTGCTCTGTCGGCGTGGGCTTTGCTGCTTTTTCTCTTCCCACGTTCTTTTTTATCCGCTGCAAGGCAGCTCCCAGCCACCGAGCCAAGGCATATATACCAAGAAAAGGCAATACCAAAACAGACGCAGCTGCATGTGCTGCACGCCTGATCATTCGTTTGCCCTTTGCCAAAAGCCCCCTGCGCCGAGACATCCCAAAATCTTTATTGGTCTTTAAGATCGCTGAGGTTTGTTCTCCTCTAAAAACCATAAAGTCTCGTTTGCGCAATCGGCTTTTTCGTCTGCGCCTAGGCATATAAGCCCTCCCATTCCCTTTTCATGTAGAGAGATTATAAGCCCAATGGTACAAAAGTGTCAAATTTTGACTCAAATTCGCAAAGTTTTTTTAATATTTTCTTTCTTTTTTCCCTTTTTTATGTACCCATTCCCTATTTTTCATCATTCTCTCATTTTTCTGCATTCTAAAAAGCGCCCCTTCCTCAATCAAGGAAAGGGGCGCTTTTCTTCACGGCCTGCCGTACCATTTACAGATGGGGGCTTCCCATGCGCCAATGACGCGCTGAAATTGCAAGGCGGCCGGATAACGGCAGCGGAAGCAAATATTATATTTGCAGTCCACTGCTGTACATTTGACCGGACTGTTTCTCTGGGGCGGCTGTCTGACAAAATCCTCCATGGCCAAATCCTCCTTAGAAGAAATCCTCTGGTCTTGGTACAGCGCAGTGCCGGCATCGTCCCGGCCGGTTTTCCCGGGGCTGAATGAATGACATCGGGTATTGTTTTTTCCGCGCCCCTGTTGGATGACCGAAACCAAGGGAGCCAGGCATATGCCCTGTGTGTTGTGCTTACAGCATAGGCTGTTGCAAGCAATGGGGGATCGCTGGTTATTTTGCCTTATAGCTGCAGCAGAGGGTATGTTCTGCGTTTCCGTCTTGTTTGCAGCCAATGCTGATACTATCCAGCGTACATTCCTTGCACTGCTCGTTAAAACGACAGCTGTCTACGCTGCAATCGATGATGGTTTTGTGTTCAAACATGCTTTGCACCTCCTCGTCCTAATCCGTGGTCAATGATAGTATGTGCAGCGTTGTGTTTTTGTCTCTGGCAAAATCCGCCAAAGCGCAGCGCAGTTGAAAATCGCCGGAAAATCATGTATGCTTTGTGTATTGATTTTTATTGTAAACGAGGGACTTTTATGGCGCTTTTGGCTGCATACAATATCTCAAAATCCTTTGGTGACAGAGGCTTATTTTCCTCTGTTCATTTTGAATTGCAGCCCAAAAGCCGTACAGGCCTGGTGGGCGCAAACGGCACAGGCAAGACCACGCTGTTCCGCCTTTTGGCCGGGCAGGAGCAGGCGGACAGCGGTCATATATTCCTGGATAAAAATGCCAAAATCGGCTATATGGAGCAGCATGCTGCGTTTGATGCTGATGCGTCTGTATACGAGGAAACGCTGTCTTTATTCTCCCCATTGATGGAGGATGAAGTCGCCTTGGAGCAGCTCAATGCTCAAATCGAGGGCCAGGCTGAAAACCTGGACCAGCTTATTCAAAAGCAAACATTTTTGTTAGAGCGTTACCAGCAAAACGGCGGGCTTACCTATCGCTCTCGTACGCGCAGCATGCTGTTGGGCATGGGGTTCTCGGACAATGATCTGTCTTTGCCCATGAAGGCGCTGTCCGGCGGCCAGCAAAGCAAAGTGCAGATGTGCAAGCTGCTGCTATCCGGTGCAGATCTTCTCTTGCTGGATGAGCCCACCAACCATTTGGACATTCAAAGCGTGGAATGGCTGGAAAGCTTTCTGCAAGCCTATCCCGGCGCGCTTTTGGTCGTATCCCATGACCGCTATTTTTTGGATAAGATCTGTACTTCGATCCTGTCCCTAGAGCATGGCGAAGTAAAACGCTATACCGGAAACTACTCTGCCTTTGCCCAAAAGCGGGAGCAGCAGCGCATGGAAGAAGAGCGCCATTATAAAAATGCGCAAAAAGAGATCCAGCGCATGGAAAATATGATTACTCAGCTCCGCCGCTGGAATCGTGAAAAATCCATTCGGACGGCAGAAAGCAAAGAAAAGCAGTTGGCAAAGCTAAAGGAAGCTGTCAAAGCGCCTGCCCCTGCCGCTGCAACGCTTGGGTTCTCGCTGTCCGTTGCCAAGGAAAGCGGCCAGGATGTGCTCATAGCCGAGCATCTGTCCAAGGCCTATAACAAGCCGCTGTTCAGCGATGTTTCGCTGCATATCCGAAAAGGGGAACGCGTTTTTTTGCTGGGGCCGAACGGATGCGGCAAAACGACGCTTTTCCGAATCCTCATGAAAAAAACAAAGCCGGATGCCGGCCTTGTGCAGTACGGCGCTAATGTACGGCCTGGGTATTACGACCAGACACAGAGCGGGCTTTTGCCCCAGGCAACGGCTTTGGAGGAAATCCAAAACGCTTATCCGCAGATGAATGATACGCAGGCGCGCAATGCGCTGGCCATGTTTTTGTTTCGGGGCGACGATGTTTTTAAGCCGATCGCCGCGCTCTCCGGCGGGGAAAAGGCAAGAATCGAGCTTTTGAAACTCATGCTGTCGGAATCAAACTTTTTATTGCTGGACGAGCCTACCAACCACCTGGACGCTGACTCTCGGGAAGCCTTGGAAAATGCGTTGGAGGGATATGAGGGCACATTGTTCACGATTACGCATGACCGCTATTTGGCAAATCGGCTGGCTACGCGCATCCTTGTGTTTACACAGGACGGGCTGCGCGAAAGCCTGGGCAACTATGATGATTATCTCCGCAATGCTGAGCAGTGGACGCTTCAGCCCCAGCCGACCCAGGCGGAGCCTTCAAAAGCATCTGCCATTTCCCCGAGCAAGCAGCAGCGCGAATCCTCTATCCAGCTCCGCAGGTTAAAAGCGCAGCTCCGCAAATGCGAAGATGAAATTTCCAAGTTAGAAGCTGCCATTGCGCAAAGCGAGCGTTTGCTCTGCGATCCTGCCCTTGCCTCCGATTATCAAAAAATCATGGAGGCGACCGATACGCTGCAGGCACAAAAACAGCAGTTAGATCAAGCTATGGAGCGTTGGGAAGCATTGAGCCTTGAAATTGGAGAGTAAGGCTCCTTTTTACATAGAACTTCATAAGGGGGTATATAAAAATGTCAAGATTTCTCAATGAAGAGTTCACTTGGATGAATCCAGGGGTTCTTGTGCACGAGGACGGAGGGTTTTCCATAACCGCGCCGCCTCATTCGGATTTTTTTAGAGATCCTACGGAGGAAAAGGCCATTTGTGACAACGCTCCATTCTACTATACTGAAGTAACAGGCGATTTTGTATTGCGCGCCACAGTGTGGCATGATTTCATCGCAGCAGGGGATGCCTGTACGCTGATGGTCATGGATACGCCGACTTTATGGGCCAAGGCATGCTTTGAGCAGACGTATTTCGGTGCGCACACAGCTGTAAGCGTTGTCACCAATGGTCTGTCTGACGACGCCAACGGACAAAACATCATAGAGCAAGAGTCCATTACCCTGCAATACGCTCGAAAGGGCAATACCTTCGCCATTCACTATTCGCTGGATGGGGAGCACTTTTATATGATGCGCCTGTTCAACTTGCCAATGCGCGAAACCGTAAAGGTTGGGTTTGTGGCGCAGTCTCCTGCCGGAGAAGGCGGCATCATGCATTTTAAGGATGTTTCTTTAGAGCACCGCAGCATCCAGGACATGCGCGTAGGCCGCTAACCGAGGGCTTATTACTATGGAGCCGCTTAGAATTTTGCCATATCTGCGCATTACCGAAGAGCGGGAATGCTTTGCCTTGCAAGGGCGCTTAGTTTGTCCCTGCGGCCATGATGCGTTTTCTCTGCACCATACAGGCAAGCAAACAAAGGGCATACTATCGAGCTACTTGGCCTTTCTCGACCGGCAGCTAGCGATCAAGGCCACCTGTACCGCTTGCGGGAAGGAAATCCTCGTTTATGACTCTACAAAGGACGGCGAGCAGGCAAAACCGGCCAAGGGGCCTGCTCATTTCCAAGAGCTTATGCTCCCCAAGTATCCTGGCCGCAGCTGGGAGTTGATTCTTTCTTTCAATTTTGAGGAGAATGCCTACAAAACCAACCGCTTTCAGGATATATTCATCGACGCATGCAATGCCAATACAACAAAGCCGATTCGTTTATGGGGATAAAAAAAGCCGTGGATCTGCCACGGCTTTTTTATTCGGGTCAAAAGAGCCCGTCTATTTGTCCTTGCTCATTGATGCATATACTTTCTGCTGCCGGTTTTTTGGGAAGACCCGGCATCGTCATCATCTGTCCTGTCAGCGCCACGATAAACCCTGCCCCCGCCGATACCTTCATACTGCGCACGGTCAATGTAAAGTCCTGAGGCCGCCCCTTTTTCTTAGCGTCATCAGAAAGGGACATCTGTGTCTTGGCCATACAGACAGGCATTTGCCCAAAGCCGTTTTCCGTCAAGCTTCTCATCTGTTCCTTTGCCTGGTCCGTAAAGACTACCTCTTTAGCGCCATAGATCTTAGCAGCGATAATGCGTATCTTTTCCTCTATGCCCTGCGATTCATCATACAGGAAATGCGGGCCGTGATTGGGTGTTTCCATCGCCTGCAGCACTGCGTCTGCCAATGCCAGCGCTCCCTGCCCGCCCTGGGCCCATACTTCTGTCAAAACAGCCCTGACGCCCAACTCTTTTTCACAGAACGACAGCACAGTTTCCAGCTCCTCATCACTATCCGAGACAAAGCGGTTCAGCGCCACCACCGTGGGCAGTTGGAATTTTTGTGCCATATTCTCTACATGCGCCTGTAAATTGCACAAGCCCTGGTGCAAGGCCTGCACATTGGGGGTATTCAGATCATTCTTCGCCACGCCGCCATGAAATTTCAGCGCACGCACCGTAGCCACCACAACACAAGCATCCGGCCAAATCCCCGCCTTGCGACATTTGATGTCCAAGAATTTCTCCGCTCCCAGATCTGCGCCGAATCCTGCCTCCGTTACCGTGACATCCGCCAGCTTTCGCGCTAGGTTCGTAGCGGCTATGGTGTTGCAGCCATGGGCAATATTGGCAAATGGGCCGCCGTGTACCAAGGTAGGCGTTCCCCCCAAGCTCTGTACCAGGTTTGGCTGCATTGCTTCCTTCAAAAGCGCTGCCATTGCGCCCTCTGCATGCATATCTCTCGCCGTAACGGGATGGTCCTCCTCATCATACCCTACGATCAAATTGCCCAGGCGCTGTGTAAGATCCTCTAAGTCAACAGCCAAGCACAGCGTCGCCATCACCTCGCTGGCAGCCGTAATATCAAAGCCGTCCTCCCTGGGCACACCGTCTTTGCTGCCACCAAGGCCGCTTTGAATCGTGCGCAGCTGCCTATCGTTCATATCCATGCACCGTTTCCAGGTCACTCGCTTGATTCGTTTCTCATTCCCCTGAAAAATGTGGTTATCCACCATGGCTGCCAATAGATTATTGGCTGCCCCAATGGCATGCAGGTCTCCTGTAAAATGCAGATTGATTTCGTCCATTGGCACGATCTGCGCCAGGCCGCCGCCCGTAGCGCCGCCTTTCACGCCAAACACCGGGCCCAAGGAGGGTTCCCTCAATGCCAGCATTGTCTTTACCCCTTTGAGGTTTAATCCATCTGCCAGGCCAATGGAAACCGTTGTTTTGCCCTCGCCGGCAGGGGTTGGCGTAATGGCCGTAACCAGCACCAGCTTTCCCGGCTGGTTGTGCTGCACCCGCGCAATGGCCTCTTGGTCTACCTTTGCTTTATTTTTTCCGTAATAGCAAAGCTCCTGCGGCAAAATACCGGCTCTTTTTGCAATATCCTCCAGGGGCAGAGCCACATGCTCCCTTGCAATTTCTACATCTGTTTTCATAGCGAGAACTTCCTTTCTTTCTATGTTACATTCCTTCCTTAAGAAATTTTACTTTATCCAACGCCTTTGCCAGCGGGTATCCCAAGCCAACGCAAGCAATGGCCTGGCCAATCCCTACATAAATCACCCCAAGCCAGTAAGCCTGCTCAGCAAAGATAGAAAGCACGATAGGGACGAGCAATGCATTGGTGATAACCGGCATACACAGGGCCATGCCCCTACTTCTTTTTGCAAACAAGGCAACCCCCAGCGCGCCTAAGAGCGTGGCCAGTGTACCAATGGCAATGTCAAGGATTCCAAAGGGGCTCCAGAATAAATTACTCAGCAAGCACCCTACTGTCAGCCCAGGCACCATCCAGGGGCTAAATAGCGCCAGCGCGCAAAGCGCCTCGGAAACTCTCACCTGAATCCCCCCAAAGCTAATGGGGGCAAACAATCCTGTTGCTGCGATATACAGCGCTGCTACCATAGCGGCCAGCGCGATGTTCCTGATGCTCTTTCCCGCTTTCATCTTTTCACACTCCTATGGCGTTATTATATCATATACACCATAGGAACTAAGAGGATTTTCCTAAAAACAAATCGGTCCCAAAAAGCATAGACATTTGCCAATGTATGGAAACTTATTGCAAAATCATTTAATAAATGTTAATATTTTATTAAATTTTTGGAGGTATCTATGCTAAGACGAAACACCAAGCAGTCGATTTTCCATATTCTTTCTGCTTTATTTCTATCCATAACGCTGCTTATCTCATCTCCAGTGCCAGCCGGTGCGCAGCAGGCATCCCCGTTGACTGAGCTTCCTGCACAGCTGGAAGCGCTTATCCAGCAGTACCAGGATATTATGCAGCAAAATCCTGTTCACCTGCTTTCCTGGGCACAAGCAGACGGCCAGTTTCCCCTTGATGCTGATATAGAGGTCATCGATGTTGAAACAGGACAGCGCTTTTCCGTGCAACGCATATATGGTTCCCTGCATGCAGATGTCGTGCCAAGCCAGCAGCAGGATACCGATACCCTCTTGGCGCTGTATGACGGCACCTACAGCTGGGATCGCCGAGCTATCCTCGTTAATTTGCAAGGGCGGTATTATGCTGCTTCCATGAACGGCATGCCGCATGGCAAGGGCATAGAAGGCAATGGATACCCCGGGCATTTTTGTATCCATTTTGTGGACAGCAAAACGCATGGCGGGCAGGCTGTATGCCCGCAGCACCAGGCAAAGATCCATCAGGCCTATGAACAGGGGAACCGATGGCTTTCTTTTGAGGAAATATGGAACAGCTTAGTTTAATATACAGCCAATTTCCCTCTTGACATAATCCTCCTTTTCATTATAATAGATATGCATGGGGCATTGGCACAGTTGGTAGTGCGCCTCGTTCGCATCGAGGAGGTCAGCGGTTCGACTCCGCTATGCTCCACCAAAGGAAGGCAGTCTGATACGCAGACTGCCTTTTTCTTTTCCAATTCCAGAGGAGTTTGATGGTAGGAAATGTTTAGAACGATATGCGTGGGTAAAGCTCCCGCGTACCCAAATACCCGCTGGCCGCAGCTTGTTAAGCAACTTCATGCGGCTGTACGCCAGCGCTGCTTACCGCCCCGGGCAAGCTCGTTACTGTCAATATATCAACGAAGTACACTTTGGCGAATGGGTTGGCGGCATCGTCGGACTCAAAAGCATCTTGGGTCTTTCCTCCCGTGAACAGGCATTTTTGGTGCTGGAAGAGCTATCAAATTGGGGCTTGCTCGAATACGAGTACGCCCCAAAATCCAAACGGCTTTGCTACCGTATATCGCAAACACATCACATCGCTGTTCCCGCACAAGGGGTCCCCATTTATGCAAGAGAACAAGGATTCCTGTGCGTACCCCGTACCCTTACGCAGCCTTTGATTCAGGCCGGCTATGTTTTTGAAGAGATCGACGCCTGGCTTGATCTTTGGATCCATACCATCTATCGGGATTCCGATTCCCCTCTCTCAAATATCGTACCACTTGTCCAATTCGATACCGGCCCAGCTCTCACCTTAGCATCTCTTGGCAAACGGTGGGGATGGGAACGTACAAAGGTGTGGCGCTTTTTCAAAAAGTATGCCGACACCTTTTTTCTTTTCAAGCTGCCCGGTTCCTATGGGGCTGTCGTCTGCAACATGATGTATTGCCAAACAGAAAATGCGCATTCTGTCCAGAAAACCATCTCGCGATATATATGCAAAATACTCATTCTCGGACGGAATACGCTTTCCGGCCAAAAAACGTATTTACGTCTCAACCGCCTTCTCCGGCTTTTCGGTGTCGTGGTAGGCAAGACGTTTTTTTGGCTCAAAAGTCGTGTTGCACCGCGCAGTCTATATACGCGCGCGTATATTTCTTCCTGGATAGATCTATCTGGATTATTAGACTGCAAGCGTGTATTTGGTGGTACAAGCTCGGTACGAGATCCCATTATGATACGAGGCGAATAAGATGTCTGAAACAAAAAACTATGAACAACAGGAGCATATGATTTTATGCGAGTCCAATAAGTTCGTTCAATATTTGGTGGACCGTGGCTTGCTAAAAGATCCCGAAATCACCGATGAAACCGCTCAAAAACACGATCAAAGACGAAAATACAACCTATACCACAACACCCTGCTGCTCCTCAAAAACTACCGCAATATATGCTGGCAGTTAAAGGCGTTCCCTGCAAATATTACAGCAGAGCTGGACCAGCCTCTGGCGGAAGTGGACAACATTCTTTCCTTGGTTGACGACCAGCTGGATATGGGCAATCGCAGGTTGGAAAGCCGGCTGCGTTCTTTGCAAAAATCCAGGATACTGATCGACCGGCTCAATGAAGCCGTTGCGATCCTGAAAACAAAACCGGGCGACGGCCCATTGCTGTACGATGTGATCTATACCGCTTACCTTCAGCCTGAAGAACTGGGCTATGCGGAAATCATCGAACGGCTGAATATGTCGATCCGCCAATACTATCGCCTTCGCAAACGCGCGGTCAATCTCATCTCCATACGGCTTTGGTCAGCTCCCTCTCGTGAGCTTGAAATCCTATTGGATACCGTTGCGCTTTTAGAGGCTATGAATGAAGCGTAAAAAATCCGGCACAAATCCGCTAACGACATGCATGGGAAAACAGATTACACTGATACCGTGCCAAGATGGGCATAGGCAAGACGCCGTATCCTCTCGTGATGAGATATACGGCGTCTTTTGTGTAGGAGGAGATGAAATGCAAGCTACAAGGGATAAGCGTTGGTATTGGATGATCGTCAGTGCGGTTTCCGCGCTGATTTTATCCGTACAGCTTGTAATGGCCGATGATATTTGGAGCCGGTTTTCTTCCATCATGCGGGATGTATACGGCCAAATCGTCGGCATATCCACCATCGTAGGCGTGACCGCAGCCGCGATTGCGCTCATCGTCCGTATGGTTTCCCGCAACCAGCGCGCTGTGGATGAAGCCACACAATGGCTAAAACGCATTGTCATTACCTGGATCATCCTGAACACGCTTGGCTTTGCGGTAGCCTATCTGCAACCGTTGATTGCAGGCGGCAATTATACGGGGTAATACAGCATGCTGGATTGGATTTTTGAAGGCATTGCCGAATGGATCGGCGGCATCGTTTCTTCCATGATGGACGCCGTCAGCGGCATTTTTCTCGGCGCCCTGGGCGCTGATATGACCACCATGGAAGAATACTTCCCCTTTGTCAAAAGCGCCTTTTCGGTGTTGCAGTACACCGCCTGGGCGCTTTTGTTCCTCATTACCGTATGGCAGCTATTCCGCAGTTTCGGCGGCCCGATTTCCGAATCGGAAAACCCTTGGCAGCTTGTTGCCCGCAGCGCTCTGTTTGCAGTCTTGGTTGCCTACGCCAAACCCATCTTTGAGATCTGTCTATCCATTGCCCGAGCGCCTTATCTCGCACTCATGGATGCAGGGGCAGACGCTTCCTTTACCTTTGCCGGGATTGAAAGCACGCTAACAAACGGACTTACCACCGTAGCTGCCGCCAGTACAATCGTTGGATTGCTGTTGATGATCATCCTGCTTGTCTCCTTGGGATGGAATTATTTTAAGCTGCTGCTGGAAGTCGTAGAACGGTACATCGTTGTTGGGGTCATGTGCTATACCTCACCGCTTGCTTTTGCCGCAGGCGGCAGCAAAGCCACCCAGTCCGTATTCCGAAGCTGGTGCAAGATGGTTGGTTCACAACTGCTCCTGCTCGTATTAAATGTCTGGTTTCTTCGCGGCTTTGCATCTTCCGTCGGCCAATTCCTGGCAAACGGCGGCGCGCTCACTTCCGGCAACGGCAACATCTTCTTATGGCTGTTCTGTGCGCTGGCCTACCTAAAGACCGCCCAGCGCTTTGACAGCTATCTTTCTTCCCTAGGCCTGAACGTCGCCCAAACCGGCAGCGCCATGGGGATGGAGATCTTGATGGCTTCACGCGCTATTTCGGGGCTGGGCGGAGGAGGGCGTAACGCCGGCAGCGTGTTTGGAGGAGGCGCCGGTCCTTCTCCTGCTCCATCCGGCGGCTTTTCCACCAAGTTTGCCCCCAATTCCTTTGTACGGGACGCCGTTGTGGACGGTGGTTCCAATATCGCCGCCGGCGGTGGATTGGGATTTGTCGGCCGCTCATTTGGCGCTGTTGCCGCCAACCACGGTGCTGTGCTGTCCGGATCTTCGATTGCCTCTGTGGCTGCCCGTCCGCCCGCCACTTCCGGCTCCATTGCCGGTGATATAGCGGACAGGAGCCTTGGCAACTATATGCCGCATTTGCAAGGACACTCTTTGAGCGGCACATCCATCACAGGCGGGCGGATCCAAACAACCGCCTCTTTAGCGGATGGAAAAACAGCCGCTCTTTCCTTGTTCGATACCAACCAGTTTGAAACTCCTACATCGCCGTATTCTTTGGTCACTGCCGAAGACGGCAGCCAATGGTATCAAATGGCGTCTGGTGAAGGGATGGGTGCGTTTTATTCGACGCCTTCTTTCGACGGCTCTGAATCCATGGTCTCCGATACCTTTCCCGGGATTATGGATACGTCTCTGCGCACCGTTGACGACGGCGTACTGGAAGCGAGTTCTAACAATGGGACAAGCCTTTGGTACAGCAGCGCGTTGTATGACGAACCGGCAGCCCCCCACGATACCGTGCGAACCGCCGACGGCGTGGGCTGGTACGCGCTGCATCCAAACGGGGCCATGCCAGAATTGAGTGGAGATGGCACATTTGACGCTACACAGTTTCGTTCCTTTATGCCAGGCTTCTCCCCAAGTTCTGCTATCTCAGGTTTTTCGCCTGCCCAGCAATCCGATGGCTTTTTTGAAGTATTGCATCAGGACGGCAGCGGCACCAGGTTCTACGATTGTTCTCAATACGGCTCACCGCGCGGCGATTATACGGTGTATGAGGACAGCACAGGGCATCCATGGTTTGCCATTGAAGGAACGTCTTCCGTAGAGCGTGTTCCTATCACCGATTCCAAAGGACAGCCCCTTTATGAAAATGGGGCGCTTAAAACCACAAGCAAACCCACGATTCGGTATCGGTCTGTTCTCAATCGGTTTGCTTCCCCCGAAAAGAGGGACCCGCTGCAACCCATCCATCCACCCAAACGAAAATAGAGCGCAAACGCGCTCTGTTTCTTTTTCAGGAGCGTGCATCATGCCCGAAGAAAAAAACACAACCATCGTGGGAGACGGACACGACAACTATGCGCAGGCCGCGCAAAACGCCATACGCACCAAAGCCGCGTTTCAAGCCAGCGCCGCAGCAGGCGCAGCTGTTATTCCCTGGGGCGCTGTTGTCACAACGGCCTGGAGCGCACGCCATACGCTGATGAAGGTGTTGATCTGCGTATGCCTTGCTTTGTTGTTCCCCGTCATTCTCGTTATCTCCCTGCCCGCTATCATTTTCAACGGGAACAGTTCCGGCGATATTTATGAAGAAACCGACGCCATGAGCGAGGTGGTAGCTGCCTGTGTGCAGGACGGTTACGACGCCGCGCTTGCCGAGGTGGAGAGCATCATTGATACGGGCGGATACGATTACAATATGTCCATGGACGCATTGATCAATTACGCCAATGCAAGCAACAGCTACGACGTCTGTACCATCCTGGCCGCTTATTCAGCCAGTATGGAGCAGCGCAATGTTTCCGCTATGGACATGCAAACGAAATTGAAATCCGTAAGCGGCAGCATGTTTCATGTCACTTACGAAGAGAAGATCGGAACCAGGCAGCCCTCCTCCGAATCCACCCCCGAAAACCCGTCTCTTGTACGGTACGTCGAATGCAGCATTCATCCCTTGGATGAAACAGTCGTCTATCAAGCGTTTGGCATTGTGCCGGACGCTCTGTACAGCGATACCAACACCACCTACGCTGAAGCCATCGCCACTATGTCCGATTCCTTGAAAAAGACGTTGTACGGCGGCGCGGATATAGGGAACATTCCCACCATCACCGATGCGCAGCTGCTGCAAATCTTAAACGGGTTACAGTGCAGCGCTACACGCAAGGTCCTGGTACAAAACGCCCTGTCGTTGGTAGGAAAAGTACCCTACTTTTGGGGCGGT